>NZ_LWCT01000002.1:0-291622 GCF_001650455.1 Plantibacter sp. H53
GGGATGGGACGGGCGTGGTTGCGGACGATCCTCGCGAACCCGGACACGGAACTCGTCGGCGTCGTCGACCTCGACACGGCCCTCGCGGAGTCGGCGGTGACCGAGGCCGGGCTCGTCGTGGGCCCCGGGGGTGTCGTCGTCGGCACCAGCGTGTCGGTCGTCGCCGAGGCGACGGGGGCGGACGCGGTCGTCAACGTCACCGTGCCCGCCGCGCACCACCCGGTCAACACCGAGGCGCTCTTCGCCGGATTGCCGGTGCTCTGCGAGAAGCCGATCGCACCGACGGTGGCGCAGGCCCTCTCGTTGGCGGCGACGGCCGAGGCCAGTGGGCAACTGCTCATGACCAGCCAGTCGCGTCGCTACTACGCGTCGATCGCCGCCTTCCGGGAGCAGGTCGCCACGCTCGGTCGGCTCGGGTCCGGGACGACGGAGTTCTTCAAAGCACCGCACTTCGGCGGCTTCCGCGAGGAGATGGCGCACGTGCTGCTCGTCGACATGGCGATCCATGCCTTCGACGCCGCCCGCTACGTCCTCGGCAGCGACCCGATCGCCGTGTACTGCGAGGAGTACAACCCGGGGTGGAGCTGGTTCTCCGCCGACGCCGCCGCGACCGCGATCTTCGAGTTCGCCGGAGGAGTCCGCTACACCTACAGCGGCAGCTGGTGCGCGGACGGCGTGGAGACCTCGTGGAACGGCAGTTGGCGAGTGAACGGTGAGTACGGCACGGCCGTCTGGGACGGCGACTCCGCTCCGCAGCGGCAGCTCGCGCCGCAGGGCGGATCTCCGTCGGCGGTCGAGACCGCCGAGCTCGAGCCGGACGTGCCGGAGGAGATCGCGGGCTCGCTCGTCGAGTTCGTCGACGCCCTGCGCACGGGGCGTGTCCCCTCGGGTGAGGTGCACGCCAACGTGCTGAGCCTCGCGATGGTGGAGGCCGCCGTGCGGTCCTCCGAGTCCGGCGAGCGCGTGGTCATCGCGGACGTGCTCGCCCAGGCGCACGCGCAGGCGATCGAGGCCGAGCCGCGCGACGACGTCCGGGCCGCGCTCGTCGCCTCCCGCTGAGGTGAGGCGGATCGTCGCCCGCGCACCCCGCGAGCGACGATCCGCCTCAGCTCACCAGGTCCCGTCGAGGAGGTCGCGGGTCACGACCAGGTTGAGCACCCGCCAGAGGCCGGAGTGACCAGGGGTCCGGCCCGGCCGGTTCGGCCACCCCTCGAGGCGTGCGACACGGACGAAGCCGACCTCGTGCCACACCGGGTCCGTCTTGCGGAACCGATCCGGCCGCCAGACGACCGGACGCTCCGGCAGATTGCCCGAGGCCGGCTCGCGCTTCGCTCGCAGCGTCGCCAGGGTCTCCGGCCCGGGGACCTGCTCGCCCACCCAGTCGAGCACGTCGAGCTCGGGTGAGTCACCGTATCGGGACCGATGGATGCCGGCGACCCGGAACAGGGCGGTCCGTCCGTTCGGCGCCGTGAACGCGAGGACGTCGCCCGGCGTCAGGTCGTCCTCCACATGGCGCCACGATCGCCGGAGGCGCTTCGGTGCGGGCTGCGGGCCGAGGAGCTGCTCGCGGAGGCGGTCGAGGGCCGCGGTCCGCCTGGCGACCTCCCCCGAGCCCGCTTCGGCCCACAGCTCGAGGTCGGCACCGCGATCGATCGCCGCGAGCGCCCGCGTCCGCACGTCGGGATCGAGCCGGCCGACCTCACTCTGCGCGGCCGCGAGCGGGATCCACAGCTCGCCGTCCTCGCGCTCCACCAGATGGGCGAACGACGCGATGGTCCGTCGCGTCGCCTCGTCGTCCGGCACCCGGTCCTGCACGTACTCGCGGTACTCGGTGCGGATGTCCGACGCCGTGTCGTTCGAGAAGATCGCCGTTCCCCATGCACCCATCCCGGCATCCTGCCAGACCCCTCGCGTCAGCGGCCAGGTGAGGCCCATACGATGGATCCAGCCCGATTCCGAGACGAAGGACGCTGCATGCCATCCCGCCCCACCAAGCTGATCCCGCCGACCTTCTCCCGCACCCCCTCACTCGACGCCGAGGCGGTCGAGCTGAGCGTCGCGATCGAACTCCCCGAGGGCGTCGAGGCGATCGGCCTGGCCGTCGCCCCCACAGCCGACGGCGCCGGCGACGACATCCCCGCCGCGCTCGGACTCGACCGCGCGGCACTGACCCGCGCCGGCTTCACCGGCGAGATCGGCCAGACGCTCGTCATCCCCAGCCAGGACGCCCCGACGTACATCGCGGTCGGCGTCGGTGCACCCGAGAAGCGCACCCCGGCAGCCCTCCGCGACATCGCTGCGGCCTTCACCCGTGCGGCATCCTCCTTCGCGAGCATCGGCCTCGACGTGGCGCGGTCGTTCGACCTCGACCCGGCCTCCGCCGGGCAACTCGTCGTCGAGGGCGCGCTCCTCGCCCGGTACCGCTACACCGAGTTGAAGCGGGAGACGAAGCGCACCCCGCTCGTCGCGCTCCACCTCGTCGCCGGTGCTGAAGACCTGCCCGAGACTGCGACGGGCGCACACCGTGGCGAGGTTCTCGCCCGTTCGGCGAACCTCGCGCGCGATCTCGCGAACACGCCTCCCGGACACCTCACGGCGACCGACCTCGCCGAGGTGGCCGAGACGCTCGGTGCCGCCAACGGGCTCGACGTCGAGGTCTTCGACAAGGACGCGCTCATCGAGCTCGGTCTCGGGGGCCTGCTCGGCGTCAACGCCGGTAGCGTCGAGGAACCGCGCATGATCAAGCTGCGGTACACGCCAAAGGACGACGACGGCTCGCCGATCGAGGCCGCAGGACACCTCGCGCTCGTCGGCAAGGGCATCATGTACGACTCGGGCGGCATCTCGCTCAAGCCGTCCGACCCGTCCCACGCGGCGATGAAGATGGACATGGCGGGCGCCGGAGCGATCCTGTCCGCCATGACGGCGCTGGAGGAGTTGCACTGCACGAGTAGCGTCACGGCGTTCCTCATGTGCACGGACAACATGCCCTCGGGCTCGGCCACGATGCTCGGCGACGTGCTGACGTTCCGCAACGGCACCACCGTGGAGATCAAGAACACCGACGCGGAGGGTCGCCTCGTCCTCGCCGACGGCCTGAGCCTCGCCGTCGAAGAGGAGCCGGACGCGATCGTCGACATCGCGACGCTGACCGGTGCCGCGATCATGGCGCTCGGCACGAAGACGGCGGCCGTGCACGGCACCGACCAGGGCATCGTCGACCAGACGCTCGCCTCATCGAAGGCCACCGACGAGCAGCTGTGGCAGCTGCCGCTCGAACGCAGCTACCGCAAGCAGCTCGACTCGGACGTCGCGGACCTCGCCAACATCGGCGGCCGGTTCGCCGGTTCGACGCTCGCCGCACTGTTCCTCGCGGAGTTCGTCGGCGACATCCCGTGGGCGCACCTCGACATCGCCGGCACCATGCTCGTGGAGTCGGACGAGTCGTGGCGGTCGAAGGGTGCGACCGGGTACGGCACGCGCCTCCTGATCGACCTGGCGCTCAACTTCCGCGCCTGACGCAGGACGCGGCGTCGATGCCCGGTCCCTGAGCCTGTCGAAGGGCGGCGACCGGACCGTCTTTCCCCGCGAGCACTTCGACAGGCTCAGTGACCGGATCAGCCCATCCGCAACCCGGTCACTGAGCCGCAGCCCGGTCCCTGAGCCTGTCGAAGTGTCGAAGGCCGCGCGGCGACAACCTCCGTTGCCGTTCCGGCAAGAAACGGCCGTTCGCAGCCGCTGCCACGGCAGGCTGATGCCATGACCGCTGAGCACGAGCCCGCCATCACCGATCCCGCCGCCTTCTGGGAGCACCGCTACAGCAGCCGCGGCCAGGTGTGGAGCGGCAAGCCGAACGCCGCCCTCGAGCGGGAGGTGGACGCGTTGGCGCCCGGCACCGCGCTCGAACTCGGCAGTGGAGAGGGCGCGGACGCCGTCTGGCTCGCCCGGCAGGGCTGGTCCGTGACCGCCGTCGACATCTCCCCGAGCGCGCTCGCCCTCGGAGCGTCGACCGCGGCAGAGGCGGGGGTCGCCGATCGCATCACCTGGGTGCAGGCCGACCTCGTCGAGTGGGAACCGTCGGCGTCGTTCGATCTCGTCACCGCGACGTTCCTGCACTCCCCCGTCGAGTTCCCGCGCGAGGCGGTCCTCCGTCGCGCGGCATCGGCGGTCGCTCCCGGCGGCACCCTCCTCGTCGTCGGCCACGCCGGTCCGCCGCCCTGGGCGACCGAGCACATCGCGCACGCGCACTTCCCGACGCCCGACGAGGTCCATGCCTCGCTGGAGCTTGAGGCGACCGACTGGGAGGTCGTCACCGCAGGCCTCGTCGTGCGCGCTGCGATCGGGCCCGATGGCGAGCCCGCCGAGCTCGACGACAGTGTCCTCGTCCTCCGTCGCCGTCCCTGACTCAGGAGCGTCTCGGCGTGTCGCGCCGTCCGCCCGGCGTGTCGCACCCGACACGCGGCAGAGGTCCTGAGTTAGGGACACAACAACACCCGCCGCGCATCCCGGCTCAAACCGGATCCCCCCGTCCCTACCTCAGGAGCGTCCCGGCGCGTCGCGGTGCCCGGCCGGCGTGTCGCGCCCGACACGCCGCGGCGGTCCTGAGTTACGAACCGAGGTCGACGGATCAGCGGGTCGGGGGCGCACCCACCGAGCCGCGCTCGATGAGCTTCTGGGCGAGCACGAACTCCTCCGCGTCTGCCCCCGCCCCACCGATCCGGGCGATCAACCGGCGTGCGGATTCCGCACCGAGTTCGTAGATCGGCTGCGACACGACGGTGATCGGTGGCGTGGTGAGGCTCGTCCAGTCGGCGTCGTCGAAGGCGATGAGCGACACGTCGTCGGGGATCGCGAGGCCGAGTTCGCGGATGGTCCGGAAGACCGCGGAACCGACCAGGCTGTCGGAGGCGATGATCGCGGTCACGGGGTCCGGGTCGCCGAGGACCTTCCGGGTGATGACGTCGATCCCCTCCGCACGCGCGTTGAGGTGGACGGACGCGGCCGGGTCCTCGACGCCGGCCTCGCGGAGTGCACCCGTGAAGCCGTCGATGCGATCGCCGACCGAGGAGGATCCGACATCGTCCCCTGCGGCATACGGCTCCCCGTGGCCGAGCGTCGAGATGAACGCGATCCGACGGTGTCCGGCGGCGAGGAGGTGCCGGGTGGCCACGGCCGCCCCGGAGGCGTTGTCGGCGACGACCGTGTCGGCCTCCATACCGGCCGCACGGCGGTCGAGGAGCACCACGGGACGCCCCTCGGCGAGCGCCGTTTGTAAACTTCTCGTTTCGATCGAGGAGGCCGGCGTGACGATGAACCCGTCCACGCGCTTGTCGAGGAGGAGCTCGATCGCTGCCGTCTCGGCATCGACCTCCTCATCGGAATTGGCGAGGATGAGATCGAATCCGGCGGCCTGCGCGACGTCGGATATCCCCCGGGTCGCACGAGCGAAGAACGGGTTCTCGATGTCGCCGATGACCACCCCGATCGTGTTCGACTTCCCCGTGTTCATGCTCTTCGCGAGGGCGTTCGGGCGGTAACCGAGGCGTTCCGCGGCCGCCTGCACGCGGTCCCGCACATCGTCGCTCACGGCCCCGTAGTCGCCGAGCGCGCGGGCCGCCGTGGCCTTCGAGACCCGAGCGGCCTTCGCGACGTCCGACACCGTCGCCTCGCGTCTGCCGGTACCCGGATCCGTTGCCATGTGCCCTCCGATGGGGTCTGCTGCGTCGTTGACGTTGTCCGAGAACCAGGGTACTGTCCTGGACAACCTGTTGAGACCGGTCTCAACCTACGACATTGAGACCGGTCTCACCAGCAGAACGACAGCAATGGAGCTGACGGCGTCCACAAGACACGAGCCGACGGTTCCCTCCACGCACCACGAACTCCTCCCCACGATTGGACTCGCCGTGACGAATCGCTTCACCCTCCGCAGGACGGCGCTCCTCGCCGTCGCTGCGGCGACCGCCCTCATCCTCTCCGCGTGCTCCGGTGGTGCCGGAACCGCCAGCAGCACCGAGGACAACCCGTACGGACTCATCACCCCCGGACAGATCCGCGTCGCCAGCCTCGGCGACTCGAAGCCGTACACCTTCACCGACGCCGACGGGACGTTCACCGGCTTCGACGTCGAGCTCTTCACCGACGTCGCCAAGCGGATCGGGATCGACGACGTCGTCTTCACCGGGCAGGACTTCTCCGGCCTCCTCTCCGCCGTCGCGAATGGCCAGTTCGACGTCGGCGTCGCCGCCATCGGCATCACCAAGGAACGCGAGCAGACCGTCGACTTCTCCAACGGTTACCTCGCCGGGTACCTCACGGTCATGGCGGCGAAGGACTCCGGCATCACCGACGCGGACAGCCTCGCCGGCAAGCGCCTCGGCGTCGTCCAGGGCACCCTCCAGGAGGCCTACGCGGTCAAGCACTTCACCGACACCGAGCTCGTGCGCTTCCCCGACAACAACTCGGCGATCTCGGCCGTCAACAGCGGCAGCATCGACGCCCACTTCCTCGACTACGAGGCGGCGAAAGAGTACGCGGCCCAGTACGGGCTCGTGAACGCCATCGACATCCCGTCCTTCGACGCACCGGCCGGGTTCGCCATCGCGAAGGACAAGCCCGAGTTCAAGAAGGCCCTCGACAAGGCCCTCGCCGAGGCGATGGAGGACGGCACCTGGAAGAAGCTCTACCAGAAGTGGTTCCCGGGCTCTCCAATGCCCGAGCAGTACCTCCCGAAGGCGGAGCAGACCTCCAGCCCCAGCCCGACCTCGTCGACCGAGTAGTCCCCGTCTCGTGGTGCGGGCCGAGCACCGGCCCGCACCACACCATCCCACCCCTCAGGAGCAGACAGCATGGACTGGCTCGACAGCATCATCAAGACCTTCTTCGACTTCGACGCGATGTGGCAGGTGTTCCCGCAGCTGCTCGGCACCGGGCTCGTCAACACCCTCGTCATCTCGATCGCCGCCACGGTGATCGGCGTCGTCCTCGGCATGATCATCGCCATCATGGGCATCTCGCCCTCACGCTGGCTCCGAGTACCCGCGCGGATCTACACCGACGTGTTCCGCGGCCTGCCGGCGATCCTCACCATCCTCCTCATCGGCCAGGGCTTCGCCCGCTTCAGCCAGCAGCTGTTCGGCCCCTCGCCCTATCCGCTGGGCATCCTCGCGCTCAGCCTCATCGCCTCCGCCTACATCGGCGAGATCTTCCGCGCCGGCATCCAGAGCGTCGACCGCGGCCAGCTCGAGGCCTGCCGGGCGCTCGGCATGAGCTACGGCAAGGCGATGCGACTCGTCGTGGTGCCGCAGGGCATCCGCCGGGTCCTCCCTGCGCTCGTGAACCAGTTCATCGCCATCGTGAAGGACTCGAGCCTCGTCTACTTCCTCGGGCTCCTCGTGAGCGAACGCGAGCTGTTCCGGGTCGGTCAGGACGCCGCCGTCCTCACCGGCAACCTCTCCCCGCTCGTCATGGCGGGGCTGTTCTACCTCGTCATCACCGTGCCCCTCACCCACCTCGTCAACTTCTTCGACAACCGCTTCCGGACGGGGCGCCGGAAGGCCACCCCGCCGAAGAGTGGCCTCGACGAACTCGACGAGGTGCAGCCACCCCTGCCAGTCACCACCGGGAGCAACACATGACCTACACCTCTCCCCTGCCCGTCACCGACGGGCACTTCTACCGCGGCTCGAGCCTGGAGCTCCGCGACGTCTCGATGGCGTACGGCGACATCGAGGTCATCCGCGAGGTGAGCATCGACGTCGAGCCCGGCACCACGACGTGCATCATCGGGCCGTCGGGCTCGGGCAAGTCGACGCTGCTCCGCGGGGTGAACCGCCTGCACGAGCCCACGTCCGGCGACGTCCTCCTCGCCGGCGAGAGCGCCCTGAAGATGAAGCCGGAACGGCTCCGGACGCGGGTCGGCCTCGTCTTCCAGCACTTCAACCTCTTCCCCGACCACACCGCGCTCGAGAACGTGGCCCTCGCGCTCCGCAACGTGAAGGGCATGTCGAAGAGCGAGTCGCTCCGGGTCGCGGCAGCACGCCTCGACGACGTCGGACTCGGCGAACGATCGGACCACCGACCCCGCGACCTCTCGGGCGGCCAGCAACAGCGCGTCGCGATCGCCAGGGCACTCGCGATGGAACCCGAGGTCATGCTGTTCGACGAGGCCACGAGCGCCCTCGACCCCGAACTCGTGAAGGGCGTCCTCAACCTCATGGCCGGCCTGGCGCAGCGCGGCATGACCATGCTCGTCGTGACCCACGAGATGGGCTTCGCCCGCAAGGTCGCCGACCAGGTCGTGTTCATGGACGAGGGCCGTGTGGTCGAGGCGGGCACCCCGTCGCAGCTGTTCGACGCCCCGCAGAGTCCCCGCCTGCAGCGCTTCCTCTCCGAGGTCCTCTGATGGCGGCACGCGTCTCCGGCACGATCAGGACGGGCGTCATCGGCTTCGGCACCTCCGGCGCGGTGTTCCACGCGCCGTTCCTCGCCGCGGATCCCGACTACTCGCTCGACCTCGTCGTGACCTCCGACCCGGATCGACGGGCCGAGGCGCTCGGCCGGTACCCGGGTGTCCAGGTCGTTTCGACCGCCGAGGAGCTCTTCGCCCGAGCCGACGAGCTCGACCTCGTGGTCATCGGCTCGCCGTCCGGCACGCACGCCGCGCTCGCGACAGCCGCCCTGGACGCCGGCCTGCACGTCGTGGTCGACAAGCCGTTCGCCGTCACCGCGGCCGAGGGCCGGGCCGTCGTCGATCGTGCTGCAGCTGCCGACCGCCTCGTCACGGTCTTCCAGAACCGCCGCTGGGACGGCGACTTCCTGACCGTGCGGCGGCTGCTCGACGAGGGCGCGCTCGGGCACGTCCATCGCTTCGAGTCACGCTTCGAGTGGTGGAAGCCCGATCCGCCCGCATCGTGGAAGACGGCCGCGACCGCAGCGGAGGGCGGCGGCATCCTCTACGACCTCGGCACGCACGTGATCGATCAGGCCATCCAGCTGTTCGGCGTGGTCGACGACGTCCAGGCGGAACTCGGCGTCGTCCGGCCCGGAGCGGTCGCGGACGACGACGCCTTCGTGGCGCTCCGTCACCGTTCGGGGGTCCGGTCGCACCTGTGGATGGGGTCGCTCGTCGCCCAAGCCGGCCCGCGGTTCCGCCTCCTCGGCTCCTCCGGTGCCTACACCTCGTGGGGACTCGACTGCCAGGAGCCCGCACTCAAGGCCGGCGCCGATCCACGCGACGACGGGTTCGGTCGGCGTGACCCGTCCGGCTGGGGCTCGATCGGAATCGACGGCGCGACGGAAACCGTCCCGATGGCCGACGGCGACTACGCCGCCTTCACCCGCCTCCTGGCGACCGCCCTCCACGACGGCGGTCCTCCACCGGTCGATCCGGCCGACGCGATCGCCGTCCTCGAGATCATCGAGGCCGTCCACGCGGCCGCAGCACCTCACGAACGCAGCACTCCAGAACAGAAAGAGCAGACAGCATGAGCAGCACCACCCAGACCAGCCGACGCGTCGTCGTGATCGGCGGCGGCATCCTCGGAACGTCCAGCGCCGTCGCCCTCGCCCGCCGAGGTGCCGACGTGACCCTCGTGACCGACCGCTCTCTCGCCAGCGGCGCCTCGGGACGATCGCTCGCCTGGTTGAACTCCGCAGCCCAGCGGTCGAGCGAGTACCACGCGCTCCGCGTCCTCGGGATCGATCGCTGGCGGACCTTCGCCGCGCAGATCCCGAGCGCGGACTTCCTCCGCTTCGACGGCGGACTGATGTGGGCACCGGAGGGCGAGTCCTACGCGGAGACCTTCGCCTACGAGCGCGGCATCGGCTACGACGCCCGCTGGCTGGCTCCGGAGGAGGTCGCCTCGGTCACGCCGGGTGTCGATCCGGCCGCCGTGGCTGCGGAGGGCGCGATCTTCAACCCGGGCGAGGGCTGGGTCGAGCTGCCGTCCGTGATCGAGGTGCTGTCCCGCGAGTTCGTCGCCCGCGGCGGGCGGATCGTGACGGACGCCGGCGCCGAGATCGCCTCGTCCGGTGGACGTGCCGTGGGTGCGGTGCTCGCGAACGGCGACCGCATCGAAGCCGACGCGGTCCTGCTGGCGACAGGTCCCGACGTCCCGGCCCAGCTCGCCGCACTCGGCATCACGATCGGCGACCAGAGCCCGGCCGCGTTCGTCGCGTTCACGAAGCCCGCCGCATCCGAGCTCGTCGCCGTCCTCAACACGCCGAAGGTGGCCGTCCGTCGCACCAGGGAGGGCGGCTTCGCGCTGGACTCCGCGTGGTCGGAGGAGGAGATCGAGGTCCGCGACGACGGCTCGCTGCACATCTCGGACTCGACCGTGGAGCGGCTGTTGGCCGAGGGATCGCGGGTGCTCGCCGGCAACCCGACCCTCGAACTCGACCACATCGGGGCCGGCTACAAGCCGATCCCCGGGGACGGCGAGCCGGTCTTCGGTGCGGTCCCGCAGCTGCCGGGCCTCTTCACGGCCTTCAGCCACAGCGGTGCGACACTCGGGCTCATCGCCGGTGAACTCCTCGCGGACGAGATCGTCGACGGCGAACCCTCGCCGCTGCTCGCGACCTTCCGGCCCGAGCGGTACGCGGAGTCACCCGTCCCCGCGTAGGCCTGGTCGGTTCACAACTCAGGATGGCCCCGGCGGGTCACATCGGCCACCCGGCGTGTCCGGCGGGACGCGCCGCACCGGTCCTGAGTTGTGAACCCCCGCCGTCCCCAACTCAGGAGTCGGCCGGTGTGTCGGCGGAGTTGCAGGTCGACACGCCGCAGGACTCCTGAGAACGGAACGGGAGGGACCACGACAGAACGCCCGCCGCACTGCTGGAGTGCGGCGGGCGTTCGGCGTTACGTGGTGCGACTAGTCGGTGCCGGAGTCGAACGCGGCGCCCTCGGAAGCGAGGTCGGTCGCGCGCTCGAGGGCGTCCGCCGTCGGGTCGAGGAGTTCGCCGCCGAGGATCTCCTGCGCCTCACCCTGCTCGAGCTGGCCGACGAGGTCCGCGGTCGCGCCGCCGACGATGCCGGCCGCTGCGTACTGCTCGAGACGCGAGCGCGAGTCCGCGATGTCGAGGTTGCGCATGGTGAGCTGACCGATGCGGTCGTCGGGACCGAACGCCGCGTCGCCGACGCGCTCCATCGAGAGCTTGTCGGGGTGGTAGCTGAGGCCCGGGCCCGAGGTGTCGAGGATCGTGTAGTCGTCGCCGCGGCGCAGACGGATCGAGACCTCGCCGGAGACGGCGGAGCCGACCCAGCGCTGGATGGACTCACGGAGCATGAGCGACTGCGGGTCGAGCCAGCGGCCCTCGTACATGAGGCGGCCGAGTCGGCGACCCTCGTTGTGGTAGTTGGCGACCGTGTCCTCGTTGTGGATCGCGTTGAGCAGACGCTCGTACGCGATGTGGAGGAGCGCCATACCGGGGGCCTCGTAGATGCCGCGGCTCTTCGCCTCGATGATGCGGTTCTCGATCTGGTCGCTCATGCCGAGGCCGTGACGACCACCGATGGCGTTGGCCTCGAGGACCAGCGCGACCGCGTCGGCGTACTCGACGCCGTTGAGCGCGACCGGGCGACCGGCCTCGAAGGTGACGGTGACGACCTCGGAGGCGATCGCGACGTCTTCACGCCAGAACGGCACGCCCATGATCGGCTCGACGAGTTCCATGCCGGAGCTGAGCTCCTCGAGGCGCTTGGCCTCGTGGGTGGCGCCCCAGATGTTGGCGTCGGTGCTGTACGCCTTCTCGGTGGAGTCGCGGTACGGGAAGTCTCGGGCGACGAGCCACTCGCTCATCTCCTTGCGGCCACCGAGCTCGTTCACGAAGTCGACGTCGAGCCACGGCTTGTAGATGCGCAGGCGCGGGTTGGCGAGCAGACCGTAGCGGTAGAACCGCTCGATGTCGTTGCCCTTGTACGTGGAGCCGTCGCCCCAGATGTCGACGCCGTCCTCCTTCATCGCGCGGACGAGCATGGTGCCCGTCACGGCGCGACCGAGCGGCGTCGTGTTGAAGTACGTCTTGCCGGCGTTGCGGATGTGGAACGCACCGCACTGGAGGGCGACGAGGCCCTCCTCGACGAGCGCCGACTTCGCGTCGACGAGGCGCGCGATCTCGGCGCCGTACTCCTTGGCGCGGTCGGGGACGGCGCCGATGTTCGGTTCGTCCGCCTGGCCGATGTCGGCGGTGTAGGTGCACGGGACGGCACCCTTCTCGCGCATCCAGGCGACGGCGACGGAGGTGTCGAGACCTCCGGAGAAGGCGATGCCGACGCGCTCGCCGACGGGGAGGCTGCTCAAGACTTTAGACACGCCTGCGATTCTACGGGTTCGCGCGCCACGGTGTTCATTCGCCCATTCTTGGGCGACGGAAGGCCCATTCGCCCAGGAATGGGCGAATGAACCGGAGCGGAGCACGTCGCCGCCGGTACCGCCTCGCCCGGGCCGGGGGACGGCGGGGGCTGTGGCGATATCGACGGCGACGCTGCTGTGAACCGGACGGATCGGACCAGGTCCACTCAGGCGCTGTTCGGGTCTCGCGCCATGAGCTTCTCGAGTGCATCGGGATGACGATTCGTCGACTCCAGAGTGATTCTCGCAGCGTCGACCGCCCTCCCACATGTCCCACTACTGGGGTCATCGGCAGGGGGCGACAGGCTCCGCGAGACGCGGCACTACCAGATGGTGGCGCGCTCCTCGGGGGCGAGCCATGCGGCGTCGGATTCGGTGACGCCGAACGCCTCGTAGAAGGCGTCGATGTTCCGGACGATCTGGTTGCAGCGGAACTCGTTCGGCGAGTGCGGGTCGATCGACAGCAGTCGGATGACCTCCGCGTCGCGTCCCTTCTGCTGCCAGGCCTGCGCCCAGGAGAGGAAGAACCGCTCCGCGCCGGTGAGGCCGTCGATGACCGGCGGCTCGGCGCCTTCGAGCGACAGCAGGTACGCCTTCCAGGCGATGCCGAGCCCGCCGAGGTCGCCGATGTTCTCGCCGATCGTCAGGGCACCGTTGACGTGGTGGTCGGGCACCTGGGCGGGAGCCAGCGCGTTGTACTGCTCGATGAGCGATGCGGTGCGCTCCTCAAACGCCGCGCGGTCGGCCTCGGTCCACCAGTCGGTGAGTCGGCCGTCGCCGTCGAACTTCGACCCCTGATCGTCGAAGCCGTGTCCGATCTCGTGACCGATGACCGCGCCGATCGCCCCGTAGTTCGCGGCGGCGTCGCGGCCGGCGTCGAAGAACGGGTACTGGAGGATGGCGGCCGGGAACACGATCTCGTTGAAACCGGGGTTGTAGTAGGCGTTGATCGTCTGCGGCGTCATGAACCACTCGTCGCGGTCCAGTGGCTTACCGATCTTGCCGAGCTCGCGGTCCATCTCGAACCGGCTGGCGCGACGGACGTTGCCGAGCAGGTCGTCGGCTTCGAGCTCCAGCGCCGAGTAGTCGCGCCACTTCACGGGGAAACCGATCTTGGGCGTGAACTTGTCGAGCTTCTCCAGCGCGCGCGTGCGGGTCTCGGGGCTCATCCACTCGAGGTTCTCGATGCTGTCGCGGTACGCCTCGACGAGGAAGCCGACGAGGACGTCCATCTCGTCCTTCGACGTGGCGCCGAAGTGCCGGTCGACGTAGATGCGGCCGACGGCCTCGCCGAGCATGCCCTCGACGAGCGAGACGCCGCGCTTCCAGCGCTCGCGCTGCTGCGGCGTGCCGGTGAGGGTCTTGCCGTAGAAGTCGAAGTTGGCGCGACCGAACTCCTCGGAGAGGTACGGAGCGGCACCGTGGACGACCTTCCAGGCCAGCCAGTCCTTCCAGGACTCGAGCTGCTCCGCGACGAGGAGTTCGCCGAGGCCCTCGAGGAAGCTCGGCTCGCGGACGACGATCTCGGCGAACACCGCGTCGGCGGCGCCGATCGCGTCGCGCCAGACGGCGAGGTCCGGGCCGTCGAGGTCGGCACCCGCGGCGAGCGCCGCCGCTTCGTCCCACGAGTACAGGTTGTACGTCTTCTCGCTGTCGCGGGTGGCGACGTTGTCCCAGTGCTTGGACGCGATCGCCGTCTCGAAGGCGAACACGCGGTCGGCGCGTGCGGCAGCGTCGTCGATGCCGGCGAGCTCGAACATCGTCTGGAGGTGTGCGCGGTAGGCGTCGCGGATCTCGGCGAAGGTGTCTTCACGGAAGTAGGACTCGTCGGGCAGCGTGATGCCGCCCTGCTCGGCGAAGACGAGGTAGCGCTCGGGATTGCCCGGGTCGTTGTCGACGAAGAGCTGCAGGAAGCCTCCGACCCCTTCGGCCTCGAACTCGCCGGACAGACGGAGGAAGGACTCGATGGAGTCGACCGCTGCGACGCGGGCGAGCTGGTCGGCGAGCGGGGTCGCTCCGAGGGCGTTGGCACGGTCGACGTCCATGAAGCTCGCGTACAGGGCGCCGATCTTCACGCCCTCCTCGCCGTCGGGGTTCGTCTGCGACTCCTCGATGATGTCGCGGACGGCGTTCTCGGCGTCTTCCGCCAGCTGGTGGAACGATCCCCATCGAGCTTTGTCGTCGGGGATCTCGGTGCGGTCCATCCACTTGCCGTTCACGTGGCGGAAGAGGTCGTCCTGCGGCCGCACGGCCGGGTCGAGTTCGGAACGGTCGATGCCGGAGGCGAGCTGCGCGTCAGTCATGCGGATCAGCCTAGCGACGGCACCTGATCACGGCTCGGGTGTTCTCTCAGAGCGGGCGTGCCGCTCTGGACGGAGTCCTGTGGAGGAGCGTCGCGAGCGCTTCGGGGAACGAGGGACTACCGTTGACCCACCCGGCCGGAAGGAGCCCGCGTGGACTGGTTGGCCGACTTCCCGCCCGGCGTCCTGCTCCTCGTCGTCTTCCTGGTCGTCGCGGTCGAAAGCCTCGGCGTGCCGTTGCCGGGAGAGACCGTGCTCATCGGGGCGACCCTCCTCGCCGCGTCGAGCGGCCTGAATCCGGTGTTCGTCGCCGCTGCGGCCGCCGGTGGTGCGATCCTCGGCGACTCGGTCGGGTACTGGATCGGCAAGCGATACGGTCGGCGGCTCCTGTCGGTGCTGAACCGCAGGTTCCCGAAGCACGTGGGGCCGAAGCGGCTGGGCGCCGCGGTGCACCTCATGCGGCGGTGGGGGCCGTGGGCGGTGTTCGTCGGACGGTTCATCGCGGTCCTCCGCGTCTTCTCCGGACCGCTGGCCGGTATGTTCCGCATGACGTACCCGCACTTCCTCGTCGCCAATGCGGCGGGTGGCATCGCCTGGGCCTCACTCGTGGTGACCGTCGTCACCATCCTGGGGAGCGCTGCGACCGAGTTCCTGCACCGCTTCTCCTGGGCGGCACTCGCGTTGGCCGGCGCCGCGGCCGTCGTGATCGCGGTGGTCGTCGTGTTCCGGATCCGTCGTCGGGCTGCCCAGCCGGCCGGCGATCGCGCGCCGGTGTCGATGACCGAGGCGGAGCTCGACGAACTGCTGTCGCCATCCGGATCGGCCTCGGCCACGACCGACGTCGGAGACCGCGTAGACACGCCGCCCACCCCTGCCGGCTCGGCCCCCGTCCGCACCGATCTGCGCGCCGCGATCGCCGTCGTCCTGACACCGCTGCGCTGGGCCCTGCGGACGACCCCCGCGACCACCGCCTTCGTCACCGTCTTCGTCGCCCTCGGCGTCGTGACCGGTGGCCTGTGGCGCCCGATCGACCAGGCCGCCTGGTACCCGGCGTTCGCCTACGGGGTGCCGAGCCTCGACGCCGGGCGCTGGTGGACGGTCCTGACGGGCATGTTCATCACCGCCGACCCGCTCGCCTACCTCATCGCGATCGTCGGCGCGGCCGTGTTCGGCGGGTGGGTCGAGGTCCGTTTCGGCACGCTGCGGGCGTCGGCGATCTTCGTGACCGGGCATCTCGTCGGCGTCCTCGGAGCCCTCGGTGCGGCCCTGGCGCTGGCTCGGCTCGACTGGCCGTGGGCGCAGTCCCTCGTGACGACGCTCGACGTCGGTCCGAGCTGCGGCATCCTCGCCTGCGTCGCGACCGCGACCGCGTTCATGCGTTCCCCCTACCGGCTGCGCTGGCGGCTGCTGCTCCTGTCGTGGGTGTCGATCGCGCTCCTCTACGTCGGGAAGATCGACGACCTCGAGCACTTCATCACGACCGTCGTCTTCGTGATCGTGACCCGCCTCCTCCTCGGCGAGCACCGGTCGACCCCGCGACCCACCATGCGCGACTGGCGACTCTTCGCGGTCGCCGGGTTGCTCGTGATCGGTGCGGTGCAGCTGCTCGTCACGCTGGTGCCGCTCGACGGGCCGCTCGGCTCGACCACCCTGACGCAGGGCTCCATTTTGGACGTCGGATTCGACACCGTCGCGATCCTGGTGATCGCGAACTGGCTCCGCCGCGGACACCGCTGGGCCTGGTGGGCGGCGATGGCACTCACCCTCGGCAACCTGCTGGTCACCCTCGCCCTCATCGCCCTCGCCTGGCTGGCCCAGGTGCCGGTCGTGGCGTCGACCATCTGGATCTCCGCGAGCGTCCTGTGGGTGGGACAGGCGGTGGTTCTCCTCCTGTCGCGCCACGCGTTCCGGGTCGCGGCGAACCAGGCCAGGCGACGCCTGCCGGGCGCGATCGGTCCTGGTGCGCGGCGAGCGCGCGCCCGGACGGCGCAGCTGCTGCGCGAACACGGCGGCGGACCGCTGGCGGCCTCGGCGCTCCGCCCCGAGAACCGGGTGTTCGTCACGGCCGACGGTGGACACGCGGTCGCCTACCAGCAGCACGCCGGCGTCGCGCTGGCCCTCGGCGAGCCGATCGGCGACCCCGGCGGTGCAGCAGCAGCGGTGTCGGCGTTCGCGACGGCGGCCGAGCAGGAGGGGCTCACCCCGGCGGTCTTCGCCACTCGCGACGCGCGCATCGTGCCCGAGGGGTGGCGGGTGTCGCCGCTCGGTCGAGACCTCGTGCTCGACCTCGGCGAGGCGGATGCATCAGAACCCGCTGGTCCGGACGATGCGACGGGAGCCATCGGCGCGGATTCGACGACCTCGATCCTGCTGCCCGCGCGCGAACTGCCGTGGGAGCTCCGCAGCCAGATCCGCGCGCTGTCCTCGGTGTGGGTGTCCGACCGGCACGTGCCCGAGCTCGGTCTCACCGTGGGTTCGAGCATCGACGCCCCCGATGGCGACGACCAGGAGTCGGCTGCCGCGGTCCGGGTCTCCGTCGTGACCGACGCCGCAGGCACCGTGCTCGCGGCGGTGTCCTGGTTGCCGATCCCCGGGGCCGGAGGCATCGTGCACGGGTGGGCGCTCGACGCGGTACGTCGTGCTCTGCCGGACGACGACGTCGACACGGCTGCGGGTGCGGGTGCGGGTGCGGGTGCGGGTGCGGGTGCGGGTACAGCGTCGGGGGAACGCACCAGCCGAGCCGTCGAGCGGGCCCTGACCGACGCCTGCCGACGATTCGCGTCGGAGGGCGTGGCCATGGTCTCGTTCGCTGCTTCCGGGCTGGCACAGGACGGCACCGAGCCCGACGGCGTCGCCGTGCGCACGATGGCCGGCATCGCCCACCGGGTCGACCCGCTCGTCGGCTTCACCGAGATCGCCGACGTCGCCGAGCGCCTGGGCGCCACCGCCGTGCCGCTGCTCCTCGCCTGTCGCGAGGACGCCGACCAACCGCGGGTCGCCTACGCCGCTGCCGCGGGATTCCTCACGGGCATCCGCCTGCGCGACCTCCCTGGCCTGAGCGGATCGCTGCTCGCGCGGTAGGCCGTCGACTCGTCCCGTCTCGGACGGCGACGCGGCGTGTCACCGCCCGAGGCTAGGCTCGGCGGGTGACCACGGGACAGGACAGGCGGCGGCTGCGGCCCGTCGACCGCGACATCCTGCGGCTCGCGGTCCCGGCGCTCGGGGCGCTGATGGCGGAGCCGCTGTTCCTGCTCGCCGACTCCGCGATGATCGGTCACCTCGGCGTCGTGCCGCTCGCCGGCCTCGGGGTCGCGAGCGCCGTCCTGCAGACGGTCATCGGGCTCATGGTGTTCCTCGCCTACGCGACGACACCGGCGGTCGCCCGTCGGCTCGGGCACGGCGACGAGCGCGGGGCGGTGTCGCTCGGGGTGGACGGCCTCTGGTTGTCGCTCGGGCTCGGCATCGTGATCGGTGCGGCCGGATGGTTCCTCTCCCCCACGCTCGTCGGGCTGTTCGGCGCGACGGACGACGTCGCCCAGCAGGCCGACACCTACCTCGGCATCTCGATGCTCGGCATCCCCGCCATGCTGCTCGTCTTCGGTGCGACCGGGCTCCTCCGCGGCCTGCAGGACACCACCACCCCCCTCGTGGTCGCCGGCGCCGGGTTCGCCGCGAACATCGGCCTCAACTTCCTCTTCATCTACGGCCTCGGACTCGGCATCGCGGGATCCGCCATCGGCACCGTCATCGCGCAGTGGGGCATGGTCGTCGCCTATCTCGTCGTCGTCCTGCGCCACGTGCGGCGGACGGGAGCGAGTCTCCGCCCGCACCGCGCCGGCCTCGGTGGAGCGGCCCGTTCCGGTGGGTGGTTGTTCCTCCGTACGGTCAGCCTCCGTGCCGCGATGCTCATCGCCGTGTTCGTCGCGACCGACCTCGGCACCGACGAACTCGCCGGGTTCCAGCTCGTCATGACCCTCTTCGCCACCCTCGCGTTCGCGCTCGACGCCCTCGCGATCGCCGCGCAGGCGCTCGTCGGCAAGGGACTCGGGGCCGGCGACGTGGCAGGGGTGCGCGCCGTCCTCGTCCGCTGTCTGCAGTGGGGCGTCGGCTCGGGGATCGTGCTCGGCTTGGTCATCGCCCTCGCGAGCCCGGTCATCGGCCTGCTCTTCACGAGCGACCCCGACCTCGCGGCGCTCATCGTGCCCGCGATCGTCGTGCTCGCCGTCACCACCCCGCTCGGTGGCGTCGTCTTCGTCCTCGACGGCGTCCTCATCGGCGCCGGTGACGCGAGGTACCTCGCGATCACCGGGCTGCTCAACACGCTCGTCTTCCTGCCGTTCGCGCTCGCGGTCCTCGCCTGGGCACCCGGCGGGCAGGCGGGACTCACCTGCTTGGCGCTCGCCTTCTTCGTCGGCTATCTCGGTGCGCGGGCGACGACGCTCGGCCTCCGTGCCCGGACGACCACCTGGATGCGCACCGGCGCCTGAACGACGATTGGGGAGTTGTCCCCATTGAGGCCGCAACGCCGGCACGCCAGTCTGGAGGCGACATCGATCCACACCGTTCAGGGGGAACCACCATGCCACTCCACTTCGCTCACCACCGCCTCCGCGTGTCCGCCGTGACCGCGGTCGCCGTCCTCGGACTGTTCGGGCTCTCCGCCTGCAGCGGTGGGGAACCGTCCGACTCCAAGCCCGCGTCGACCTCCTCGGCGAGCAGTGAGCCGGAGACGGAGGCCACCGAGGAGGCGCCCGCTGCGAGCGGCGCGAAGTGCACGGAGGAGCAGGTCAACACCCTCAGCGCGGCGAGCGGCGTGTCCGTCCCGGCAGCCGGTATCGCTGCTGCGAAGGCCTCCTTCACACCCGCCAGCGTCGTGGGCGATCTGCCGGTCGTATGCATGTTGAGCTTCGAAGCCGGCGCGGCTTCCGGCAGCTACGCCGTCCTCTCCGGCGGTGCCGCATCACTCACCGCGGCCGCTGCCAATGCCACCGCCGCGGGCGGCGAGGTCACCGAAGCCGGCGGTACCTTCACCACCTCGATCGACGGGCAGACCGTCGTCGGCGTCCCGTTCACGACGCTCACGAAGGAGACCGCGGGCTTCGAGAACGTGGAGGATCTGGTCGTCATCGCTGCGACCGCGCTGGCCGGATAGCGTTTCCGCTCTGCCAGGCCGACGCCCGCCCACCCGCGCAAGGGTGGGCGGGCGTTCCCGTCGGCGCGGCTCAGCTGGGCCAGGAAGAACAGCACTCGACCCGTGTACCGCGGTGCGGCCACGCCGGCGCCCGTCTATGCCCGTATCAACCGATCGGTGGATACGAGGATCAGCCCCTCCACCGCTACCGGCGCGCGTCGGAGCGGACGAGCATGGTCACCATGAGCACACGACCGATCATCGAAGTCCGCGAGCTGCGCAAGCAGTACGGCGATTTCACCGCCGTCGACGGGGTCTCCTTCGACATCCACCCGGGCGAGACCTTCGCCCTGCTCGGCCCGAACGGTGCCGGGAAGAGCACCACGATCGAGATCCTCGAGGGCTACCGGCACCGGACGGGCGGCGAGGCGAGCGTCCTCGGTGTCGACCCGGCGAAGGGCGGTCTCGACTGGAAGGCCCGCCTCGGCATCGTCCTGCAGTCGAGCGCCGAGGCCGCCAACGTCACGGTCCGGGAGCAGCTCACACAGTTCGCCCGGTACTACGCGGATCCGCGGGATGTGGACGAGGTCATCGAGGCGGTCGGGCTCACGAGCAAGGCGGGCACGCGCATCGGCAAGCTATCGGGCGGTCAGCGTCGCCGGGTCGACGTGGCCCTCGGGGTGGTCGGCCGCCCGGCCCTCCTCTTCCTCGACGAGCCGACGACCGGGTTCGACCCCGAGGCGCGTCGGCAGTTCTGGGACCTCATCCGCTCGCTCAAACGTGACGGTACGACCATCCTCCTCACCACCCACTACCTCGACGAAGCCGCCCAGCTCGCCGACCGCGTCGCCGTCATCGCGGCGGGTCGACTCGTGGAGATCGGCGCGGTCGACGAGATCGGCGGCGCCGAGGCCCGGATCCCGGTGGTGCGCTGGCGCGACGAGCACGGCCTCCGCGAGGAACGGACCGAGACTCCGGCTGCCCGCGTCGCCGCCCTCACCGCTGCCGCAGGTGGAGAACCGCGTGACCTGGAGGTCATCCGTCCGAGCCTCGAGGACATCTACCTCGAGCTCGTCCACGCGGCCGACGGCACTGCGTCGTCGACCACCCCATCAGCAGCACCGTCACCGGCCACGCAGGTCACCACGACAGGAGTCGGCGCATGACCACCATCGACCGCACCATCGCCCCGCTCCTCCCGGCTCTCCCCCGTGGACGCACCCTCCGGCTCGGAGCCAGCCGGATCGGCTACGAGACCCGCATCTACTTCCGCTCCGGCGACCAGGTGTTCTTCACCTTCCTCTTCCCCGTCGTGATGCTCGCGATCTTCTCGACCGCCTTCAGCGCGATGGGGAACGTGGGCGAGGCACCCGACGGCACCGGCGGGGTCAGTCAGGCCGCCTTCTACCTGCCCGGCATGATCGCCGCGGGCATCCTCCTCTCGGGCGTCCAGAACCTCGCGACCGACATCGCGACGGAGAAGAGCGACGGCACCCTTAAGCGTCTCGGCGGCAGCCCGCTCCCGGTGATCTCCTACTTCCTCGGGAAGATGGGGCAGGTCCTCGTCACCTCGGTGCTCCAGATCGCACTGCTGCTCCTCGTCGCGCGGTTCCTGTTCGACGTCACCCTGCCGACCGAGCCCGAGCGGTGGCTCACCTTCGCCTGGGTCTACCTGCTCGGCATCGCGACGTCGGCCGTCCTCGGCATCGCCCTGTCGGCACTCCCCCGCACGGGCAAGAGCGCGACGGCCGTCATCATCCCGATCGTGCTCGTGCTGCAGTTCATCTCCGGCGTCTACCTGTCGTTCACGATGCTCCCCGAGTGGCTGCAGAACGTCGCGAGTGTCTTCCCGCTCAAGTGGATCGCGCAGGGCATGCGCTCCGTCTTCCTGCCGGAGGGGTTCGCCTCGCAGGAGCCGTCCGGTGGCTGGGACCTCCCGACGGTTGCGCTCGTCCTCGTCGTCTGGGCGATCATCGGCCTCGTCCTCACCCGACTCACCTTCCGCTGGGTCCGCCGCTCCTAGCCCGCGAACTGTCAGTTCCGGTGGGTGTACGCCACCGGAACCAGCAGGAAGTGACAGTTCGCGGGCAGGGATGGGAGGGTTGGGACATGGACGGACGACGGTGGTGGGATGTCGCGTTCGGCGCGGGGTGCGTGATCGTCGGCGCGCTCGTGAGCGTCAGCGCGGCCGGGGCATCGGAACGGGTCGTCGGCGTCTGGATCGTGCTGGCGGCTCTCTGCCTCGTGTACTACACGGTCGGGCGACGCACCCTGGAGCGACCGCAGGGCGGACTCTGGTTCGCGATCACCCTCATCGCGCTCACCGCCGTCGGGACGGCGTTCTCCCCGAACGTCCTGACCCTGCAGTGCCTCGTGTTCCCGCTGCTGTGGGTGCTGACACCGAACACCCGGAACGCGATCATCCTCAACATCGCGAGCGCCGCGACCCTCGCCCTCGGCTTCATCGTCGGGCTGGGCGCCACCCCCGACGTGATCCTGCAGGGACTCGCGATCCAGAGCGTCTCGCTCGTCTTCGCGCTGTCCCTCGGTCTCTGGATCACCCGGATCGCCGAGCTCGGCGACGAGAAGGCACGACTCCTGGTCAGTCTGCAGGCGGCCCAGGCCGAAACGGAACGGGCGAGCCGGGAAGCCGGAGCGGCCGCCGAACGGGAACGCATGGCGCGCGACATCCACGACACGATCGCGCAGAGCCTCACGAGCGTGGTGCTGCTCGCTCAACGGGCCCGCTCCGAGGTCGGCGCGACCGTCGCAGGCACGCCGGATGCCTCCCCGCTGGACGGTCGCCCGGTCGCCGCCCTCGACAGCATCGACCTCATCGAGAGCACGGCGCGCGACGCCCTCCGCGAGGCGAGGTCCCTCGTGGCCACGACGGCGGCGATGCCCGCTGCCGACACGACGCTCGGTGACAGCCTCCGACGCTTGGGCGAGCGGTTCGCCCGCGAGACCGGCGTGGCTGTCGACATCGACGCCCCGTCCGAACGGTTCGAGCGGGCACCCGAGGTCGTGCTGCTCCGGAGCGCCCAGGAAGGGCTCGCGAACATCCGGAAGCACGCCGCCGCCGACCGCGCCGAGCTCGTGCTCAGCGTCCACGACGGCTGGGCCGAACTGCGGGTCACCGACGACGGCGTCGGGATCGCGGACCCGGACGGCGCGCTCCTCGGGACCAGCCCGGGCGCGGGCTTCGGGCTGCACGGCATGCACGACCGGGTGACGCTGCTTGGTGGGACGGTGGAACTCACGAGTGCCGCCGGAGCGGGGACGACGGTTCGGGTGCGAGTGCCGGTGACGATCGAAGCGAGCCCTTCGACGAGCTCAGGGACCGGGATTTCGACAAGCTCAGGGACCAGACAGGACACACGATGACACGGATCAGGATCGTCGTCGCGGACGACCACCCCATCGTGCGATCTGGCATCGTCGCACTGCTCGGGCGCGCGGACGACCTCGAGGTCGTGGCCGAGGTGGCGGACGGCGCTGCGGCGGTCGCGGCGGCCGAGGAGCACCGGCCGGACCTCGTGCTCATGGACCTGCGCATGCCGGTCCTCGGCGGCGCGGAGGCGACAGCGCGCATCGTGCTGCGCGTGCCAGGCGTCCGGGTGCTCGTCCTCACGACCTACGAGACCGACGACGACATCCTCGGCGCGATCGAGGCCGGAGCCGGAGGCTACCTGTTGAAGGCGGCGCCCGAGCAGGAGATCCTGGCCGGCATCCGTTCGGTGGTCGCCGGTCAGACGGTGCTCGCACCCACGATCGCGGCGACCCTCGTGGGCCGCATGCAGGGTGGGGCACCGACCCGCCCGCAGCTCAGCGCCCGCGAGCTCGAGGTCCTCGCGCTCGTCGCCGCCGGCAACAGCAACCGCGCGATCGCGGCGGCACTGTTCATCTCGGAGTCGACGGTGAAGACGCACCTGCTGCACGTCTTCGAGAAGCTCGAGGTGGCCGACCGCACCCGGGCCGTCACCCGTGCCCAGGAGCTCCGCCTACTCTGACCGCCACGGCGCCGAGCTGAGCCGCGCACTGACGGCGACCTCGGCGCCCACTGCGGATCACTCCCGCCGTTCGCGACCGATCGTCGGACTAGACCTGACCCCGGGGCTTCGGGGCGTCGGGCTGCGCCGCTGCGTAGGCGGACTGGCCGGTCGCTCCGGGCTCGCCCGCGGGGATCGGGACGAGATACGCCGCGGTGCCGTACGCCGTCAGCTGCGTCCACGCCCCGCCGATGTCGGTGGTCTCGAGACGCATGGCGAGGACCGCGTTGGCGCCGCGCTGTTCGGCGTCCGCGACCAAGCGCCGCATGACCTCCTGACGGGACTCGAACAGCAGCGCGGTCATCCCCGGGACTTCTCCGCCGCCGAGCGCGGAGAAGCCGATCGACATGGAGGAGCCCCAGTCGCGAGCGCGCACCGTGAGGCCGATGACCTCGCCGAGGACTGCGTCGATGCGGTGACCGGCGACCGAGTCGGTCGTGACGACGATCATGCGTCGGCCACCGCTCCGGTGAGCCGCGACAGGGCGGCGAGCGAGAGGGCGGCGATGCCGGTGTCGAGCGTCGGGTGGATGAGCGGGGCGAACTTCGAGGAGTGGTTGCCCGGGAGGTCTTGCTCCATGCGCCCCGACGCGTAGGCTGCGGCGAAGGCCTGCGGGTCGGCGCCGCCGAGGATCCAGTAGACGATTGGCGCGTCTGCGGCCGTCGCCAGCATGCCGACGTCCTCGCTGCCCGTGACGAGACCGGGGTCGACGACGCGGTTGGCACCGAACGCGTCGGCGAACACCGCCGTCACCGTACCGGTCGCCGAGGGATCGTTCACGAGCACCGGGAAGGCCTCGGTGTGTTCGATCACCGGTTCCCGCTCGGCGCCCGAGGCGGCGGCCTCAGCCCGGATGATGCGCTCCATGGAGCCGACGACGCGGTCGCGCACGTGCGGCTCGTAGCTGCGGATGTTCACGCCGATCTGTGCCGTGTCGGGGATGATGTTGTTCTTCGTGCCGGCGTGCATCGTGCCGACGGTGAGCACGGCGGTGTCGGTCCCGGCGACCTCGCGGGACACGATGCTCTGGAGCCTGACGACCGCCGACGCCGCCATGACGATCGGGTCGATCGTCGACTGCGGGCGGGATCCATGCCCGCCGCGGCCGTGGAAGGTGACGCGGTAGGCGTCGGTCGCGGCGAACGACGGCCCGGCGTGCGTGCCGACGACACCGGCCGGCAGCGGACCGACGTGCTGGCCGAACACGATGTCGGGCTTCGGGACGCGTGCGTAGAGGTCGTCGTCGACCATCGCCTGCGCACCGCCACCGGCCTCCTCGGCCGGCTGGAACAGGACGACGAGCGTCCCGGACCAGGTGTCGCGCCGTGCGGCGAGCAGTTCGGCGGCGCCCAGCAGGCAGGTGACGTGGACGTCGTGGCCGCAGGCGTGCATGACCGGGACGTCGTTACCCTCCGGGTCGACCCCGCGTGCGACGCTCGCGTAATCGAGGCCCGTCTCCTCCAGGACGGGCAGGCCGTCCATGTCGGCCCGCAGCAGGACCGTCGGCCCCTCGCCGTTCTCCAGGACGCCGACGACGCCGGTGCCGCCGATCCCCGTCGCGACCCCGTACCCGAGGCCGGTGATGCGATCCGCGACGAGGGCGGCGGTCCGGTGCTCCGCGAAGGAGAGCTCCGGATTGGCGTGGAGATCCTTGTAGACCGGGGCGAGAGACGCGGCGAGCGCCGCCGCCTCCTGCTGGACGAGTGCTGCGGTGGCGATGGGCTGGTCGGTCATGGGTCTCCTTCGAGCGTCGCCTCCACCCTACGGGGCGGGTCCGCCGCACGGCAGGATCTGTCGAAACCCCGGCGAGACCTCAGCGCTGTGGAGCGGGGACCCGTGCCGTCGTCGCGCCGCGGTGGAACCGGACGCTGAACTGCTCACACTCCGGATCGCGGCCGTCGAGCATGGCGATGATCGCGCGGCCCGCGGCCGAACCCTTCTCGCGGGAGGGCTGCCACACCGTCGTGAGGTCGTAGTCGAGCCCCTCGACCCGGATGCCGTCGAACCCGACCACGCTGAGCTCTGCGGGGACGGCGATGCCGAGCTCCTCGGCTGCGCGGATGACGCCGGCGGCCAGGAGGTCGCTCTGCGCGGCGATCGCCGTCGGGCGTTCATCCGCCGGGACGTCGAGGATCGAGTGTCCGGCGACCCGGCCCTCTTCGAGCGATGACCCCGTGGTGACGAACCCCTGCGCGTCGGGGAAGACGTCGCGGAGGCCCTGCAGGCGCTCGATCGCGGGGACCGTCGTGGCGGATCGCTCCCACTCGGGCGTGAGCGGGCCGCGGCGTTCGGTCGGATCGAGGTTGAGGGTGACGACGGCGACGCGCTCGTGGCCGAGGTCGGCGAGGTGCTGGGCCTCCGCACGCACGCCGCCGCGGTTGTCGACGGCGATGTCGGGCACGCCGAGGGCTGCGAGGCCCTCGATCGACACGATCGGCATCCCCCGTCGACTGAGGATCGCGACCGAGCTGTCGAGGTTCGGGCTGCAGCCGATGAGGACGACGCCGTCCATGGGTGCGTTGCTCAACTGCAGCGTGCCCTCCTGCGCGTCGTTCAGCAGGAGGAGTCCCGCGCCGACCGCACCGAGCTCGTCGGCGAGTCCGTCGAGGGTCTGGACCATCACGGGGTCGCGGAAGGAGTGCCCGATCCGGCCGGCGACGACGGCTCCCACGATGCCGCTGCGTCCCTGACGGAGGGAGCGGGCCCGGGGGTCGGGTCCGGCGTAGTCGAGGTCGGCGGCAGCCTGCAGCACGCGCTGCTTGGTCGCTTCGGACACGGGTCCGGCGCCGCTGAACGCGAGCGAGGCGGTCGATGGTGACACCCCCGCGCGCTCGGCGACATCGGCGAGCGTCGGTCGCGAGGGGCGTGTTTCCTGGTCCACGGTCTGCTAGCTTAGTCGACGGAATCGAATCGATTCGATCGACTCCCGATCCACGGGCTTCACCACCCGTTCCACACGGCGCCCAGGCGCATCAGCACCGAACCCGAGGACAACGTGTCAGAGCCGACCAACCCGCACACCGCCCCCGTCGCCCTGCGACCACGCCGCGAACTGCTCGCCTGGCGGAACGCGATCTTCGTGGTCTTCGCCCTCAGCGGCCTCAGCATCGCGACGTGGGTGGCCCGCATCCCCGCCATCCGCGACAACCTCGGACTCACCACCGGCACCGTCGGGCTGCTCATCCTCGGGATGTCGATCGGATCGGTCGTCGGCCTCGTCGCCTCCCAGCACCTGCTCGCGCGACTCGGACCGCGGCGAGGCATGCAGCTGGTGCTCGGGCTCGTCGCGACCGGACTCCTCCTCATCGGCGTCGGCGCGAGCCTCGTACCGCTCGCTGGGATCGTGCTGGTCGGGCTCATCGTCTTCGGCTTCGGAAACGGAGCCCTCGACGTGATGATGAACGTCGAGGGAGCCGCAGCCGAACAGGAACTCGGCAAGACGGTGATGCCGCTGATGCACGCGTGCTTCAGCTTCGGCACGGTCGCCGGAGCGGGGCTCGGCGCTCTGGCCTCGGCGATCGGCCTCGAGGTGTTCTGGCACGCGCTCATCATGGCGGTCGCCATCACCGTCGCGACGGTCGTCGCCGTGCGCTTCGTCCCGGTCCAGCAGGACGTGGCCGCCGAAGCCGACGACGCACCGAAGACGCCGTGGCAGGAGCGTCTCCGCGAGAGCCTCTCGGTCTGGGCGGACGGCCGGCTCATCCTCATCGGCGTCATCATCCTCGGTATGGCTTTCGCCGAGGGCAGTGCCAACGACTGGCTCGCATTGGCCGTCGTCGACGGCCACGGGCAGAGCAACACGACCGGCGCGCTCGTCTACGGGGTCTTCGTCACCGCGATGACCGTCGGTCGCATCGTCGGCGGGCCCCTCATCGACCGCTTCGGACGGGTGCCGGTGCTCCGGGTGTCGGCTGGAGCCGCGATCGCCGGGCTCGTCCTGTTCATCCTCACGCCGGTGACCGGACTGATGATCCTCGGCACCGTGCTCTGGGGACTCGGCGCCTCGCTCGGGTTCCCGGTGGGCATGTCAGCCGCGGCCGACGACTCCAAGCGCGCTGCGGCACGGGTGAGTGCCGTCGCGATGATCGGCTACTGCGCGTTCCTCGTCGGTCCGCCGCTCATCGGCATCCTCGGCGACGCCATCGGCCTGCTGAACGCCCTGTTCGTCGTGCTCGTACTCATCGTGTTCGCCGGCCTTGCCTCTCCGGCCGCCCGCGAGCGCAGCCGCCGCAAGCGCTGAGCCCCGTTCGTTCGCCCATGTTCGGGCGATTCGGGGTTCCGTCGCCCGAACATGGGCGAATGGACGTGCTGCGGTGTCGCGGTAGGCTCGTCGTCGTGCGTTTGGTGATTGCGGAGTGCTCGGTCGACTATGCCGGACGGTTGTCGGCTCACTTGCCGCTCGCCAAGCGGCTGCTCATGGTGAAGAACGACGGCAGCCTGCTCGTCCACTCCGACGGCGGATCCTACAAGCCGCTCAACTGGATGAGCCCGCCCTGCGTGCTCACGACGGTCGAGCCCGACGAGACGCAGGCCGCGGCCGGGATCACCGAGCTGTGGAAGGTCACGCACAAGAAGACCGGCGACGCCCTCATCGTGTCGATCCACGAGGTCCACCACGACAGCGCGCACGAACTCGGCGTCGACCCGGGCCTCCAGAAGGACGGCGTCGAAGCACACCTGCAGAAGCTCCTCGCCGAGCAGATCGAGCTCCTCGGTGACGGCTACCGACTCATCCGCCGCGAGTACATGACCGCGATCGGCCCGGTCGACATCCTCGCCACCGACGCGACCGGGGCGTCCGTCGCGGTCGAGCTGAAGCGCCGCGGCGACATCGACGGCGTCGAGCAGCTCACCCGCTACCTCGAACTCATGAACCGCGACCCGCTCCTCGCTCCCGTGCAGGGCGTGTTCGCCGCACAGGAGATCAAGCCGCAGGCGCGCACCCTCGCCCAGGACCGCGGCATCCGCTGCGTCGTCCTCGACTACGACGCGATGCGCGGCCTCGACGACAGCGACTCCCGCCTCTTCTGACGTCGACTGAGTCCCTTTCTCAGGAGTCCTCCGGCGCGCCGACTTCACCAGGCACCGACACGCCCGGACACTCCTGAGAAAGGCACCACCTACCGCTCAGTGACCTTTCTCAGGAGTCCTCCGGCGCGCCGGCTTCACCAAGCACCGACACGCCCGGACACTCCTGAGAAAGGCACTGGACCGACGGTCACGACTCGGGCTAGACGAACAGCCAGATGAGGGCGACCATCCCGAAGCCGACGATCGAAAGGATCGTCTCGAGCACGGTCCAGGTCGTGAGCGTCTGCTTCACCGACATGTTGAAGTACTTCGCGATGATCCAGAACCCACCGTCGTTGACGTGCGAGAGCGTGATCGAACCCGCGGCGATCGCGATGCCGATGAGCGCCAGCTGCGGCTGCGAGTAGTCACCCGCGAGCACGACCGGCTGCAGGATCCCCGCCGTGATCACGATGGCCGCGGTCGCCGAGCCCTGCGCGATGCGGAGGCCGGAACTGATGAGGTACGCGGACACGATGATCGGCAGGCCGAGCGAACCGAGCACCTCGGCCAACGCCGCGCCCACCCCCGTCGCCGAGATGACGGCGCCGAAGAACGCACCCGCACCGACGACGAGCAGGATCATGCCGATCGGTCGGAGCGACTGGCCGGAGAGCTCACCCAGTTCGGCGAGCGTCATGCCGCGCCGCACCCCGAGCACGTAGTACGCGAGGCAGACGGCGATCGTGAGCGCGACCGCCGGGTTGCCGATGAGCGTCAACGCTTCGAGGACGGGTCCGTTCGGCAGGGCGAGGGCACCGAAGGTGGCGGCGAGGATCAGCAGGATCGGCGTGATGATGATGAGACCGACGCTCCAGAGCGAGACGTCCTTGCGCTCGGGGGCGTCGTCCTCGGGCTCCAGGACGTACTCCTCGGGAACCGAGACCATGACGCGCTTCCCGATCCAGAGCGGCCAGGCGATGCCCGACGCGATGAAGGCTGGGATGCCGCAGAGGAAGCCCATGAGGATGAGCCAGCCGAGCCCGACCTCGAAGGTGCCGGCGAGCGCCGTCGGGCCCGGGTGCGGCGGGAGGAACGCGTGCGTCATCGAGAGGCCGGCGAGCATCGGGAGCGCGTAGAGCACGAGCGACTTCCCGCCGCGACGCGCGGTGATGTAGACGAGGGGCGCGAGGACGAAGATGCCGACGTCGAAGAACACGGGGATACCGAAGATGAGACCGGTGAGCCCCATCGCGATCGGAGCACCGCGTTCCCCGAAGCGACCGAGCAGCTTCCGGATGAGGACGTCGGCACCACCGGAGCGCTCCAGGATCGCGCCGAGCACGGTGCCGAGACCGATGATGATCGTGATGTGCCCGAGGATCCCGCCGAAGCCGGTCTCGAGGAGCGACGCCCCCGGCTTGATCTGCTCGTCGTCGAAGGGGTCCGGCACGGCCACGCCGACGATCTGGTAGATGCTCGTCCCGGTCGCGAGAGCCAGGCCGATGCCGACGATGAAGAGCGAGATGAACGGTTCGAGCTTCACCCGGATGATGAGGAACAGCAGCACCGCGATGGCGACGGCACACAGGATGAGCAGGCCGGGCGTGGTCTGCTGCAACCAGCCGATGGGGTCGCTCGGTGCTGGAGCGGCGGCCGCGACGCTGCGCGCGAGGGCGTTGATGGGCATGGGAGACCTTCTGGATCGGTGGGGAGGCGGGGGAAGCGGTCAGGCCGGGCGGCGGATCGAGCGGCCGGGGACGGCGTCGGTGCGTCGACCGTCGGCGATGACGGCGGCACCGTTCACGAACACCCACGGGATGCCGACGGCCTGCTGCCGGGGCTCGGCGAACGTCGCGCGGTCGGCGATGGTCGTGGGGTCGAACAGGACGAGGTCGGCCACGGCTCCGACGCGGAGCACGCCGCGGTCGCTGAGGCCGAGGCGCGCAGCCGGCCGCGAGGTGAGGTGGGCGACGGCGTCTTCCAGCCCGAGCACCCCCTCCTCGCGGACGTAGTGGCCGAGGTAGCGCGGGAAGGTGCCCCAGGCGCGCGGGTGTGGCTTCGCGCCGATCAGGATCCCGTCGCTCCCGCCCGTGTGGGCCGGGTGCACCATCATCGTGCGCACGTTGGCCTCGTCGCCGACGTGCTGGAGGATGCCGGTCGCGAGCCGGTCGGTTTCGAGCAGCGCGAAGAACAGGGCCGTCGGGTCGCCCGACCATGCGTGTCCCGCATCCTCGGCGGCGATGTCGGCGACGGTCCGTCCGACGAAGCCGGCGAGCTCGGGGTTCGCGACGCCGGAGATCTCGATCGTGGCCCAGTCGGTGACGACACCGTGACAGCCGTCGGTGCCGAGCACCTCGAGCTCGTATCGGATCCGCGCCCGGACGTCGTAGTCGCCCAGACGCTCGATCGTCGCGTCCGGCCCCCCGACCGCCGCCCAGCTCGGCAGCAACGCCGACAGGGTCGTCGAACCCGGCAGGTACGGATAGGTGTCGAGCGTGATGTCGACGCCGTCCGCGATGGCGGCGTCGATGAGGGCCACGAGTTCGGCGGCCCGGCCGGCGTTGACGCCGAAGTTCATCGTCGCGTGCGTGAGGTGCAGCGCGCAGCCGGAACGACGACTGATGTCGATCATCTCCGCGTACGCCTCGAGTGCGCCCTTGCCGTACGAGCGCTGATGCGGTGCGTAGAAGCCGCCGTGCTCCGCGACGGTGCGGCACAGCGCGACGAGTTCCTCGGTGTCGGCGAACATGCCGGGCACGTAGGTGAGGCCGGAGGACATCCCGACCGCGCCCTCCCGCATGCCGGCGGCGACGAGCTCCTGCATCCGAGCGATCTCGTCGGCGGTCGCAGCCCGGTTCTCGGTGCCGACCACGAGCATCCGGACGGAGCCCTGCGGCACCAGGTAGGCGACGTTCAGCGCGGTCCCGCGGTCGACCCGGTCGAGGTACTCGCCGACGGTCCGCCACGCGAAGTCGACGTCGTCGGGTTGCCCGTTCCAGCCGGCGATCTGCTGCCGGACGATCGACATCGTGCGGTCGTCCGTCGGGGCGTAGGAGAGCCCGTCCTGTCCGAGGACCTCCGTGGTGACGCCCTGCGAGACCTTGGCGAGGTGCTCGTGGTCGCGGAGGACCGCGAGGTCGGAGTGTGCGTGCATGTCGATGAAGCCGGGCGATGCGACGAGACCGACGGCGTCGATGATCAGGGCGTCAGCGGGTGCGTCGGCTTCCGCAGACGCCCCGATCGAAGCGATGCGGCCCCCGTCGATGAGGAGCGACCCGTGCACGCTCGGTCCGCCGGTGCCGTCGACGATGCGAGCGCCGCGGATGACCACCGCGCGCGCTCCGTCCGTCGGTCGCGACGTCACGGCAGGAGGGCCGCCGCGGTGAAGGCGGTCGCACGCTCGGTGACGCCGGCCCAATCGGCCGCGGCGACGTCGGCCGCACCGACCACACTCGAACCCGCGGTCACGGCGGCTGCGCCGGCCTGGATGTACTCGCGGGCGTTGCCGGCGTGCAGTCCGCCCGACGGCACGAGCCGGAGACCCGGGAACGGACCCTTGAGGTCTTTGAGGAAGCCGGACCCCATGGCGGCGGCCGGGAAGATCTTCACCGCGTGGGAACCGAGGGACGCGGCGCGCATGACCTCGCTCGGCGTCATCGCACCGAGCAGGAACGGGATGCCGGCGGCGGTGGCGACCTCGGCCACCTCCTCGCTCAGACCGGGCGTGACCAGGAACTGCGCACCGCTGTCGATGGCGCGCTGCGCGGTGTCGCGGTCCACGACCGTCCCCGCGCCGATCACGGCCCCGTGGTCACCGATCGCGTCGGCCGCGGCACGGATCAGGGCTTCGACGCCCGGCGTGGTGAAGGTGAACTCCACACTGCGGATCCCGCCCGCGGCGAGCGCCCGGCAGAGTTCGACCGGGTCGGGGATGACGGGCACGCGGACGACGGCGATGGCGCGGTCGGCGTACAGGGCGTCGAGGGGGTGCGGCGTGGTGGGAGGGGTCTCGAGCGTCATGCGGGGCTCCTGTTCGGTTCGGCTCAGCCGAAGGTGGTGGTGACGGCGTCGACGGCGCTCGGTTCGGCGAGACGGACGTCGTCGATGACCACGAGCGCACGCCACTTGTCGAAGGTGGTGCACGGGTGGGAGAGGCCCAGGCGGATGACGTCGCCGACCTCGACGTCGCTGCCGGGCGGCAGGGAGACGAAGGTGTGCTGGTCGTTCATGGCCGTGGTCGTCGCGCCCGGGAGTGGTTCGACGGTGGCGGATCCGGCGCGGCGGACGCCCTGCACCTCGGGGAGCCCTTCGTCGAAGGGGAAGTCGCGCTTCCCGCCGTCGACGAGCGCGAGGCCGGGCTCGGGGCGGGAGACGATCGTCGCCCAGCCGTGGATCGCGGAGCGGAAGTCGCCGGTGCCCTCGTGGCGGCCCAGCGGGGTGATCCCCCGGTAGAAGCCGTCGTCGTGGGTGACATACGCGCCGGAGCGCAGCAGCACGTCGACGGCGCGTCCGCGAGCACCGTCGAGGTCGCGCAGTTCCGCGAGGACCTCGGCGACCACGTCGAAGTAGGCACTGCCCCCGGCGGTCACGATGAGGGTCTCGACGCGATCGTCGTAGCGGCCGGCGGCGAGGAGCCCGGTGTGCAGCTCGGCGAGCGAGGTCAGGTAATCACGCACGATCTGCAGCGAGCCGTCGTCGCCGTGGTGCGCGAGGGCCCCCTCGTAGCCGCTGACGCCGGCGAGCGCGAGCTCGGGCGAGGCGACGACGGCCTCGGCGATCTCGAGCGCGGTGGCGTGGTCCCGGGCTCCGGTGCGGCCACCCGGCGCACCGAGTTCCACGAGCACGTGGAGCGGGCGACGCGGTGGCTGCTCGGCGAGCACGCGCGACATGATCTGCACGGCGCGGACGGAGTCGGCCCACACGACGATCTCGGCGTCGCCGCTGGCGAGGGCCCGCCCGACGGCGCGCAGGTGTTCGGGCTGTACGAGGGCGTTGGCCAGCATGATGTGGGGAATCGACCAGTCGAGCGCGACGGAGAGCTGCCACGGGGTCGCGACGGTGATGCCCCAGGCACCCGCGTCGAGCTGACGCTGCCACAGGGCCCGGTTCATCGTGGTCTTGCCGTGCGGCGCGAGGCCCACCCCGGCGCGGTCGCACCACTGTCGCATGGTCTCGACGTTGTCGGTGACCGCCGAGCGGTCGAGCGTGACGAGCGGCGTCGTGAAGTCGGCTAGCGCCGGTCGACCGGCGAGGAACGTGGCGGCGTCGGTCCCGACGGACGCCGGTGGGAAGCCCTTGAGGCTGCCGTCGAGCACGCCCAGTGCACCGGCATCGAAGTCGTCCGTCATGGTCTCCTCGTTTCGCGATCGAGCGCTGCGCCCACCGACACCGTGAGCGTCGAGCGTTGCGCATCTTGCAACGCACATTGCACTCAGCGCTACGTCTGTTCTAGCATTGCATCCACAGGCCGTCAACCGGACCCGGCCGAGACGCGAGGGGAACCGTGATGACGACATCACCGTCCACCGTGAGCACGATCGGCGAAGCGATGGTCGTCCTCCTGCCCGAGGGGCAGCTCCCGGTCGCCGAAGCCCGCGAATACCGGACGGGCGTCGGCGGTGCCGAGTTCAACGTCGCCTCCAGCCTCGCGCGCCTGGGCATCCCGACCCACTGGATCTCACGCCTCGGCGACGACGGGTTCGGCGACTACATCCTCGAGACGGCCCGGCTCGACGGCGTCCTCACCGACGCCGTCGAGCGTGACGACCACCGGCCCACCGGCCTCTACGTCAAGGAGACGGTCGTGAGCGCCGACGGCGACCGTCGGCCGCGGATGCACTACTACCGCAGCGAGTCCGCCGCGTCGCAGCTCAGCGCCGACACCCTTGGGCACGAAGCGACCCGGGCGGCCATCACCGCCTCGGCCATCGTGCACACCTCCGGCATCACCCCGGCGCTGTCCGACTCGACCGCGCTGCTCGTAGGCGAGCTGGGCGACGCGCTCCCCCGAGACACCGTCCTGAGCGTCGACCTCAACTTCCGGCCGCGACTCTGGGAGCGTCGCTCGACCGCCCCGCTGCATCGCCTGCTCGACCAGGCGTCCGTCCTGTTCCTGGGCGTCGACGAAGCGGAGTTGTTCTTCGGCCACACGGACGCCACCCGCCTCTTCGCCGAGCTGCCGACCCTGCGGCGCATCGTGCTCAAGGACGAGGAGAACGCCGCGACCACCCTCCACCGCGGGTCCGAGGCGGGCGTCGACGTGCGGTCGTTGTCGGTCGACGTCGTCGAGACCGTCGGTGCGGGCGACGCGTTCGCCGCCGGCTACCTCGCCGGGCTGGCCTCGGGTCGCTCCGACACCGCCTGCACGCGGCTCGGCCACGCGGTAGCGGCGTCGACGCTCGTCTGCCACGGCGACCGCCCCGAGCTCGTGCCGGACGCCCAGGGTGTCAGCACCATCGTCGAGGCGACCGATGAGGAATGGGCGTCGTGGCGCATCACCGCAGAGCGCCCACTGCCGTGGACCACCGTCGGCGCACACGGGATGATCGACGCATGAGCCAGTCCCTGTCCCGCGCGCTCGACCTCCTCCGCGAGATCGTCTCGGGCACCAACTCCCTCGACGCGCTCGCGGCGACGGCCGGTGTGCACAAGACCACGGTGCTGCGCCTGCTCAACACGCTCGAGGAGCACGGCTTCGTCACGCGCGACGCGTCGTTCCGGTACCACCTCGGGCGCGCGATGTTCGAGCTGACCCAGACCGCGCTCGACGAGCAGGACGTCCGCGGCGTCGCCGCTCCGCACATCCGGGCGCTGGGGGCGGCCACGGGCCAGACGGTGCACCTCGCCGCCTACGAGGGCGGCTCCGTCTTCTACATCGACAAGGTCGAGTCGCGTCAGCCCCTCCGCATGTATTCGCGCGTCGGCCTGCCGGCCTCCCTGTACGCGACCGGCGTCGCGAAGGTCCTCCTCGGCGGACTCGACGAGGCGGAGCGTCGACGCGTCGTCACGGGCATCGTGTTCGAGCGGTACACCGACAAGACCATCGCCGACGCCGACGCCCTGCTCGCCGAGATCGAGCGTTCGACCGAACGCGGATGGGCCGAGGACCACGAGGAGCACGAGAGCTTCATGAACTGCGTGGCCGCTCCGGTCTTCGGGCCCGACGGCCGGGTCACCGCGGCGGTGTCGATCTCCGTCCCCACCATGGTGCTCCCCCACAGCGGCGTCCGCGCCCTCCTGCCGCAGCTCCTTGCCACCACAACCGCGATCTCCACCGAACTCGGCTACGCGCCACCGGCGCCCGCGGAGGCACCCGTAACCTCCTGACCTCCCACCCGTCCCGTCCCTGATCACCTACCCCGGTCCCTGAGCTTGTCGAAGGGCCACCAACCGAAGGACACACCCCATGACCGAACGCACCGCCATCTCCACCACCGACGCCCCGGCTCCCGCGCACACCTTCTCCCAGGGCGTCCGCAAGGGCAACTTCGTCCAGGTCTCCGGCCAGGGCCCCGTCGACCCCGCGACGAACGAGTACCTGTTCCCGGGCGACGTCGCCGCGCAGACCACCCGCACCCTGCAGAACGTCGAGGCCATCCTCGCGGCCGGCGGCGCGACCTTCGACGACGTCATGATGCTGCGCGTCTACCTCACCAAGCGCGAGGACTTCGCGATCATGAACGACGCCTACGGCGAGTTCGTCGGCTCGCGCGTCAAGGGTGGCGTCCTGCCCTCCCGCACCACGGTCTTCACGGGCCTCCCCCGCGAGGAGATGCTCGTCGAGATCGACGCCATCGCGATCGTCGACTGACGCACGTCCATTCGCCCGAGTTCGGGCGAATGAGCGTTCGTTCGCCCATCTTCGGACGAACGAGCACGTCTCGCCGGAGGCTGGTAGCGTGGTGCGCGATAGCGCCTAGGGTTCCGGAGCGACAGCTCGACTGGTCCGAGCGGCGCCACGGTCGGCGGCCAGCCGACGACCGTCATCTGACAGGACAAAAGCCCGGAGGACCCTGATCGTCGCGCCCGCGAGGATCGGAAGGGTCCCACGTGTCTCTGCTCGCCGTCACCATCGTCCTCGCTGCCGCGGTCTGCCACGCGGCGTGGAACATCGTCGCCCACGGCGTCAGCCGGATCGGCATGCCCTTCCTCTGGTGGGGGGCCGTGTCGAGCACCGTGTTGTGGGCGATCGTCGTCCCCTTCACCGGCGGGCTCGGTACGGACGACCTCACCGGCTTCGCCATCGGCGTCGTGGTCTCAGCCGTGCTGCACTACGTCTACATGCTCGTGTTGCAGCGCGGCTACGCCGGCGGACGCCTCTCCACCGTCTACGCCACGGCGCGCGGCACCGGCCCGACGATCAGCGTGATCATCGCCGTCCTCCTGCTCGGTGAACGCCCGTCACTGCTCGCCTTCCTCGGTGTCGCGGCGATCGTCGTCGGCGTCGTCGCGATCGGGTTCGTCGACCGTGGGAGCGACCCGTCACCGGTCGCCGTGGACGTACGCGCCACGCGACGACGCATCGACCCTGCAGTCGCCTTCGGACTCCTCACCGGGGTCGCGATCGCGGCCTACACGATCTGGGACGCGCACGCCGTCCGCACGTGGGGCGCCTCGCCCGTCGCGTACATGGTCGGCTGCACCGCGGTCGAGGTCGCGCTGTTCTCCGGTTCGCTCGGTCGCCGGGCGCGCGAGCTTCCGGCGGTCCTGCGCGCCCACTGGCCACGCATCCTCGCCTTCGGGGTGCTCTCGCCGATGTCGTACATCCTCGTGCTCGTCGCCATCACCATGGCACCGGTCGCCCTCGTCGCGCCGATGCGCGAGGTGAGCGTCATCCTCGTCAGCCTGTTCGGTGCACTCGTACTCCGCGAGGGCCGACCCGTGCGCCGGATCGCCGCGGCGACCGTCGTCGTGATCGGCGTCGCCCTCCTCGCGGGCTGACCCGGCTCCGAGGCCTTCGCGAGCGCGCCCCTGCGACGTGAGCGCGGGCCTCCGGAGGGGCGCACTCACGCCACAGGGGCGCGGTCGGGTCAGCGCACCGCGCTGGCCGCAGGGATCACCAGTCGTGGACGGTTCCGTCGGCGAGACGGTTGTAGGGCAGGTAGGCCCGCTGATACGGATACTTGCCCGCTTCGTCCACGTTCAACTCGACACCGAGGCCGGGCTGGTCCCCCGGGTGGAGCATGCCGTCCTCCCAGGTGTACGACTGCTGGAACACGGCGTCGGTCTTCGCGCCGTGCTTCATGTACTCCTGGATCCCGAAGTTGTGGATCGCCAACCCCAGGTGCATCGCGGCCGCCATACCGACCGGGGAGATGTCCGTCGGCCCGTGCATGCCCGACTTGATCTGGTACTGCGCCGCATAGTCCAACGTCTTCTTCAGATGCGAGATCCCACCCATGTGCGTCACCGCACCACGCACGTAGTCGATCAGCTGTTCGCGGATGATCTGCTGGTAGTCCCAGACCGTGTTGAAGATCTCACCGATCGCCAACGGCGTCGTCGTGTGCTGCCGCACGAGGCGCAACGCCTCCGGGTTCTCCGCCGGCGTGCAGTCCTCGAGCCAGAACAGGTCGTAGGGTTCGAGGCTCTTGCCGAGCTTCGCGGCCTGGATCGGCGTCATCCGGTGGTGGCCGTCGTGCAGCAACGGCAGCTCCGGACCGAACTCGTTCCGCACCGCCTCGAACACCGTCGGGAGGTGACGCAGGTACGACCTCGTGTCCCAGTCCTCCTCGTTCGGCAGGCCGCCACGCTGCGCCGGCTCGTGGTCGTACCGGACACCCGTGTTGCCCTCGAACGTCGCGTTCGACGCGATGCCGTAGATCGACTGCAACCCCGGCACCGCCGTCTGGATCCGGATGGCCTGGTAGCCCTGCGCCTGATGCTCGCGCACACTGTCGAACAACTCCTCGTTCGTCTTCCCCGACGCATGCCCGTAGGCGAGCAGCCCCGTCCGGGACGCACCGCCCAGCAACTGATACACCGGCATGCCCGCAGCCTTGCCCTTGATGTCCCACAACGCCATATCGACCGCCGCGACCGCCGCCATCGTCACCGGCCCCCGACGCCAATACGCCGACCGGTACAGGAACTGCCACGTGTCCTCGATCCGCGACGCATCACGGCCCAGCAACAACGGCACCACGTGCTCGGACAGATACGCCACCACCGCCAACTCGCGCCCGTTCAACGTCGCGTCCCCCAGGCCGGTCAGGCCGTCATCCGTCGTGAGCTTCAACGTCACGAAGTTCCGATCGGGACTCGTGACGATGACCTCAGCCTTGTCGATGTTCATGGGTACTACTCCTTCGTGCGTTGCGGCCGATGTGGCCGGGGTGGTTCCGACGGACTGCGGGTCGGCTGCAGTGGCGGGTGTCAGGGGTTCCGTGGGCGTCCGGTCAGCTCGTCGACCAGGTGCTCCAGCTCGGTGACGAGCTTGGAACCGCCATCCGGCTCCGAGCCGAGGAGGCGGGGATCGATCAGGCGCACGAGCGCCGCGGTCCGCTCCCGACCCTGGAACCTGAGCGCCTCGGCGACGGCGGCACCGCTCGCGTCACCCGGCCGGTCGTCGCCCTGGACGGCCGCGACCCATGCGGCGATCACGCGCAGGGACCCGGTTCCCGGCCGACCGGCGGCCCGTTCCGCGAGGAGGGTCGACACGATCCGCACCCGCAGCTTGGTGACCCCCTCGAGGGCGATCTGCTGCAGCCGATGCTCGATGCGCGCGTTGTCGAAGCGCTCCAGGAGCGCGGTGCGATACGCCGTCAGCCCGAGGTCGTCCGGCAGGTGGCGCTCCGTCTCGTCCCAGTACTCGTCGACCCAGGCCCGGCACTGCTCGTCGCCGACCGCCTCGGCGACCGTCGCATGACCGCGCAGCGGGCCCGCGTAGGCGAGGAGGCTGTGGGCGCCGTTGAGCAGCCGCAGTTTGCGTTGCTCGTAGGGCTCGAGGTCGTCGACGAACCGGGCACCCGCAGACTCCCACGCCGGCCGCCCGGCGGGGAAGTCGCCGCTCAGCACCCAGTCGGTGAAGGGCTCGGTGACGACGGGAGCGGCGTCGGCGAATCCGGTGAGCGTCGCGGCCGTCGCTTCGTCGGCGGCCGTGGGACGCGGCGTGATACGGTCGACCGAGGACGAGACGAACGAGACCTCGTCGGCGATCCACCGAGCGGTCTCCGGGCTGACCCGGTCGGCGAGGGCGAGCATCGCGCGACGGACCAGCGCGCCGCCGTCGGCGATGTTGTCGCACGGCAGGATCGCGATCGGACCGGCCCCGGCACGACGACGGGCTTCGAGGCCGAGAAGCAGTCTGCCGAGCGTCGTCGTCGGTCGCGCGGCGCGGAGGTCCCCCTGTTCGGCGAAGGCCTCGGACAGCAGGGCGACGTCCTGCTCGACCGCCGGATCCGATGCGTCCGGCCTCCCCTCGGCATCGAGCCGGTACCCGGCCTCGGTGACCGTGAGCGTGACGATGGCGGTGGTCTCGGCGGCCAGGAGGTCGTGGAGCCGTGCGACGTCGCCACCGTCCCGCGCCTCGACGATCGAACCGACGATCGTCGCCGAGTCGCCGTCCGCCGATCGCTCGACGACCGTGTAGAGGCAGTCCTGGGCGTCCAGATCGACTGCGGCCTGCGGACTCCGGCCGGTGAAGGCGGCGATGCCCCACTCGTGATCGGGGTCGGCGAGCTGGGTGTACCAGGCCTGATGGGCACGGTGGAAGGCGCCGAGTCCGAGGTGGACGATCCGGACCGGCGCCGACGGGAACTCGGGCAGCCGCGCGCGGGACAGAGGCGGGACCGCCTGCTCCCCCTGGGCTCCGGCAGCGCTGTCCGCGGTCGTCACGGTGCTCACAGTTTGAACACCCGTCGCGGCTGGTCGACGACGAGGTCGAGGATGATGCGTTCGGCCGTCGCCTCGTCGATGCGCCCCTCCCGCACGAGTCGCGCGAGGAACGACGCGTCGAGGCGCCTGGACATGTCGTGTCGGGCGGGGATCGAGAGGAACGCCCGCGTGTCGTCGATGAACCCCGATCCGCGTGAGAACCCGGCTGTCTCCGTCACGGCGGACCGGAAGCGCAGGACGGCGTCGGGCGCGTCGAGGAACCACCACGGTGCGCCGATGAAGACACTCGGGTAGAACCCGGCGAGCGGTGCGATCTCCCGCGAGTAGCTCGTCTCGTCGACACTGAAGAGGACGAGGTGGAACCCCGGAGCCGTGCCGAACCGCTCCAGCAGCGGACGCAGGGGACGGACGTAGTCGGTGCGGACCGGGAGGTCGTGGCCGGTGTCCGGCCCGAAGCGGGCGAGCGTCGGCGAGTGATGATTGCGGTGGACACCGGGGTGCACGGTCATGACGAGGCCGTCCTCGACGCTCATCCGGGCGCTCTCGAACAGCATGTGCGCAGCGAACCGCTCGAGGTCCGCGGCGTCGGCGGTCCCCGACAGCGCGCGGTCGAACAGCGTCGCGGCGTCCGCCTCCTCGAGTTCGATCGTGAGCGGCTGCGGGACACCGTGGTCGGCCGACACCGCCCCGTGCTCGATGAAGTGGCTACGGCGCCCGACGAGCGCCTCGAGATACCCGCGGTAGCTGGACTCCGGTGTCCCGTTCCAGGCGGCGAGTGCCGCGACCCGCTCCACCCACCCGGCCTTCGTCGGATCGAGGTACGCGTCGGGCCGGAAGGTCGGCAGGACGCGCCCGCTGAAGGTGGGGTCCGCCGCGAGGGCGGTATGTGCGGCGAGGTCGTCCATCGGGTCGTCGGTGGTCGCGAGCACCTCGATGCGGAAGCGGTCGAACAGCGCACGCGGACGGAACGCCGGCGCTTGGAGCGCCTCGTGGATCGTGTCGAAGAGCCGGTCGGCGTTCGCTCCGTCCGGCTGCTCCGTGACACCGAACTGCTCACCGAGGATCGAGCTCAGCCAGTACCCGGAGGCGGTGCCGGCGTACAGGTGCCAGTGCTCGCAGAAGCGTCGCCAGGCGTCCCGCGGCGCGGCGACGGCACCACCCTCGGCGAGGTCGGGCACGCCGACGTCCGCGAGCGAGAACCCGGCGGCGTGCAGCAGGCGGGTGACGTAGTGGTCGTGCCGGAGGAACAGCTCGGTGGCGTTCGCGAACGGGGTGTCCTCAACGAGGATCACCGGATCCACGTGTCCGTGCGGCGAGACGATCGGCAGGGCCTCGACCGAGCGGTAGAGCGCCCTGGCGACGTCGCGGGTCCCCGGGTCGGCGGGGAGGAGGCGGTCTGGATCGTTCTGCAGCGTCGTTGGCACGCCTCCATTGAAACCGGGAGACCTCCGCCTGTCAACCGATTGCCATGTCCTTCTGGCAATCGCTTGCCAGATCGACGACCGTCTGCGAGACTGATCCCGCTTCCGCCCGGAACCGTCGTGGTCCAGCACCACTGAAACGCTTCAGCGACGCGAGGAGCAGACCCCGCTATCAAAGGAGATTGCAGTGGCAAACAGCGTTCGTATCGGAATCGCGACCGCGGGAATCCTCGCCCTCGCGCTGACCGCGTGCTCGGGGCCGGGCGGCGACGACTCGGCCGACGGCCCGGTGACGCTCGAGTTCTGGGCCTGGGGCTCGAACATCGACAAGCGCGTCGAGGTGTGGAACCAGGCCAACCCCGACATCCAGGTCAACATCTCGCAACCCGCGAGCGGAGCGGACATGCCCGTCCGCGTCCTGAGCGCGGTGCGAGCCGGCGACGGCCCCGACATCGCGCAGGCGGAGTACACGCAGCTGCCGACCTACGTGTCGGCCGGCGTCCTCGCCCCACTCGACAGCGCGAAGCAGGACCTCGAGGAGGCCTACTCCCCCACGGTGCTCGAGAGCGTGTCCTTCGACGACACGGTCTACGGCGTCCCGCAGGATCTCGGGCCGGCGCTCTTCGTCTACCGGAACGACCTCTTCGCGCAGTACGGCCTCACCCCGGCCGCGAGCTGGGAGGACTTCCGCGCCCTCGCCGAGCAGGTCCGCACCCTCGACGGTGACCGCTACCTCTTCAATTTCAGCTCGATCGACGCCGACCAGTTCATGGGACTCGCCCTGCAGAACGGCGCCCAGTGGTGGGACTACGCCGACGAGCAATGGGGTGTCGACATCGACAGCGCCGAGACGCGGGAGGTCCTGGACTTCTGGCAGGGCATGGTCGAGGACGACCTCGTGAGCACCTACCAGACCGGCAGCCCCGAGCAGATCGAGGCGACCGCGAGTGGCCGGGTGCTCGGCACGATCGCCGGCGCCTGGGCTCCCGGTCCACTGCTCAACCAGTACCCCGACACCGTCGGGCTCTGGTCGGCCGCGCAGATCCCGCAGTGGGACGCCGCCGATCCGCGGGTCTTCGCCCGCGGCGGTTCGGCCAACGTCATCCTCAAGGAGAGCCCGCACTACGACCAGGCGCTCGAGTTCATCACCTGGCTGAACGCGTCCGATGAGGGCGCCGAGGGGCTCGTCGAGGTCAACAAGTTCACCGGGGCCCTGCACGGCCAGGAGATCGACCGCACGCCGCCGGAGCTCATGCCCGAGGACACCACCTACTGGCCGAGCGCCACGGAAGCGGCGTCGAAGCTCGTCACCGTGCAGTGGGGACCGAACACGCAGGTGGCCTTCACCGCCATCACCGACGAGCTCGGCAACGCCATCGAGGGGACGAGCCCGTGGGCCGATGTGCTCCCGAAGGTGCAGGACATCGTCGAGAAGGACCTGGCGGGCTGATGACCGCGCCGACCATCGAGCGGGGCCGCGGTCGGACGGAGGACGATCCGACCGCGGTCCCCACCAGACGGCGCGTCTCGCTGACCCGCCCGCACCACCTGTTCGCGTGGGTGCTCATCGCCCCCGCGGTCGTCCTGTTCGTCTTCGTGTTCGTCATCCCGATCGTGTACTCCGGCGGCCTCAGTCTCATGGGCACCGCGGCGGGTGCGAGCGCCTACGGCGTGCGCGAGGAGGTCTTCGTCGGCCTCGGCAACTACACGAAGGTGCTCCAGGACCCCACATTCTGGACGAGCCTCGGCAACCTCGCCGTGTACGCGCTCTTCCTCGTGCCGATCATGATGCTCACGGCGATGCTGTTCGCGCTGCTGCTCGACCTCCCGAGAGCCCGCCTCCGCGCGTTCAGCCGCATGGCGATCTTCCTGCCGTACGGCGTGCCGAGCGTCATCGCGGCGCTCATGTGGGGCTTCCTGTACGTGCCCGAGATCAGCCCGATCTACCAGCTCGCCGAGACCTTCGGCCTGCAGTTCCCGACGCTGCTGCGCGGCGACCTCGTCATGACGGCGATCATCAACGTCGTGCTGTGGGGCGGGATCGGCTTCAACACGATCATCCTGTACACCTCGCTGCAGTCCCTGCCGAAGGAGCAGATCGACGCCGCCCGCATCGACGGCTGCAACGAACCGCGCATCGCCTGGTACATCAAGCTGCCGCACATCGTGCCGGCCACGATCCTCACCGGGCTCTTCTCGATCATCGGCGCCCTCCAGGTGTACAGCGAGCCGCAGATGCTCTCGAGCCTCACCCCGGCCATCAGCTCGACCTACTTCCCACTGATGCGGGTGTACCGGGACGCCTTCGCCCACGACGACCTCAACTCGGCGTCGGCGGCATCCATCATCCTCGCCCTCGCCACGGTGCTGCTGTCGCTCCTGGTGCTCGGCGGGCAACGCCTCGCAGCTCGGAGGAACGCATGACCACCACCGCACGCACCGCGGAACGCGCGGAGGAGGACCGTCGCGCTCGCGAGACCGTCGTCCGCGCCGATCGCGGCCGCATCCGCAAGCCGAAGGAATCCGTCAGCCTCGTCCACAAGCTCGGCGGAATCCTCCCGACGGTCGTGCTCCTGATCGCCGTCCTCTACTTCCTGCTCCCGATGGTGTGGGTCGTGTTCGCCGCCACGAAGAGCACCGGCGAGCTGTTCTCCACGAGCGCGTTCACCTTCGGGTCGAGCCTCATCGACAACATGGCCGACCTGTTCGCGTACGAGAACGGCTCCTTCGCGCGCTGGTTGGGCAACAGCTTCATCTACTCGATCGGCGGCGCTCTCCTGTCGACCGCCGTCTCGGCCGCCGCCGGCTACGCGCTCGCGCTCTACCGGTTCCCGGGTAAGAAGGCCGTGATGGTCGGACTGCTCGCGGGTGTGCTGCTCCCGACGATCACGCTGGCGATCCCGCAGTACATGCTCTTCGCACAGCTGAACCTCACGAACACCTACTGGGCGGTGCTCATCCCGATCTCGATCACCCCGTTCGGGATCTACCTCTCCTACGTGTTCGCGCGGGGCTCGGTGCCGCAGGAACTCCTCGAGGCGGCTCGGGTGGACGGGTCGAACGAGGGGCGCACCTTCGTCTCGATCGGCCTGCCGCTCTTGTTCCCCGGTCTCGTGACCGTGTTCCTGTTGCAGTTCATCGGTGCCTGGAACAACTTCCTGCTGCCGTACATCATGCAGTCGAAGTCGGAGCTGTCGCCTATCACGGTCGCCATGTTCCTCATGCTCAACCGTGGCGGTAGCGAACCGGTGCTCTACTCGGTCGCCATCGCCGGGGCGCTCGTCGCCGTCATCCCCGTGGTGATCTTCGTGCTCGTCCTGCAGCGGTTCTGGCGCCTCGACCTCATCTCGGGGAGCCTGAAGTAGCGATGACCATCCCACCGACGACGGAACGGAACCACATGTCCGACTCGAACCCGACCGCCCAGCGGTACCCGCTCACCGGGTACGGCGTGATCGTCCCCTCCGAACGCATCCCCGGTGCGTTCGCGTCCGGAGCCGACTACGCCGAACCGACCATCGTCGGCAACCTCGTCGTCGCCGACGGAGACGGGTGGACGCGCCATCCCGACTACGACGCGAGCATCCGACGCGGGTCGTTCGCCATCCTGTTCCCCGGCGACCTGTCGCTCGCCGACCCCGACTTCCCGGCGGAACGCGTCACGGCGTACCTCGACGCCGTCATGCCGATCATCGGTTCGGTCTCGGAGCCCGGCGCGAAGATCGTGTTCGGGAGCGGGACGGCGCGCACCATCCCCGCCGGGGTGGACGTCACGGCCGCCCGCGCGAGGTTCGCAGAAGTCGTCGTCGAGACGCGCGACACGGCGGAGCGGAACGGACTGCAGATCGTCCTCGAACCATTGAACCGGGACGAGACGAACCTGCTCAACTCGCTCGAGGAGACGGTCGCCTTCCTCGACGAGTTCGGGATCGACCGCGTGCCCGTCGTCGCCGACCTCTTCCACATCATGCTGGAGGAGGAGCCGCTCGCCGTCGTCAAGGCCCTCGGCGCCCGCATCGGACACGCCCACATCGCCGATGCCGGACGACGGCCGCCCGGCCAGGGCGACTGGCCGCTCGCCGAGTTCATCACGGCCCTGCGCGACGGCGGCTACGACGGCCCCGTCACCGTCGAGTGCTTGTTCGAGGACTTCGAACCGGAGCTCGAAGCCGCCCTCGCGCACCTCCGCCAGCTCGCCTGAGCCGGCACGGACACCGACCCACCCCACGCACAGAACTGGAGCGAACCCCCGCATGTCCCGACCGCACCGCATCGCCATCGCCGGCGCCGGCATCATCTCGAAGCAGCACGGCATCGTCATCGACCAGCTTCGCGACGAGTTGGAACTCGTCGCCGTCGCCGACCCGGAGCTCGCGAAGGCGGAGGACCTCGTCGCCGAGCGCGGCGGACGGGCGTTCACGACCCTCGCGGAGGCGCTGGCGCAGACCGACCCCGACATCGTCGTCGTCTGCACCCCCACCGGCCTGCACGCCGACCTCGCCATCGAGGCGCTCGAGGCCGGCAAGCACGTCATCATCGAGAAGCCGGCCGACGTCACCGTCTCGCGGACGGACGACATCATCGCCGCGCAGGAGCGCGCCGGTACCGTCGTGACCGTCATCTCCCAGCACCGCTTCGACCCCTCGACGGAGATCGTCCTCGCCGCCGCCGAACGCGGAGACCTCGGGCGCATCACCTCGGGCATCGCCTCGGTCGACTGGTGGCGCGGGCAGAGCTACTACGACTCCGGCGACTGGCGCGGCACCTGGGCGCTCGACGGCGGCGGCGCGCTCATGAACCAGGGCGTGCACACGGTCGACCTGCTGGTCGCCCTCCTCGGACGTCCCGTCGAGGTCTTCGGGTACACCGCGCTCCTCGCCCACGAGCGCATCGAGACCGAGGACGTCGCGGTCGGTGTCGTCCGCTTCGCATCCGGTGCGCTCGGTGTCATCCACGGCTCGACGGCCGTCTACCCGGGCCTCGTCGCGCGGCTGCAGGTCCACGGCGACCGAGGCTCCGCGGTCATCGAGAACGACCAGCTGACCTACTTCCACTCCACTCCCGCGGGAACGGAGCGCGCCGAGGCCTTTTTCGGCTCGCAGGGCAAGGACACGAACCAGGCGGCGCAGTTCGCCGACGAGACGCAGGCGGGCTCGAGCGTCGCCGGACAGATGTCGGACGCGCACCTGCACCAGTACCGGAACGTCCTCGCCGCGATCCGCGGAGAGGAGCAGCTCCGCGTGACGCTGGCCGAGAACCGCCAGGCGATCTCGATCATCACCGGTCTTTACGAGTCCGCACGCACGGGCCAACCGGTCCGCCTCGACGCCGTTGCGGCGGTGGCCCGATGAGCGCTCAGCGGACGAACCGGGTGGCGGCGAACCCCATCCCGTACTGGAGTGCGCGAGGCAAGACCCGCGAGGTGTTCGAGGAGGCCTTCGCCGACTTCCAGCGCATCGGGTTCACCGCGGTGAAGGCCGACATCCCCGAGGGCATGACCGCGGACGAGTACCGCACGTGGATCGGCGGCTACGGCCTCGCACCGTCGCTCAGCCTGTTCAGCAGCGCGTTCGACGAGACGATCGTCCTCGCCGAGGTCCTCGAGGCGGCGAAGGCGTTCGGGGCGGCCCAGGCCTCCCTCGGACTCGACCGGACGATGATCTCCTCGATGGCGATCCCGGCACGCATGGCCACGCCGGCGATCGGCGCCGACTTCTCCCAGGGGCGGCTCGACCTGGCCATCGAGAACGCCGGCCGGACCTGCGAGGTCCTGCTCGCCGAGGGGATCCGCCCCCTGCACCACTCGCACGTCGGTGGCGTCTTCGAGACCGAGCACGAGATCCGCAGTCTGCTCGACACCCTCGGACCGGACCTCATCGGGTTCGGGCCCGACACCGGACACCTCCGCTGGGCGGGAGCGGACCCGGTCGCGATGATCACCGATTACCGTGACCGCCTCGGCGGCATCCACATCAAGGACGTCTACGCCGATCACCTCGACGGCGCGGCGGACGGTGCGCTGAGCTACCACGAGACGTCGCAGACGAAGCGGCTGTGGGCGGAACCCGGGCTCGGTGTGCTCGACTTCGACGCGATCGTCGCGGCGATGCCCGCGGACTACGACGGCGACTACATGATCGAGGTCGACTTCCCGAGCGTCGAGAGCGTCTACGAGTCCCACCGCTTGTCGTACGAATGGGCCGGCCACGCACTCGATGTCGCGACCCGCTGACCAGGCAGGCCTGAGCCCGCACGCCGAGGCCGCGGCAGTACGATGGCTCAGGTCGCCGAGGGCGGCGATCGAGAGGAGCGGGCCCCATGAGCACCTCTGACGCATCCGCGGAGACGATCGCTCCCGAGCCCGGAACGCCCGAACCCACGGCGGGGGCCGCGAAGACGAAACGTGCGGCGACGATCTACGACATCGCGCAGCTCGCCGGCGTCAACCCGTCGACCGTGTCGCGGGCGCTGAGCCGCCCTGGCCGCATCAACGAGAAGACGGCGCAGAAGATCCACGACGCCGCCAAACAGCTCAACTACGTGGCGAACCCCGCCGCCCGGGCGCTCCCCACCGGGCGCACCGGCACGCTCGGCCTCATCGTCGCCGACATCACGAACCCGATGTTCTTCGACGTCGTCCGCGGTGCGGAGCGTGAGGCCGCCGAGCGCAACTACACGCTCGTGCTCGCGGAGTTCAAGGAGTCGGCGGAGATGGAGCTGCTGACCGCCAGGCGGCTCATGCCGTCGGTCGACGGTCTCATCCTCGCGACCTCGAGGCTCCTGCCCGACGACGTGCGCGCGCTGGGCCAGGAGAAGCCCGTCGTCGTGATCAACCGTCAGGTCGACGACGTCGACAGCATCGTCGCCGACGTCGACCCGGGCCTCACCGCGGCGATCGACCACCTCGCGGAGCTCGGTCACCGGAGGCTCGCGTTCGTCTCCGGCCCCGGCCGGTCCTGGATGTCGCGGCATCGGTGGAGCCGGACGAGGGAGCTGTGCGCCGAACGCGGCATCGAGACGGTGCGAGTGCCGTCGACGCAGCCGGACATGGCCGCGGGCAGGGCGGCGGCCACGGCCGTGCTCGAGACGGGTGCCACCGCGGTCCTCGCGTACAACGACCTCCTGGCCATCGGCATCATGCTGGAGCTGCGCTCGCGTGGCATCGAGATGCCCGCCCAGCTGAGCCTCATCGGATTCGACGACATCTTCGGTTCGGACTTCACGACACCGGCGCTCACGTCGATCCGAAGCCCGCACATCGCCTCCGGCTCCTACGCCGTGCGGACCCTCTTCGCGCACCTCGGGGGCACCGACGTCCCGACCATCACCGACCTCGCGACCACGCTCATCATGCGCGAGTCGACCGCCCCGCCGCCCACGGACTGATCCCCGCCGCCGCCCAGCCCTTCGACAGGCTCAGGGGCCGGATGGCCCGTCGCCCAGGGACCGGAATGAGCTCAGGAGCCGCTCTCGCCCAGGGACGCACCGCCTCAGGCGACGAGTTCGATCTCGACGCGCGCGCCGAGCGGCAGCCCGACGACCGCGACCGTGGTGCGCGCAGGGTAGGGCGCCGAGAAGACCGACTCGTAGACGCTGTTCATCGACGCGAAGTCGGCCATGTCGACGAGGTAGACGTTCACCTTGACCACGTCGGCGAACCCGCGACCGGCGGCCGTCAGCACCGACTCGAGGTTGGCGAACACCCGGCGGGTCTGTTCGGCGACATCACCGTCGACGAGGGCTCCGGTCACCGGATCGATGGGCGTCTGCCCGGACAGGTACAGCGCTCCGGTCGGGGCGACCGCGGCATGCGAATACGGCCCGACGGGCTTCGGAGCGTGCGGGTCGTTCACCGTGGATCGCGTCATGGCCTCAGCCTAGGTGGCGACGAAGGCACGGATCGCCGAGGCGATCGCTCGTGGTGCCGTGTGCTGCACGACGTGCCGGTGGCCGGGCACGACCGCCATCGAACCGTGTGACGCCCGATCACGAAGCAACCGACTCCATCCCGTACCGGCGATTGGGTCGTTCCCGCCGCGGACGACGAGCACGGGAGCGGTGACCTCGACGATGCGGTCCTCGATGGGGAAGTCGACCATCCGTCGCACCTGCCGCAGGAACCACGACGGCCCTGCGCGGAGGTAGTCGACGAAGACCCGTCGGTTCACGCTCATGGTCTCACCGACCGTGTCCCACGCGAGTGCCAGCGCCTGCGCCACCATCGACCGATGATCGCGGTCCGTCACCGGACCGATGATGACGACGGCACGCGCCAGATCGGGGCGCTGAGCGGCCAGTTCGACGACCCACTGCGCGCCCATGGAATGACCGACGAGGACGAACGGCGCGGTCCCGAGCGTGTCCAGCGCGTGCCCGAGTGCCGTCGCCATCTCTCCGACCTCGACCGTGCGGACGGGCCTCGCCTGACCACCGAACCCGGGGAGGTCGACGGAGACGGTGTCACTGTCGCGGGCGAGGTCGTCGTGCAGCCGGGCGAAGTACCGGTGCGAGGTGCCGACACCGTGGACGAGGACGAAGCGGGCCGCGCCGGGGTCGCGATCGGCGGTCGTGGAGATGATCCGGAAGGAGAGGTCGTCGAGCACGAGCTGCGCGTCGCGTCGCGTCGCCCCTACTGCCATGGGGAACCGGAGTATCGTCCAGTCGTCATCCGGACACCGTACCGGGTGCCCGCGCCGGACAGGCCTCGTTGGTGGGAGCACTCAGCTTCGGGGTGCCGCCCTTCGACAGGCTCAGGGACCGGGGATGCCACTCAGGGACCGGAATTCCACTCAGCGGGCGCTCGACGCGAGGGTGACACTCGGGTACTCGCCGAAGCGGCTCGTGTAGGAGGCCGCGAACCGCCCGAGGTGGGTGAACCCCCACCGTCTGGCGACCTCGGCGACCGTGGCCAGGCCCGGTTCCGCATCCCGCAACTCCTGCCACACGCGATCGAGGCGGATCGAGCGCAGGTAGTCCGTGGCGGTGACGTCGTACTCACGGCGGAACGCCGCCTGCAGGCTGCGCAGGCTGAGCCCGGCGGCCTCCGCGATCTCCGCGGTCGCGATGGGTCGGTGGGCGTTCGCGACCATGAACTCGACGGCGGCGCGGGCCTTGCTGCTCGGAGGAACCGCCAGATCGGTCCGTGGCTGCAGAGCGAGATGTGGGAAGACCTCGAGCAACGTGACGGCGGCCGCTCGGTTCGCCTCGGCGCGCAGCACCGCGGAACTCCCGTCGTCGTAGATCACGCGCGCGACGGTCGCCACCGTCTCGGTCCAACGCCGCAGGGCGTCGCCCGACGGGCGGAACGTCGTGTCGAACCGGATCGGACCCACCGACCCCTCGGTGTCCGCCGCGACGCCTTCCACGTACGCACCGCCGAAGTGCATCATGTTGAGCCGATAGTCGATGAGATCGAACTGCGCGGGCCGGTCATTCGCGAACATCGAGGGCACGCCAGGGTGGAGCTTCATCGGCGAGCCGAGCAGGTCCATCACGCCCTCGCCACGCGTGAGCCAGGTCACCACGTACTCGTCCTGGGTGAAGGAAGCACCCGTGATCCGGCCCTCGACCTGCGACGCGCGCAGCGCGAGGTCGGCGTCGCCGATGGACGTGAAGCGGTATCCGAAGTCGGTGGCCGTCGGTTCGACGGTGATCCCGCCGATCTGGTACGCCTCGCGGTACAGCTCGCGCGCGTCGTCGACGTCGCCGCCCGCGGCCTCGAACCGCTCCGCGGGCCCAGCATTCACGCTCATCCTGCCCAGAATCTCACGAGTCCGTGGTAGCTCCATCTTTGGAGGATCGGCGTTCGTTTATCGGATAGGGCCGGGTCTCCGGCGAGCGCCAAGCATCACCCGATGTACGAGGTGTTGGACCGGGCCTCCCCTGCCACGACGGCCGTCAGGTCGACCTCGCGGCCGTCGAGCCGGAAGGTGAACCGCCCTGTCTGCTCGACCGTGGGGGTCTCCGTGAGGTACTGCCGGAGTTCGGCTCGCTCGCTCTCGTGCAGCCACACCACCGGATCGGAGGTCGACTTGAACTCGAGGATGGCCGCCACGTCCTGGAGCATGCGTCGCTCGTCCGGGTCGAGGAGGTTGCGGGCGCTGCGGAAGTAGACGGCGTCGGGGTCGACCTCGTAGACGTCCTTCAGCCAGACGCGGTTGACGGAGTCGACGATCGAGTTCCATGCGCCGACGCCCGACGGGTCGCCGACCCGTTCGGCGTTGTCCCAGAACGGACCGACATCCGGCCCCACGCGCGCGCCGTCGAACACCCCGATGGACGGGATCATCGGGACGCCGCAGCCGAGCAGGTACACGTCGTCGCCGACGGTCTCCCTGATGAACGAGATCGCGTCCCGGTAGGCGGTCTCGCGGTGGACGTCCTGATGCCGCCGACCGGCGACGGCCCCCGCGTACATGAAGTCGAGCTTGAGGTAGCTGAAACCCCACCCGGTGACGCGCTCGAAGACCTCGCGGAGGTGGTCCTGCACCTCCCGCTGCGTGGTGTCGAGCGAGTAGTAGTGGGAGTTCCAGTTGTAGCCGGTCGCCAGCGGGCGGCCTGCGTCGTCCTGCACGAGGAGGTCGGGGCGCTCCCGCGCGATCGTGGATTCGGGAAGCGCGATCATGGGGGCGAGCCAGAGCCCCGGGCGGAACCCGGCCTCGGCGATGCGACCGGCGGTCGCCTGCATGCCGGACGGGAAGTCCGGACCGGCCGTCCAGTCGCCCACGATCGGCTCCCAGCCGTCGTCGAGCTGGAACACGTCGAAGGGGTACCCGGTGAGGTCGGCCACGGTGCGGGCGACCAGCTCCTCGTCGATGCCCTCGTAGTAGGAGTACCAACTGCTCCAGACGCGACCGGCGCGCTGCGAGCGCCGCCCGAGCCGTTCGGACAGGATGGCCGCGTAGTCGGCGAAGGCCTGCTGCTCCGGTCCGAACGTGACGAACCACTCGGCTTCGTCGGTCTCGCTCCGCGCCCAGATCGTGTTGCGGTCGGCACCGACCCTGGGGTTGCCGAGCCCGAGGGTCCCGATGAGCAGCACGGTGCCGTCCGGTCCCGCGATGGCTCCGACACCGCTGCCGGAGTGGAGGTGCGGGGTCTCGTTGACCGCATCGTCGGCGGTGAGCAGCCGGTCGGGGTTGTTCTTGATGCCGATGGTCTCGCCGTCCGTGGTGGTCCAGCCGCTCGGGCTCCACGAGTTCCAGCCGTGCCGGTAGAACCCGGTGTCGCCGAAGGGGTGGAGGATCGCGACCGGACCGGCGGGCACGACGAAGCCGGTGCTCGTGGCGGTCGGTTCGCCGGCGAGGTTCGCGGGGACGCGGAGGTCACCGAAGGTGAAGGTGTGCAGCATGGCCGGCTTTCTGTCTGGATGGGCGCTCTCGGGATCGACGCGGGATTCACGCCTGCCACCGCGGGGCTGCCGCGGGTAGAGTCGAGGAGGCGGAGTTAATACTGCAATGTGCCGTGAAAAGTCGCAAGGGGGGAATGGCGGATGCCTCGAGAGGCGATGGTGGAGCCCTCCGGCGGATCGATGGGCAGTCGATCGTTGCTCCGGAGGATGAACTCGCTCGGTGTGCTGCGCGCCCTGCTCCCGGAGCCACTCACCCTGCGGGAGTTGGCGAACGCGTCCGGGCTGTCTCGGACGGCCATCGACGCGATCGTGACGGACCTCGTCGAGATGGGCTGGCTCGAATCCGTCCAACGCGCCTCGGCGTCCCGGATCGGCCGACCGGCCACCGCCTTCAGCGCGCGGGCCGGACTCGGCCACCTCCTGTCACTCGACATCGGCGCGAACCACATCCACGCCGTCGTGACGGACCTCGCCGGTGCCGTCCTGGGCCAGCGCACGGCTCGCCTGCCCGAGGACACGGGCGCGACCGAGCGCATCACCCTGGCGCTGGCGACCGGCGATGCGGTGCTCAGCACCCTCAGCCTCACCCGCGGGTCGGTGTGGATCGTCGCCGTGGGCTCCCCGGGTGCGATCGGCCGAGACGGCGAGGTGCTGCACTTCGGCGGAACGGGGCTGCCGGACTGGGTCGGACTGAACCTGCGCGAGCGGTTCGAGCAGGAGTTCGACGGAGCCGTCCTGGTGGAGGGCGACGTCGCGCTCGGCGCCCGCGCGGAACTGACCGTCGGCGCAGCACAGGGCCACCGCGACGTCGTCTACCTCCTCTGCGGCGTGCGCACCAGCGCGGCCTCCATCGTCGACGGAAAGGTGCATCGCGGCGTGCACGGTGCCGCAGGGATCGTCGGCGAGATGCCCGAACTCCGGTGGTCCCGCTTGAACGAGCGGTACGGCGAGTCGGTCCTCGGCTCTCCACGGCCGTCCCGCGAAGCGATCTTCGAGGCGGCTCGTGCCGGTGACCGGATCGCCCTGACGGCGATGGAGGAGTTCGCGGACGACCTGGCCACCGGCGCGGCGGCCATGGTCCTCGCACTCGATCCGGAACTCCTCGTGGTCGGAGGCGGCAGCGCTCCGGGCGCGGACGTCTTCCTGCCGCGCTTCATCCGCACCCTCGGCGGGATCTGCCCGCTGCCACCGGACGTGGTCGTCTCCTCGCTCGGTTCGGAGGCGGTGGCGATGGGTGGCGTCAGCCTGGCGTCCCAGCACCTCGACACCGTCCTGCAGACGGCCGTCCGAGACGTGGAGCGGTTCCCCGACCCGGCGGGAGCGCAGCTGCTCGTCAAGCGGGACAAAGCGTCCTGAGCCGTCGCTAATCCACGACCGGCCGTGTGTCAGCGACCGCCGGGCTGCGCGGCGAGGAGCGGCGACCGTCGCTCGGGGATCGCCGCGTCGTAGACGTCCTGGATCACGTCGAACGCCTTCCGCGCTTCTGCGGGGTGGAGCCAGAAGGCGCCCGGCTCGTCGAGCCCCGCGTAGAAGTCCTGGATCAGCCGTTCATGGGAGACGCCCCAGTAGGCACGCGCTCCGCTGGCCGTCACGCGCTCGACCGTGGTCTCGACGCGCCCGTCGGCGAAGCGGACAGTGAGTTCGGCGCCGAGGCTCAGCGTGCCCCGCTCGCAGACGACGTCGATCGTCACGGGCAGGTTCGCGACCCCGGCGACCGTCGCGTAGACCGTGCTCGTCGCGCCTCCCGCGTGCACGATGCGGAGCTCGGCCGTGTCCTCGACCTCGATCACCTCGGCGAGCGCGCGGGTGGCGATCGATCCCGTCGCCTCGACCGGGTCGCCGACCAACCACTGCACGAGGTCGATCGTGTGGATCGCCTGATTCATGAGGAGACCGCCGCCGCCGGTCGCCCAGCGACCACGCCAAGGGCGATCCTCGTAGTAGGCCGCCGTCCGATGCCACGGCACGACCGCCGAGGCGCCGAGCACTGCGCCGAGCTCACCCGAGTCGAGGAGTTCCTTGGCGCGTTCCGCCGGCTGGTTGTAGCGGTTCTGGAAGCACACCGCGATCTTCGCGCGACTGTGCTCAGCAGCGGCCAGGAGCCGTTCGGCCTCCTCGCGCGTGTGGGCAAGGGGCTTCTCGAGGATGACGCTGATCCCGCGCTCGAGCGCTCGGATCGCCTGGTCGGCGTGCAAGTGGTGCGGGGTGCAGATGTGCACGACGTCGGGTCGCGCCTCGTCGAACAGCCGATCGAGGTCGGTGAAGCCCGGGACACCCGTCGTGGCCATCGCCGCATCGAGCCGGCCGGTGTCGACGTCGCACACCGCCACGAGCTGCGCGCCGGGGACCGTTCCGATCGCCGCGAGGTGGAGTGTGCAGATGTCACCGCACCCGATCACGGCGACGCGGCGGAGGACGGGGGCTGGCCCGCGGCTCATCGCAGCTCGATCCCCAGCTCGTCGGTGAGCCTCCGGAAGGCCCGGGCGGCGACGCCGAACGAGGCGGGACCGGAGAAGCCGCCGAGCGCGTGGGTGTCGGCGAGGTGCGGCTCGAGCGAGGCGAACCCGGTGTAGCCGTCGTCGCGCAACGCCGTGAGCGTCTCACGCAGTTGCCCGTCGCCATCGCCGGACGGCACGACCTGGCCGCTCGCGGCGACCGCGTCCTTGACCTGCAGGTAGTCGAGGTAGGGGCGCAGCATCGCGTAGCCGTCGTCGAACGGAGCGACGCCCACCTGGACGAAGTTCGCGTTGTCCCAGGCGAGACGGAGTGCCGGTGATCCGACCGACTCGACGAGGTCGAGGATGCGCTCCGGGACGTCGCCGTAGATGTCCTTCTCGTTCTCGTGCAGGAGCACGACCCCCTCACGCTCGGCGAGGTCGGCGAGCAGGCGCATGCGGACCAGGACGTCGTCGCGGATGGTCTCCACCGGGACGCCCTCGCCGCGGAAGAACGAGAAGATGCGGATGTTCGGGGTCCCGAGGGCGTGTGCAGCGGCGATCGCTCGCGAGAGGCGGGCGACCTCCAGCTCGGCGTCGAGGGCCACGTCGACCTTGCCGATCGGTGAGCCGATGGCGGACACACCCATGCCCGACCGCTCCAGCTGCGCACCGAGTCGGGCGAGCTGGTCGGCGTCGAGGTCGATGATGTTGACGCCCCACGCGCTCCGGACCTCGATGTGCGATGCACCGAGCGCCTCGAGCACGGCGATCTGCGTCGTGGGGTCGGCGTCGATCTCGTCGCCGAAGCCCGACAGGGTCCAGCTCACCGGGTGTTGTGCATTCACGTGCGCTTCCGCCTTCGCGTTCGTTCTCGTCATCGGGAACCAGACAGTGGGGCTGCCGGTCCTGTCAGCCTACGACTCTGGCAACCGGTTGACAACCCTTCCCTGTGGGTCGGCCAGCGCGGTGCGCTGACGCGAGCGCGGGGTATGCACTCGAGCGCGCCCCTCCGGAGACCCGCGTTCGTGCGCCAGCACCGCGCTCGGGCCGCGACGCACACTCACGCCCGGGCCACCGCGCTCACGCCGCCATGCCCGCGCTCACGTCAGCGCACCGCGCTGGGCATCGAACCCGGCCGGAGGGGTCGCCCTAGGATGGAGCGTGTGACCGATCTCTACCTCGCCAGTACGACCGTGTCCTTCCACCGCAGCTGGTCCTGCGTGCTGTTCGACCTCGACGGCACGATCGTGGACTCGGCTCCCGGCATCATCTCCCGCATGAAGGCGACGCTGGCGAACGTCGGTGCCCCCGTCCCGTCCGACGAGTCCCTGCTGCGCTGGGTCGGGCCGCCGCTGCTCGACTCCTTCCGCGACTTCGCGGGCATGGACCCGCTGCAGTCGCAGCTCGCCCTCACCGAGTACCGCCGCCAGGTCGCCATCGAGGGTGCCGAGGTCGGCACCGCGGTGTTCCCAGGCGTCGCCGGGCTGCTCGCGCGCATCTCCGAGGCCGGCATCCCGATCGGGCTCGCGACCTCGAAGCCCGAGTCGCAGGCGAACACGATCCTCGACCACTTCGGTCTGAGCCAGTACTTCACCGTCGTCACCGGCGCCTCGGAGGACGAGGTGCGCAGCAGCAAGGCCGACGTCGTCGGCGAGGCCCTCCGGCGCCTCACCGCCGCCGGCGTCGACACGTCCCGCACCGTGCTCGTCGGCGACCGCCTCCACGACATCGAGGGCGCAGCGGCGCACGGGATTCCGACGATCCTCGTCGAGTGGGGCTACGGCTCGCCGGCGGAGGCCACCGGCGCCCTCGCCGTCGTCCACTCGATCGACGCGCTGTCGAACCTCATCACCGGCTGAGCGGGGCCGGAACCACTTGGTGGCCCCAGGAGGGTCTGGTTTCACCGACACCCGCTCACTAGGGTGATGACCATCCTGAGGAGGTCGACATGGCGGTGTTCACACGCGGTTTCGGAGGACGGGCACGGGAGCAGGACGACCGGCTCCCGCCCGGGCAGTTCCTCACCGAGGACTTCCCCGTCCTGTCCGCCGGGCCCACGCCGCGGATCGACACCGATGCGTGGGAGTTCCAGATCCGGACGGAGACGGGTGAGACCCACCGTTGGGACTGGGCGGCCATGCAGGCGCTCCAGCAGGACGACATCACCCGCGACATCCACTGCGTGACGCGCTGGACGAAGCTCGGCACGAGCTGGCAGGGCGTCTCCCTCGACACGCTCTTCGCCGAGGTCGAGAGCGGCTACGACTTCGTGATGGCCCACTCCTACGGCGGCTACACGACCAACGTCCCACTCGACGACCTCCTGGACGGCAAGGCCTGGATCGCCACCGGCTTCGACGGCGAGCCGCTCGCCGCGGAGCACGGCGGGCCGGCGAGGCTCCTCATCCCGCACCTCTACTTCTGGAAGAGCGCGAAGTGGATCCGCGGCCTCGTCATGCAACAGGACGACGAACCGGGGTTCTGGGAGCAGAACGGCTATCACGCCTACGGTGACCCCTGGCTCGAACAGCGGTACTCGTGAGGCGCACGGGCCATGTCGACGTCTGGAAGGCGGCCACCGTGGTCGCGGCGACGCAGCTGACCCCGTCGGGGCGGAGCCTCATCCTCGACGCCCCCGGCTGGGGCGGGAACCTCGCCGGGCAGCACGCCGACGTCCGTCTCACCGCACCCGACGGCTACCAGGCGGTCCGCTCCTATTCGATCGCCTCGGCGGACGCCGGTGACCGCATCGAGATCGCCGTCGACCGGGTCCCCGACGGCGAGGTCTCACCGTTCCTCGTCGACGCGATCGAGGTCGGCGACCAGGTCGAGGTGCGGGGGCCGTTGGGCGGCTGGTTCGTCTGGCGGCCCGAGGACACGGAGCCGGTCCTCCTGATCGGCGGCGGTTCGGGCATCGTGCCGCTCATGGCGATGGTGCGAGCGCACGAGGCGGCCGGGAGCACGGCGCCGTTCCGACTCGTCTACTCGGTCCGCTCACCGCAGGACGCCTTCTTCGCCGACGAGCTCGCCACTGCGACCGGGGTCGAGGTCACCTGGATCTACACCCGGCGAGCGCCCGACGGCTGGGCTCGTCCCGCCGGCCGCCTCGTCGCGGCCGACCTCCAGGCACTCGAGGCCGCCGGCGACGAGGCCCTGTCGGTGTTCGTCTGCGGACCGACCGGCTTCGTCGAGTCCGTCGCCGACACCCTCGTCGCGATCGGCCATGATCCCGCCCGCATCAAGACCGAGCGGTTCGGAGGCGCGTGATGACCTCGCATCTGGACGGGAACGTCCTCGCCGGCACCCTGTCGGAACTGACCGGCACCGACCCGAGCGACACGATGTCACAGTGCCTCGGGTGCCGCGACGTCTCGCCCCTCGCCGCGGAGCTGGTGTTCGGCACCCCGGACGCGTGGGTGGTGCGCTGTCGACACTGCGACGACGTCCTGCTCGTCGTCCTCCATCACGAGGAGACCACGCGCGTCACCCTCGACGGCGTCCGCTGGTGGACAGACCTCGCCTGACGACGTCCCGCCCGGTACCGATTCGTGTTACAGTACCGGTATGGAACCAGATAGCAAGCTCGCGGCACTCCGCCGAGGCATGCTCGAACCCCTTGTGCTCGCTTCGGTCGAGCATCAGCGACGCTACGCGGGCGAGATAGCGACGGCGCTCCGCGAAGCCGGCTTCCCCGTCCAGGAAGCCACGCTGTATCCGCTCCTGAACAAGCTCCGACGCGAAGAGCTCCTGGCGCACGACTGGCAGGAGTCCACGTCCGGCCCGCCTCGCAAGTACCTCTCCCTGACCGAAGCCGGACGAGTACAGCTCCAGAACTTCCGCACTTATTGGTCCTCCCTCACCGACATGATCACGACGATCGGACACTGACATGGAACAGATCCACCACATGAGCCTGAGTGGGCATGCGGAGACGATCCCGCTGACGGCCGCCGCACACGCCCACCTGGTCCGCTACCTGTCGAACACCCGCGCCGCACTCGGCACCGACCCCGATGCGGACGAGACCGTACGCGACCTCGAGACGGCGCTCGGAGACCGCCTGCGATCGATGGCGACGACCCCTGGCGCCGCGATCGACGACGAACAGCTCGCGAGGATCCTCGCGGAGACGGGCTCCGTCGAACAGGAAGCACCGCCGACCCGGATCCTCGCCTATCCCGCTCGCGGTCGATTCTTCTGTCGCATCGGGGAAGGGAGCTGGTTCGGCGGCCTGTGCGCCGGCATCGCCGCGTACGGCGACTTCCGTGTGGACTGGGTCCGCACCGTCGCCCTCTTCCTCCTCCTCTTCACAGGCGGGACCGCCGGTCTCGTCTACCTGGCACTCCTCCTCATCCTGCCGAAGGTCGACACGGTCGCCGAGTATCGGCGACAGTGTTCGGAGCCGGTGCCGAGTCGATGAGGCTGCTCCGACAGGCGGTCCGTAAAAGCTATTGACATTAGCTAAAAGGCAATGCACACTAGCTTCATGAACACGAACCCGGCATCGACAGGGCCCGCCACCCGCCACCTCGACCGCCCCGAGGGCAAGATCGCCTACGAGCTCCAGGGCGACGGCCCGCTCGTCGTCCTCGTCCCGGGAATGGGCGAGCTCCGCTCCTCCTACCGCTTCCTCGCCCCCGCACTCGTCCAGGCCGGCTACCGCGTCGCCTCCACCGACCTCCGTGGTCACGGCGACAGCGACACGACGTTCTCGTCCTACGGCGACGTCGCGACCGCCTCGGACATCCACGCCCTCATCCGCGAACTGGGCACCCCGGCCGTCATCGTCGGCAACTCCCTCGCTGCCGGCGCGGGCGTGATCGTCGCCGCCGAGCACCCCGACGATGTGTCCGGTCTCGTGCTCGTCGGGCCCTTCGTCCGCAACCCGAAGGCGAGCGGGTTCATGCTCGCCTTGTTCCGCGCCATGATGGCTCCGCTGTGGGTCGCACGGGTCTGGAAGGCCTACCTCCCCACGTTGAACGCGGGCCGGAAGCCGGTCGACTTCGACGACCACCTCGCCGCCGTCTTCGCGAGCCTGCGCCGCCCCGCCTACGGCAAGGCCTTCTCGCAGACGACGAGACGGACCGACCACGCCCCGGCCGAGGCTGCGCTCCCCGGTGTGAGCGCTCCGACGCTCGTGATCATGGGCACCGAGGACCCCGACTTCCCCGACCCCGCGGCAGAGGCCCGTTGGATCGGCGACACCCTGCAGGCGGAGGTCGTCCTCGTCGAGGACGCCGGCCACTACCCGCAGGCCCAACAGCCCGAGGTCACCTCGCAGGCCGTCCTCGGCTTCCTCCAGTCGGCGCTGCACCGTGCCTAGGGCGGGACTCAGCCGCACGCGCGTGGTGGACGAAGCGGCTGAACTCGCCGACGAGGTGGGGCTCGAGGGGCTGACCCTCGCCGCCCTCGCCGAACGGCTCGGCGTCCGGCAGCCCTCGCTCTACAAACACCTCGACTCGCTCGCCGGACTCCGCCGGGGCATCTCCCTCCAGGCGAAGGGCGAACTCGGCGACGTCCTACGGCGCGCGGCCGTCGGCCGTTCGGGCGCGGACGCGATCACGGTGATGGCCGGGGCCTACCGGGAGTGGGCCCTGAAGCACCCGGCACGCTATACGGCCGCGCAGTGGATCGCCGGGCCGGAGGACGAGGAGGACACGGCGGCATCGCTCGGCGCCATCCAGGTCATCAGCGACGTCCTCACAGCCTATGAACTTCGCGGCGACGACGCCATCGACGCGATCCGCGCGTTCCGGTCCACCCTGCACGGCTTCGTCTCGCTCGAGGCGGCCGGCTCCTTCGGCCTCGATCGAGACCTCGACCGCAGCTTCGACCGCCTCGTCCGTGGCTTCGTGATCACACTGACCGACTGGGCCGAGACGGACCGTGGCGTGTCCGACGGTCGATAGCTCCGCAACGGCTTCCGCCACGAGGAACGCGCCGGTACATTGCCGTCATGTCATGTCGCATCAGTGAACTCGTCCTGGACTGCCGCGATCCGGAAGCGCTCGCCCGCTTCTGGTGCGACGTCCTCGACTTCGTCGTGCTCGACCGAGACGAGGACGGGGTGGAGATCGGAGCCCGGGACGGCTTCGGTGGATCGCAGCCGACGATCATCCTCAGCCGCAGCGACGACCCGCCGCAGCCGAAGTCGAAGCTCCACATCGACGTCAGCCCGACCGACGGCGACCAGGACGCCGAGCTCGAGCGCCTGCTCGCCCTCGGTGCACGCCCGACCGACATCGGGCAGACCGGCGACGAGTCGTGGCACGTGCTCGCCGATCCCGAGGGCAACGCCTTCTGCCTCCTGCGCACGCCCGTCAAGCCGGTCTGAGGGTCGTCGGGCACGGTGCCGGTGGGATAATCGGCGCATGTCCTCGACCGCGCGGTACGCCAGGCAGCTCGCCCTCCCCGGGTTCGGACCAGCGGCGCAGCAGCGCCTCGCAGACGCACGGGTGCTGATCGTCGGCGCGGGTGGCCTCGGCAGCATCGTCATCCCGGCGCTGGCCGCTGCCGGTGTCGGTTCCGGCGAAGGCGCGATCCACCTCGTGGACGACGACACGGTCGAGCTCAGCAATCTGCATCGGCAGACCGTCCACCGCACCGCGGACGTCGGCCGTCCGAAGGTCGACTCCGCCGCCGACCGCGCCCTCGCCGTCAACACCGATGCGACGATCCTCAGGCACCGCCTCCGCCTCGGACCCGGCGAGATCATGGGTCTCCTGGCCGACGCGGAGATCGACCTCGTCATCGACGGCAGCGACAACTTCGAGACCCGGTATCTGGTCGACGACGCCGCGACGCTCGCCGACGTCCCGCTCGTCTGGGGTGCGGTCTCGCAGTACGGCGGGCAGGCCGGGCTCAGCTGGTCGTCCCGCGGCCCGCGCTACCGCGACCTCTTCCCCCACCCGCCGACGGACGGCTCGGTGCTCTCCTGCGAAGCCGGCGGCGTCCTGCCCACCACGGTCGGGGTCATCGGGTCCATCATGGCGACCGAGGCGATCAAGGTGCTCACCGGGGTCGGGACCCTCTCGCTCGGCCGTGTGACGATGTTCGACGGACTGAGCGGCGGGTTCCGCGAACTCCGGTACGAGCGAGACCCCGCGGGCGCCCGACAGGTGTCGCTGGACGAGCACCTGCACCGGACGCCGGGAGGGGATGCGGCGAGCGCCGCAGCGGCAGCACCCCACGAGCCGCGACACGCCGGACGCACGATCACCGCACCACAGCTGGCGGCGAGCGACGACGAGGCCGTCCTGCTCGACGTCCGGGAGCCGTGGGAGGCGGAGATCGCCCGGTTGCCCGGCTCGACGCTGATGCCGCTCGGCTCGCTCCCCGAGACACTCCACGGTCTCGACCCCGAAACGCCCGTGATCGTCTACTGCCACCACGGCATCCGGTCCGAGTCAGCGCTCCGCCTGCTCCTCGAGCGCGGCTACTCCGCAGTCCATCTCGAAGGCGGTATCGACGCCTGGTCGCGCCTCGTGGACCCGACCGTCCCCCGCTACTGACCGCGGCTCCGAACACCCCGTGCAGCCCCACCGACCGACCTCGACGACGGGAACCACCATGACGACGCCACCGCCCACGAGTCGGAAGACCGTCGAGCAACACGCCTCCGACGTCGCAGCCCTCCTCGACGACGTGACCGACACCGGCGCCGAGCACGTGCCGATCGACGAGGCCGCAGCTCGGGTGACGGCCGTGGCGGTGCCGTCACCGGTCGACCTGCCGCTGTTCCGCAACTCGCAGATGGACGGTTTCGCGGTTCGGGCAGCAGACCTCTCGGGTGATGAGACGCGACTGCGAGTGGTGGGCGAGATCGCCGCGCGCCCGATCGACCCGGCGCCGCTCGAGCCGGGAACCTCGGTGCGCATCATGACGGGCGCGGTCGTTCCGCCGGGTGCGGACGTCGTCGTGCCCGTCGAGGAGAGCGAGGTCGAGACGGATTCCCACGGTGTCGAGACCGTCGTCCTCGGTCGTCCGCGCAACGGCGGCGAGCGCCCGGTGGGACTGTTCGTCCGGGAGCGCGGGAGCGACGTCCGCGCCGGTGAGGAGCTGCTGCCGGCCGGCCTCCGCCTCGCTTCACGACACCTCGCCGTGTTGGCTGCGGCCGGCATCACGACCGTCGAGGTGCGTCGGCGGGTGCGGGTCGCGATCGTCACGACCGGTGCCGAACTCGTCGAACCCGGCGAGACGCCGACGCTCGGCCAGACCTTCGACTCCAACGGGACCGCGCTGGCGGCCGCCGTCGTCGCAGCCGGGGCCGAGGTCGCCGCTCGTGCGCGCGTCGTCGACGATGCCGACGTCCTGCTCGCGCTGCTCGACGACCTCCACGGCGAGGTCGATCTCATCCTCACCTCAGGCGGGATCTCCATGGGAGAACACGAGGTCGTCCGTGACGTCCTCGGGCCATCGGGCGGCTGGATCGGCTCGGTCGCGATGCAGCCCGGCGGTCCGCAGGCGCTCGGTGCCCACCGGGGTGTCCCGATCATCGCGTTCCCCGGCAACCCGGTGAGCACCCAGCTCTCGTTCGAGGTCTTCGTCGCTCCGGTCCTCCGCCGGGTCGCCGGGCTGCCGCAGGCGTCGCGTGTGCCGGCCGAACTCGCGGTGGCCGCGCGTTCGGTGCCCGGCAAGCGACAGTTCCTCCGCGGACGCCGACGAGACGACGGCCGGGTCGAACCGGTCGCAGGCCCCGGCTCCCACCTCGTGGCCGGGCTCGCGGCGTCCGACGTGCTGATCGTGATCCCGGAGGACACCCTCGAACTCGACGCCGGTGACGCTGTGGAAGCATGGGCACTATGACCGGGCTCACACACCTCGACGACGACGGCCGCGCACGCATGGTCGATGTCGGCGACAAGGCCACGACGAAGCGGGTCGCGACGGCGACGGCGACGTTCACCACCCGACCGGACGTGATCGCGCTCGTCCAGGCGGACGGTCTGCCGAAGGCGGACGTCATCGCGACCGCGCGCATCGCGGGGATCGCGGGGGCCAAGCGGACGAGCGAGCTCATCCCGCTGTGCCACCAGCTCGCGCTGTCGTCGGTGAGCCTCGACTTCGCCTTCACCGAGGACTCGATCGTCATCACCGCGACGGCGAAGACCACCGGCCAGACCGGGGTCGAGATGGAGGCCCTGACGGCCGCTTCGATCGCCGGCCTGACGCTGCACGACATGGTCAAGGCCGTCGACCCGGCCTCGGTCCTCGGCGACATCCGGCTGCTCGGGAAGTCCGGCGGCAAGCGCGGGAACTGGACGCCGGAAGCGTCGGAGCCGATCGAAGCACCTGTGGCGCGGACGGTCCGTCCGCGAACCGCGGCCGTCATCGTCGCGTCGACCGCCGGCGCGGCCGGCACGCGCGAGGACCTCACGGGGCCCCACATCTCCGCATGGCTGTCCGAACACGACTACGCGGTCGATGCGGTGACGGTCGTGTCCGACGCCGACGTGCACCTCGCGATCACGGCAGCCCTGGACGCCGCGCCCGCGGTGCTCATCACGACGGGCGGCACCGGCCTCTCGCCGAGCGATCGCACCCCGGAGGCGACGCAGCCCCACCTCCACCGCGAACTGCCCGGCATCTCGGAGGCGATCCGCACCCTCGGGTCGACCAAGACCCCGACCGCGGCGCTCAGTCGCGGGCTCGCGGGGGTCTCAGGCGGCACCGTCGTGGTGAACCTGCCGGGGTCGACCGGCGGCGTCAAGGACGGGCTCGCGGTCCTCGGCGGCCTGCTCGACCACCTCGTCGCCCAGATCGCCGGAGGTGGCGCGCATGAGTGAGTCGACGGTCCCCGAGGTCCTGGCGCTCATCTCGGAGTCGCCACTCGACGCACACGCGATCGAGGACTTCGTCGCGGCGCCCGCCAACGGCGCACTCGTGGCCTTCCGAGGGATCGTGCGCGACCACGACCACGGCGAGGCGGTCGACGCCCTCGACTACCGCGCCCACCCCGACGCCCAACGGTTCCTCGAGGACTGCTGCCGGACGGTCGCCGCGGAGACCGGCCTCCGCGTCGCCGCCGCCCACCGCGTCGGGTCGCTCGTCGTCGGCGACCTGGCCCTCGTCGCCGCCGTCGCCGCTGCGCACCGGGCCGAGGCGTTCGCCGCCTGCGAGCGTCTGGTCGAGGAGATCAAGCGCACCGTCCCCATCTGGAAGCGCCAGTACCTGGCCGACGGCGAGACGGAGTGGGTCGGTCTGTGAACGATCGGCCCGCCCTCGATTCGCCCCGAGTGGTCGCACGCACGAAGCGTGGGCGACCATTCGGGGTGAAGCGAGCTGTCAGCGCGGCAGCACGTCGTAGGTGATGCGCACGAGCCCGTCCTCGGGCGTCGCGTGGGTGCCGCGGAGCCGCAGGCGGACGTCGGCGTCGAGGTCGCCGAAGAGGCGGGCGCCCGAGCCGATGAGCACCGGCGCGACCGACACGGTGAGCTCGTCGACGAGGCCCGCACCGAGGAACGCCTGGATGGTCCTGCCTCCGTCGACGTAGACGCGGCCGGCCCCGGCCTCGTCGAGCAGGGCGGTCGCTTCGTCGAGCGACCCGGCGACCGTGATGCGGTCGTCCCCGGCCTCGAGCGTGGTGCTCAGCACGACGACCCGCTTGCCCTCGAACGGCCACTCGCCGAAGCCGAGCACAGTGTCGTAGGTGGTACGTCCCATCACGAGGGTGTCGATCGTCGGGAAGAACGAATCCCAGTCGAGCGCCGGGTGCCTCCCCGGCGCATCCGCGGCATGCTCCCGCGGCTCGAGCTCCGTGAGCCAGCCGAGGTCGCCGTCGGGCCCCGCGATGAACCCGTCGAGGCTCACGCCGATGAAGACACAGCCGTGCCAGGAACGTCCGCGAGTCATGAGGACGATCCTGCCTCCGACCTCCGACATCGACTCCGTACGGAAGATTGCCGTACAATGACGGCATGGCATCTCCGCTGAAAGACAAGCGCATCGAGGTCCGCGTCACCAGCGCACAGAAGGACGCGATCGCCGCCGCCGCAGCGATCGAAGGTCGGTCCATCACCGATTTCACCACGTCCGCCGCTACGGAACGGGCGGCTGACGTCATCCGCCGTGAGCGCGACATCCGCGTGGACGCGGCCGCCTTCGAACAGTTCGAAGCGATCCTGGAACGCCCAGCGCGTTCGATCGACGGACTCCGCGACCTCCTGAACCGACCCACGATCTTCGTTGACTGACTTCCGGACTCCACGGCCGCTCGCTACTGGAGACGTCCTCTCCGACTTCCGCTGCGGCGTCGACGTCCTCGACAGCTGGCTCCGCGGATACGCACGGAACAACGAGCGCAGCGGTGGGTCGAAGACGATGGTCTCGGTGACGACCGAGGGTCGCGTCGCGGGTTACTACTGCCTCTCGGCGAGTTCGCTCGTTCGAGAAGATGCGCCGCAGCGGCTCGCGCACCGGGCACCCGATCCGATTCCCGTCGTCCTGATCGGCCGGCTCGCCATCGATCAGGAGTTCACCGGCCTCGGCCTCGGAACCGCCCTCCTGCAGCATGCCGTCCTTCAAGCGATCAGCGCGGCGGAGATCATCGGGATGCGAGCGATCCTGGTCCACGCCCTGACCGACGACGTCATCCCGTTCTACGAGCGATTCGGCTTCGAACGATTTCCCGGTTCGAGTCGCGCCCTGTACCTGTTGGTCTCCGACGCACGCGCGACCCTGGTCGGCTGAGCGCACGTCGATCGCCGCCCGCACACCTGTGGGGGCGCGTCAACCACTCCGCATCACGGCAGCGAGCGACGTAGGGTGATCTGATGCCCGAAAACGCCCCCGAAGCATCCGACCCGTTCGTCCGCGTCCGGGGAGCCAACGAGAACAACCTCCGCAACGTGGACGTCGACGTGCCGCGCGATGCGATCGTCGCCTTCACCGGGGTCTCCGGCTCGGGCAAGTCGTCGCTCGCGTTCGGCACCATCTTCACCGAGGCGCAGCGGCGGTACCTCGAGTCCGTCGCCCCATACGCCAGGCGACTGATCCAGCAGGGTCACGACCCGCACGTCGACTCGATCTCCGGCCTGCCACCGGCGGTCGCCCTGCAGCAGCGACGCGGCGCCCCCAGCTCGCGCTCCAGCGTCGGCACGGTGACGACCCTCTCGAACTCGCTCCGCATGCTCTTCTCGCGCGCCGGCACGTTCCCGGAGGGGTTCACGACCCGACTCGACTCCGACGCCTTCTCCCCCAACACCGCCGTCGGCGCCTGCCCGGAGTGCCACGGCATCGGCGTCGCACACACGGTCACCGAGGATTCCCTCGTGCCCGACCCGTCGCTGAGCATCCGCGAGGGAGCGATCGCCGCCTGGCCGGGAGCCTGGCAGGCGAAGAACCTCCGCGACATCACCATCGCCCTCGGATACGACGTCGACCGCCCCTGGCGGGAGCTCGACCAGGAGGACCGCGACTGGATCCTCTTCACCGAGGAGCAGCCGGTCGTGCAGATCACGCCGCAACGAGACCGGGTCGCCAAGCCGTACAACGGGATGTTCTGGAGCGCCAAGCAGTACGTCTTCCACACCCTCTCCGACTCGAAGAGCCAGATGATGCGGAACAAGGTGCTGCAATTCGTGCGCTCGGGTCCGTGCCCGCTCTGCCACGGCACGGGACTCCGCCGTGAGGCGCTCGCGGTCACCTTCGCCGGCCGCACGATCGCGGAGCTCAACGCCCTGCCGATGACGGAGCTCGCCGAGGTCATCCGCCCCACCACTGAGCTGAAGGACGCGGCGCCCGCACTCCCGACCACGCTCTCCGGCGAGCGCACCGATGTCGCCGTCGCCATCACGACCGATCTCCTCGCGCGCATCCGCGTGCTCACCGACCTCGGACTCGGCTACCTCGGGCTCGGGCGTGTGACGACGACGCTCTCCCCCGGCGAGATGCAACGGCTCCGGCTCGCGACCCAGCTGCGCTCCGGGCTCTTCGGCGTGGTCTACGTCCTCGACGAACCGTCAGCGGGTCTGCACCCGGCCGATGCGGAGCCCCTCCTCGAGGTGCTGGAGCAGCTGAAGCGCTCGGGCAACTCGGTCTACGTCGTCGAGCACAACATGGACGTCGTCCGGAACGCGGACTGGATCGTCGACGTCGGCCCCGGTGCAGGCGAGGGTGGCGGCGACGTGCTCTACAGCGGGGCCGTCGAGGGTCTCGCCGAGGTCCAGGCCTCGGCGACCCGCCCGTTCCTCTTCCCCGAACAGCACGGTCCGGCTCCCGAGCGACGAGCACTCCGTGAGACGCGCGATTGGCTCGAGGTCGAGGGCATCACGCTCCACAACCTCGCCGGCGTCGACGCCTCGATCCCCCTCGGGACCTTCGTCGCCGTCACCGGTGTCTCGGGTTCCGGTAAATCGACCCTCGTGAGCCGCGTCCTCCGCGACGTCGTGCGCGACCACCTGCGGGCAGCCGGCCGGACGACGGACGACACCGCAGACGATGACGACGAGGTGCCCACCGAGACCGATGCGACCGAGGGTTCCGGCCTGGCGGAGGCGACGGTGCCGGACGGACACGCCGACACGCTCACCGTGCGTCGGGTGCGAGGGCTCGAGCACGTGGACCGCCTCGTCCGGGTCGACCAGAAGCCCATCGGTCGAACCCCGCGGTCGAACCTCGCGACCTACACCGGGCTGTTCGACGCCGTCCGCACCGCGTTCGCCGCCACGGACCTCGCCCGCGAGCGCGGGTACACGGCCGGCCGGTTCTCGTTCAACGTCGCGGGAGGTCGCTGCGAGACCTGCCTCGGTGAGGGCTTCGTGTCGGTCGAACTGCTGTTCCTCCCCGGCAGCTACGGGAAGTGCCCGACCTGCAACGGCGCCCGGTACAACGCCGAGACCCTCGAGGTCACCTACGACGGGAAGTCGATCGCAGACGTCCTCGCACTCACCGTCGAGCAGGCGGCCGAGTTCCTCGCGGCCGTTCCGGCGGCGGCGCGCAGCCTCCGCACCCTGCTCGAGGTCGGCCTGGGGTACCTGCGGCTCGGCCAGCCGGCCACCGAGCTGTCGGGCGGTGAGGCGCAGCGCATCAAGCTCGCGACGGAACTCCAGAGGGTGCGACGCGGTCACACCCTCTACCTCCTCGACGAGCCGACGACCGGCCTCCATCCGGCCGACGTCCGTCGTCTCCTGGCGCAGTTGAACGCGCTCGTCGACTCCGGCGACACCGTCGTCGTGGTCGAGCACGAGATGGACGTCGTCGCGGCGGCCGACTGGGTGATCGACCTCGGACCGTCCGGTGGTGACGCTGGTGGACGCATCGTGGCCGCGGGCACCCCGGATGCCGTCGCCGCAAACCCCGACAGCCGCACCGCGCCCTACCTGGCGAAGCGACTGGCGTTGCTCGGTGCGGCACCGTCACCGAGCGCCTAGCGTGGAGTCCATGTCGACGACCGGTGCGCACCCTGACCTCCGCGCGCGGCGCATCGCCGTCCTCGTCTGGGCGGTCGCCGCGATGGTGATGCTGGTGCTCGCTCCCATCGAGGAACTCATCTGGGCACCGCTCGCGATGACGGACGATTCCTACGGCCTCGAGGCGATCTACGGGGTGTTCACGCCCACCACCCTGGCCGTCGGCCTCGTCGGAGTCGCGATCGCGTTCCTGCTCGGTCTCACGGCGATCCTGGTGTTCACCTCCTTCGGATGGCGCGGGCGGCTCGGCACGCACTGGGTCCACGTCGCGACCCTCGGATCCATGCTCGTCTGGCTCGGTCTCATCGCCATGTTCATCGCCGGCTTCGGCGTCGGGAACACCGTGTCCGACGAGATCCCGCCGTACGTCGGCCGGTCGTCGTCGGTGGGCGAACTCCTCCAGATGCTCGCACTCGTGGCGTTCCTGGCGACCGTCGTCGGTGCGATCTCCTCGCTCATCCTGATGTTCCGGTCGGCCGGGGTGGCCCGTCGCGCCTGGCAGGCTTCGCGATGAGCCCCTATCCGACATCTGACGTGTAGGGTCACGGAGTATGACGCAGCCCGAATCAGCGTTGCTCTCCGTGACCTACGTGAGCACGTCCGCTGCGCCGCTGACCCAGACCGCGCTCGAAGCGATCCTCCGGCAGTCCCGCGTCAACAACGGACGCTCGGGCCTCACTGGCATGCTCGCCGTGCGCGGCGACGACTTCTTCCAGGTGATCGAAGGGCCCCCAGCGGTCGTGCGCCACGTGCTGCAGCGGTTGCGCGAGGACACCAGACACAGCGAGCTGCGGGTCCTGGTCGAGGAGGAGATCGACTACCGGCGGTTCCCCGACTGGACGATGCGCTGCGAGAACCTCGACGACTACCCGGTCGATTCGATCCCCGGCTACCGGGCGTCGCACGAGGACGAATCGGATGCACGGCGCCATCGCATCCTGGACCTCGTGCGATGGTTCCAACACCGCGCGACCCGCGCCCTGGCCGAGCGTGGTCGCTCGGCGACGTCGCCGTCCTAGCCGCCGGCGAAGGGCGGGAGGACGTCGACCCGGGCGCCGAGCGGACGGGCGTCGTCGCGACTGACGACGCCGTCGACGAGGAACGAGCCTGAAGCGAGCACCTTGGCCATCGCGTCACCGTAGCGCTCGAGCAGCACGGACTTCAGTTCGCCCACCGTCGCGACCGCGGGAAGGGACTCCTCGGGCACGCCTGCGGCCTCTTCGGCTGCGGCGAAGTAGCGCACGAGCACCTGCAGCGTCGTCGTCTCAGCCACCGATCGCTCCCATGCTCCGCTCCGGACGGACGAAGTCGGGCGACGCGATCCGGTGCCCGGCCTGCTTGTGCCACATCGCCGCGCGCCAGCGGTCCGCGATCTCGACGTCCTCGACACCCGAACGCAGCATGCCTCGGAGGTCGGTCTCGTCGTCGCCGAAGAGGCAGGAGCGGATCGTCCCCTCGGCCGTGAGCCGGGTTCGGTCGCAGTCGTCGCAGAAGGAGCGCGTGACCGAGGCGATGATGCCGACCGTCGCCGGGCCGCCGTCGACGAGCCACTCCTCGGCGGGAGCGGACGGGTCCTCGCGGTGCGGAGCGGTGAGCGTGAACCGGGAGCCGAGGACGTCGAGCAACTCGGCCGCGTCGACCATGTTCTCCCGCACCCACGCCTCGTCGGCGTCGAGCGGCATCTGCTCGATGAAGCGGAGACGGCAACCGTTCTCGATCGCCCAGGAGAGCAGGGCGACCGCGCCGTCCAGTGTGTCGCGCATGAGGACGGCGTTGATCTTCAGCGGCGTCAGCCCGGCGCGCTTGGCGGCTTCGATGCCGGCCAGGACGGCGGGCAGGCGGTCGCGGCGCGTGAGCCGCGCGAAGTGGTCGCGGTCGACGGTGTCGAGGGAGATGTTCACGCGGGTGAGCCCGGCTGCCACGAGCTCGTCGACACGCTTGTCGAGTCCGATGCCGTTCGTGGTCATGGAGATGGAGGCGTCGCCGGCGACGGCGGAGCTGCGGGCGATGATCTCCGCGAGGTCAGGACGCATGAGCGGCTCGCCGCCCGTGAACCGGATGTCGTGCACGCCGAGGTCGCGGACGGCGATCTCGACGAGTCGACCGATCTCGGTCGGCGTCAGGAGGTCGTCGCGGGCGATCGCCGGGAGCCCCTGCTCGGGCATGCAGTACGTGCAGCGCAGGGAGCACTTCTCCGTGATCGACACCCGGAGGTCGCGCGCCACGCGGCCGAACCGGTCGATGAGGCCGTCGACGTCGGGGCGCCCGGCAGCGTCCGGGATGTGCCTGAGCGGCGACCCGATGCGTGGGATTCCGAGCCCGACTGTGGTCATCCCCCCAGGGTACGGGGATGGACGGCCGACTTGCCCCTCTAGAGCCGCTTCGGGGAGGAACGCCCAGCGGGCGCGCGTAGCATGACGGACATGGAGCCCCGCCGCCGCACCCTGCTCGCCGGTGCGTCCGGCGTCGTCGCAGCCGTCGCCACCCTCGGCTCGGCCGAGGCCGTCGCGGCGTTCGTCGCCCCCGCGAGCTCGCCCCTGCTCGCCGTGGGTTCCCTCGTGATTGACCTCGTGCCCGGCTGGGTGAAGGACCTCGTCATCGCCCTGTTCGGCACCGACGACAAGCTCGTGCTGCTCATCGTGCTCGGCGTGCTGGTCGCGGCCCTCGCCGTCGGGATCGGTGTCCTCGAGGAGCGTCGGCCGGCGGTCGGGAGCATCGCGCTCGCGCTCGTCGGCGTCGTCGCGGTCGTCGCAGCGATCACCCGTGCCGACGCGGGCCTCGACTGGGCCTTCCCGAGCGTCGTCGGCACGGCGGTCGGCATCCTGGTGCTGCGATTGCTCGTGACCCGCCTCCGCACCTGGGACGACGCGACGGTCGCGGACGAGGCCCGGCCGGTCGTCGGGGCCTCCCGGGCCGAACTCCCCCGACGCTCCTTCCTCGTCCTGCTCGGCGGCACCGCGGTCGGTGCCCTCGTCATCGGGGTCGGCGCACGCGTCGCCTCGGCCGGAGCGGTCGCCGTGGAGAGCATCCGGAAGGCGCTCAAGCTCCCGACGGCCGCCGTGGCCGCGCCGCCGGTCCCGGCCGGAGCCGAACTCGGCATCGACGGGCTCACGCCGGTCGTGTCGGCGAACGACTCCTTCTACCGGATCGACACCGCCCTCCAGGTGCCGAACATCGACCCCTCGACCTGGAGCCTCAAGATCACCGGCATGGTCGAGCAGGAGGTCGAGATCGGGTTCGAGGAACTCCTCGCCCTCCCGCTGCAGGAGTCGATCATCACGCTGACCTGCGTCTCGAACCCCGTCGGTGGCGACCTCATCGGCAACGCGCTCTGGCTCGGGTACCCGATCCGCGAGCTGCTGGCGCGCGCGAAACCCACGGCCGGTGCCGACATGGTCCTGTCGCGGAGCATCGACGGGTTCACCGCCGGGACCCCGCTCGAGGTCCTGCAGGACGAGGACCGCGACAGCCTCCTCGCCGTCGGGATGAACGGGCAACCGCTCCCGCTGCAGCACGGCTTCCCGGTTCGCATGGTCGTCCCGGGGCTGTACGGGTACGTCTCCGCCACCAAGTGGGTCGTCGAGCTGGAGGTGACCCGCTACGCGGACGCTCGGGCCTATTGGACCGACCGCGGCTGGTCGGAGCGCGGGCCCATCAAGACGGAGTCACGCATCGACGTGCCGCGTGACGGTGGACGTGTCGCGGCGGGGAACGTCGCGATCGCCGGCGTCGCCTGGGCGCAGCACACGGGCGTCAACCGTGTCCAGGTCCGGATCGACGACGGCGACTGGCTCGACACGACGCTCGCGACCGCCATCTCCGACGACACCTGGGTGCAGTGGGTCCTCCAGTGGGACGCCCCGGCCGGTGACCACACCATCGCCGTCCGCGCGACCGACGCCGCGGGCAAGACGCAGAGCGAGACCCCCGTCGACGTCGTCCCCGACGGCGCGGAGGGATGGCACACCATCAGCGTGGGCGTCGGCTGACCACGTCGCCCGCACGATTCGGGTTCTGGACGACAGGTATATTAGCCTGGGCCGACGCGTGACGCGTGCGCCGACGTGATCATCACGATTCCGAACCGGGACCCCACCGTGTCTCCGGCTCGGAGTATCGTCACTCGGGCACGTCCTTCATGGTCTCCGTCGGTTCGCGCTGCCGTCGGAGGCACTGGTCTCGCGCCAGCCCAGTTCCGCCCCCTCCGTCCGCACGGCCGCTCCGCCGCGGACATGAACCACAAAGGACCTCACGTGGCCCTCCTCGCCCTCGCCCTCCGACACGCCAAGCCGTACGCGGCCTGGGTCGTCGCGGTGTTCGTGCTGCAGCTCATCTCGACGATCGCGGCCCTCTACCTCCCCAGCCTCAACGCCCAGATCATCGACCAGGGCGTCTCCCGTGGCGACACGGACTTCATCTGGTCCACCGGCATGACGATGCTGCTCGTCTGCCTCGTCCAGGTGGCCGCAGCCATCGGCGGGGTCTACTTCGGCGCCCGCACCGCCATGGCCATCGGCCGCGACCTGCGCCGGGAGTTCTACCGGAAGGTCGACTCGCTCGGCGCACTCGAGATCGGCGGCTTCGGCAGTGCGACGCTCATCACCCGCGGCACGAACGACGTCCAGCAGGTCCAGATGCTCGTCCTCATGACCCTCAACTTCATGGTGTCCGCACCCATCATGTGCGTCGGCGGCATCATCATGGCGCTCCGCGAGGACGCGGGGCTGTCGTGGCTGGTGTGGGTCTCCGTGCCGGTGCTGTTCATCATCGTCGGGTTCCTGGTCTACCTCCTCATGCCGCTGTTCCGCCAGATGCAGGACCGCATCGACGGCATCAACAGTGTGCTGCGCGAGCAGATCATCGGCATCCGCGTCGTCCGGGCGTTCGTCCGCGAGCCGTTCGAGTCGGAGCGGTACAACCGTGCGAACGAGGCGCTCACGCGCGTGTCGATCAAGGTCGGCAACATCTTCGTCCTCATGTTCCCGGTCATCATGATGGTCCTGCACCTGGCGACGGCTGCCGTGCTCTGGTTCGGTGGCCAGCGGGTCGACGCCGGCCAGATGCAGGTCGGTTCCCTCACCGCGTTCCTCCAGTACCTGCTCCAGATCCTCACCTCGGTGATGATGGGCGTCTTCATGGTCATGATGATCCCTCGCGCGGTCGTGTGCGCCGAGCGCATCCAGAGCGTCCTCGACACCGAGCCGAGCCTCACCGTGCCGACGAGCACCGACATCCGCGTGCCGTCGGTCGGACGGGTCGAGTTCACCGGCGTCACCTTCGGCTACCCCGGCGCGGAGCGACCGGTCCTGTCGGACGTCACGTTCACGGCGGAGCCCGGCAAGACCACCGCGATCGTCGGCTCGACCGGCTCCGGCAAGACGACGCTCCTCTCGCTCATCCCGCGCCTCTACGACCCGCAGCAGGGCCACGTCACCATCGACGGCGTCCCCGTCTCGCAGCTCACCCGGCAGCAGATCGCCGGGGTCGTCGGCATCGTGCCGCAGAAGCCGTATTTGTTCTCGGGCACGATCGCCTCGAACCTCCGATTCGGACGTCCCGACGCCACCGACGACGAGCTGTGGAGCGCCCTCGACGTCGCACAGGCTGAGGACTTCGTCCGCGCGAAGCCGAAGATGCTGAACGACGGCGTCGCCCAGGGCGGCACGAACGTCTCCGGCGGCCAGCGTCAACGTCTGTGCATCGCCAGGGCCCTCGTCGCGAAGCCCCTGGTCTACCTCTTCGACGACTCGTTCTCGGCCCTCGACGTCGCCACCGACGCACGACTCCGCGCAGCCCTCGGCGACAGCACCGCCGACGCGACCGTCATCATCGTCGCGCAGCGCATCGCGACGATCCGCGAGGCCGACCACATCATCGTCATGAACGACGGCGGCATCGTCGGCCGCGGCACCCACGACGAACTCCTGGACTCCAACGAGACGTATCGCGAGATCGTCCAATCGCAGCTCGCTGTGGAAGGGGTGGCGTGACCATGGCCCGTTCACCACGTGACAAGCGCTCCTCCGGCACCTCGAAGGACACCGCTCAGGCTCCCGAGCTGAACGCGGTCGAGGAGGAGGCGCTCGCACCGGAGTTCACCCCGGGTGAGTCCGACGGCGACATGTTCGGCGGCACCCCGTCGAAGAAGGCCGAGCAGTTCTGGCCCTCCGCGAAGCGACTCGTCGGCCTCCTCGCCCCCGAGAAGGTCAAGATGAGCATCGTCGTCGGGCTCGTCGTGCTCTCGGTCGTGCTCACGGTCATCGCCCCGAAGATCCTCGGTCTCGCGATGGACGCGATCTTCAACGGCGTGATGGGGTCGCAGCTCCCGGCCGGCGCGACGCTCGATCAGGTCGTCGACCAGGCACGCGCATCCGGCAACGACCAGTACGCCGACATGCTCGAGAAGTCGGACATCACCCCGGGGCAGGGGATCGACTTCACCCTGCTGGGCCGTCTGATCATCATCGTGCTCGGCATGTACATCGTCGCGTCGATCCTCAACTGGGCCCAGGGGTACATCCTCAACGGGCTCGTCATGCGCGTGGTCTACAACCTCCGGCGGGACATCGAGCGCAAGCTCAACCGCCTTCCACTGAGCTACTTCGACACCCGTCAGCGCGGCGACCTCATGTCGCGTGTCACGAACGACGTCGACAACATCCAGACCGCCCTCCAACAGGCGTTCTCGCAACTCGTGCAGTCGGCCCTCACGGTGCTCGGCATCACGGCGATGATGTTCATCGTGTCGTGGCAGCTCGCACTCATCGCGCTGATCGCACTGCCGCTGTCCGCGCTGATCGCCGGGGTCATCGGCTCGCGGTCACAGAAGCTCTTCACCGCGCAGTGGAAGAACACCGGCTCGCTCAACGGGCACATCGAGGAGTCGTTCTCAGGCCTCGAGCTCGTGCGGGTCTTCGGCCGCGACAAGGAGATGCTCGCCGAGTTCGACGAGCGCAACGAGAAGCTCTACCGGGCGGCGTTCGGCGCGCAGTTCGTGTCCGGCATGATCATGCCGGCGATGACCTTCGTCTCCTACCTGTCCTACGTGCTCATCGCCGTCGTCGGCGGCCTCCGGGTCGCCTCCGGCCAGATGACCCTCGGCGACGCGACCGCGTTCATCCAGTACTCGCGTGAGTTCTCGCAGCCGCTCAGCCAGATCGCCGGCATGGCGAACCAGCTGCAGTCGGGCGTCGCGTCCGCCGAGCGCACCTTCGAGCTGCTCGACGCCGAGGAACAGGACCCGGAGACCGCGGACGCACACCTGCCCGAGCACACCGACGGCCACGTCGAGTTCGACGGCGTCTCCTTCAGCTACGACCCCGAGAAGCCGCTCATCGAGGACCTCTCCTTCTCCGCGCAGCCGGGTCAGACCGTCGCGATCGTCGGGCCGACCGGGGCCGGGAAGACGACCCTCGTGAACCTCGTCATGCGGTTCTACGAGCTCACGGGCGGTCGCATCCTGCTCGACGGCGTCGACATCACCGCCCTGACGCGCGCCGAGCTGCGGTCGCAGGTCGGGATGGTGCTGCAGGACGCCTGGCTGTTCGATGGGACGATCCGCGAGAACATCCGGTACGGCCGACTCGACGCGAGCGACGCGGAGGTCGTCGAGGCCGCCGAGGCGACGATGGTCGACCGCTTCGTGCGCCAGCTGCCCGACGGCTACGACACCGTCCTCGACGCGGACGGCGGCAGCGTCTCGGCCGGTGAACGCCAGCTCATCACGATCGCCCGTGCGTTCATCGCGAAGCCGAAGCTGCTCATCCTCGACGAGGCGACGTCCTCCGTCGACACGCGGACGGAGCTGCTCGTGCAGCACGCGATGGCGGCACTGCGCTCCGACCGGACCTCCTTCGTCATCGCCCACCGCTTGTCGACCATCCGCGACGCGGACACGATCCTCGTGATGGAGAACGGACGGATCGTCGAGCAGGGCTCGCACGCGCAGCTCCTCGAGGTCGACGGCGCGTACGCCGAGCTCTACCGCACGCAGTTCCGCGGCGGCGAGGAGCAGTCGGCGATCGACGAGGCGGCCGTCGCCAGCGGGTCCGACACGGCACACGCCCCGCGCAGCTGAGTCGGCTCCCACCCCGCGTCAGGCGGGCTCCCGATCATCGGGGCCTGCCTGACGCGCGTTCAGCCGAGGGTGGCCGACCGCCAGGTGCCCTGATCGTTCACCCACAGCCTTCCGTTCCCGACGAGGATGTCGCCGGACTGGCCACCGTACGGCCGCGCGAGACCCATGTGCCGGGTGGAGAGGTAGCTCGTGTTCGGCTGCGCGTTCGCGTGTGCCGTGTTGTCCGACTCCCAACGGTTGCCTTGGACCACGGATGGCCCGGTCGTTCCGAAGGTGTCGAGGCCGTACTCGCACTCGCGTCCGGTGTTGCCGATGATCGTCGCGCCACCGGTGCAGTTGTTCACGGCGACCGCGACTCTGACGCGGTCGATGCGGTTCCCCATGACCACGATCGAGCCGGCACCCTGGTGGAGCACCCCGAACCCGTTGGAGGTCGCGGCCCCGGTGATGGAGTTGTCGGAGACCACCGCGTCCTGGGCGAGGTACGACACGACACCGCCCACCGAGCCCGATGCGAGCGTGACGGCGACGCGGTTACCCGAGACGACGGGCTGTCCGGTCCGATCGAGCGCGATCCCGATCGGACAGGTGCCGCCGCCGATCCGGACCACGTTGTCGGTGATGAGCGCGTCGACGGCGCCGATGACGGTGGTCGAACCGCCCGGGGGTGTCGCCGCCTGGGCCATGATGCCCGCAGCAGCGACGCCGCGGATCTCGATGACGTTCCCGGAGACCACGGTTCCCTGCGCATCGCGGTAGATCATCGCCGGGCAGCGCTTCGGCCCCCAGGCGGACCCCTGGTCGTCGTCGGCCGTCCGCGTCCAGCGCACCGTGTTCGCGACCAGGGCGACCGATCGGGTGTCGATGACGGCGAGTCCCCACCAGGTGGCGTCGGACACGGTGTTACCGGTCACGACGGTGTGGGCCATCCCCTCCACGGCGATGGACCGGCGGAACGGCCCGGTGACGACGTTGCCCTCGATCGTGACCATCGAGTCGGCCCAGGAACCGGGGTCGACCGCGTAGTCGGGCAGGTTCTCGGCGTGGATGCCGACCCGTGCGTCGGTGCCGGGGGCGGCCGAGACGATGTTGCCGACGACCGCCGAACGCGCACCCCAGACGGTGATGCCGTCGCCACGATCCTCGCCCGCGGACGAGGCGGAGCCTCGCCCTCCGCCCGAGCCGACGATGTTCAGGACATGGCACCCCGAGATGACGACGCCCTCGAACTCACCTGACGGTTGCACGGCGATGCCGTTCTGGAACCCGTCGACGGTGACGCCGTCGATCAGGACGTCGTTCGCCCAGATGCTGATCCCGGTGTTGCGCTCACCCGTGCTCGATGCGGTCGGGCCCGCGTAGCTGACCCGGAGGCCGGTCACCGAGCTGCCCGACACGATGAGCTTCAGCGCCGGGGCCGCCTCGACACCTCCGACGAACCGGAGCTCGCCGCGCCCGCGGAGGTGCAGGCGACGGTCGATCCTGATCGTCGCGTCCACGGCGATGACGTCGCCGCCGCGGACGACCACGGTGCTGCCGGCCGGGACGGCCGCGAACCAGGCGAGGACCGCGGCGGTGCTGACGGAGGCACCGGTCGGGTCGATCCCGGGACCTTCGAGGACGAGCTCGACGGGCGGGACGGCCTGGGTGTCCGCGTTCCCGGTCGGTGCCGACGGTGCGGGATCGGGTTCGGGTGGCGACGGGGCCCCACGGTCGGGATCGGGATCGGGTTCGGGCTCGACGGCCGTCGGTTCGGGTTCCGGGACCGGTCCGGGTTCGGCTCCGGTCCTCCGCCACCGAGCTGTTCCGTCGCTTCGTGATGTCCTGTCCACAGTCCACACAGTACAGAACCATGAGGTACAGAAGCATCCTAGAGTGGAGATCCGGCGTGACCACCGCCGTCCGATCATCCAGGAGCACCATGCCGTCACCGGAGAACCACGCGACCGGAAACCCCCGACGCGACCGCCGACCGGCACCCCGCGTCGACCACACCGCCTTCGCCGGTGCCCGCGCCGTCGCCGCCTGGTGGGTGGTGTTCTCACACTCCGCGGACTGGCTGTTCTCCGTGCTCCCCGAGCTCTCGTGGCTCGCGCCGATGGCCCACACCGGACTCGCCGTCGACGTGTTCTTCGTCTTGAGCGGGTACACGATCGCCCGGGCCTACCAGGATCGGCGCTGGACCTGGCCCATCTACGGTCGCTACCTCCGGAACCGCTTCGCGCGGATATACCCGGCACACGTGACCGTGCTCCTCGCCTTCGTGCTGCTCTGCGTCGGCGGGGCGATCGTCGGTGTCTCAACGGACGACGGGGCGTTCCCGCCCATCGGCCTCCTCGCCGAACTCACCCTCACCCGCGCATGGTTCGGCGACGCACTCTGGTGGAACCCACCCGCCTGGTCGCTGTCGGCCCAATTCCTCGCGTTCATCCTGTTCCCGGTGTTCGCCCTCGCCCTCCGCGACCGGATGCGCGGCCCGGTCCCGATGATCGCCCTCTCGGTCGGGCTCGTCTCCACGACGACGATCGCCGCCGCCATCGCCCCGTCGGCCATGAACGGCATGGCGACCCCGGCCGTCCGGGTGCTGTGCTGCTTCGCGCTCGGCATCTGTCTGGCGGAGTGGACGGCAGCCCTCCCGGTCACCCGACGAGCGGCGTGGGTCGCCGCAGGAGGCGCCAGCGGCCTGGTGGTGGCGGCGATCGCACTCGAACCCGGAGCACCACGAGCCTGGGCCGCGATCACCTTCGCGGCGATCATCGTCGGAGGCCTGGCGGTCGCGAGCCCGCGCTCCACCGCAGTGCTGCGCAGTCGCCCCGCGCGCATCCTGGGGCAGCTCTCGTTCTCCACGTACCTCGTGCACGTCTTCGTGCTCATCCTGCTGGCGAAGGCGATCCCGCCGAGCGCCGTCGACGGCATGCCGTTCCTCCTCCGGGCCCCGATCAGCCTGGTCTGGTTCGGCTCGATCCTCGCCGCGTCCTGGCTGCTCCACACGCTCGTAGAGGTGCCGTGGCATCGCAGACTCGCAGCACCGCGGACGAGCCGGGCCGTCCATGCGGACGGATGGGCCACCGGCGCTTAGACGTTCGTGCCCGCCAGCGGACGCCGCGCCGCCCGGACACCCCGCGCGATGCGCTCGGGGAGCCGCAACGCGGCGCTGACGAAGGAGAGGACCGCCACGGTGAGCGACACCCACAGTACGGACCAGGCCGCATCGGTGGGCGGGCCCAGCAGCATCGACGCCGCCGCATCCCCGACGCCGCCGGGGATCGCGACCGACACCGCGAACACGAGGGCGAGTCGGGCAGCGCCGAGTAGGATGAGCGTCAGGCCCGCCGCGAGCAGGACGCCGATCGCAGCTCCGGCGACGGTCCGGCTCGGGTTGCGGCGCCCCAGCCAGAGCAGGATCACCCCGAGTGCGAGGAGCCCGATCGCGAGCCAGGGCGACCAACCCGCCGCCGTTTCGATCACCCGGATGCCATCGAGCACTGGCGCGACCTGCGATGCCGGGACGACGTCGACCACGCGGTCGACGTCCGGGATGGCGGCCGCGAAGCCGAACCCGGCGTCGACCAGCCAGGTGCGGGTCGCGGAGACGATCGGTCCCAACTGCACGCCCAGGCCCTGCTCGGCCGAGACGTCGATGACGGCACCCTGGGAACCGGCGACGCCCGCGACGAGCTGCTCATGCGTGACGCGGAGGGCCTCGGTCCATGCGGTCGCGAACGCGGGCGAGGCCGCGAACTCGGCGACGTTCCGGCGCAGGACCTCGCGCAGCGCATCCGCGGTGTCGCCGCCGATCGCGCCGAGCACTTCCGAGATCGCCGGCGGGAGCGAGAGGGTCGCCGCAAGGTCGGCCGGTACTGCAGCCGCCGCATCGAGGTCGACCTGACCCTCCAGCGCGGCGAGCGCCTGGTCACCCACGAAGGCTTGGACGGCGGGGTCCGTGGCCAGCGGGGCGAGGGTGTCGACGAACGTGTCGGTGTCGCGGAGCATCGTGTCCGCCCATGTGCTGACGAGGGCGACCGGGATCAACAGGGCGCCGATCACGATCGCGACCGTGCCGAAGAACCCCCACGCGCCCGCTCCACGTCGGACCGGCTGCTCGACGGCCTCCGCCCGGAGCGCGTCGAAGGTGACGAAGTCGTTGCGGGCGTCGGACGACGGGCGATCGGTCACGCGCCCGAGTCTACGAGTCGGCGTCGTCCGGGCGCCTGGGTCCGCGAGACCGCGCGATCGCTTCGACCGCCGCGACTGTCGATACCGTCACCCGTTCCGGCAGCGCGTCGAGCGGGAACCAGCCGAGGCCGCTGTGCTTCTCCGGCTCTCGGAGTTCAGGTTCGCCGACGGTGTCCTCCGCGAGGTACACCGGCGAGATCCAGTGCTGGTGCAGCGCCTGCTCGAAGTGGTCGACGACGCACAACAGCTCGATCGATCCGAGCTCGAGCCCGGTCTCCTCCAGTGCCTCGCGACGGACGGCGTCCTCGAGGCGCTCCATCCAGTCGACCTTCCCGCCGGGGATGCCCCAGGATCCGGCCTCGGGCTCGCGGAGGCGCTCGAGTAGGAGGATCCGACCCTCGCGGACGATCGCGACGCCGCACCCGCACCGCGGGTGGGACACAGGCTCTTCAGCGGGTGGAAGCGTGGTGGACGACACGTGCTCACGCTACTCGACGCCGAACCGGCTCGGCCGTGAACGATCACGGTACGCTTGCCTCCGGCACCACGACGATTCGATGATGAAAGCGCAGACCATGCCCTACGAAGCAGCCGAAACCCGTTACGACGACATGACCTACCGCCGCGTCGGCCGCAGCGGACTGCGCCTCCCAGCGCTGTCCCTCGGTCTCTGGCACAACTTCGGCGAAGGCCGCAGCATCGAGGTCCAGCGGGCCATCGTGCGCCGCGCCTTCGACCTCGGGATCACCCACTTCGACCTCGCCAACAACTACGGCCCGCCCGCGGGTTCCGCCGAGACCGCCTTCGGCCGCATCTTCGCCGAGGACCTCGCCGCCCACCGTGACGAGATCATCATCACCTCGAAGGCCGGCTACTACATGTGGCAGGGCCCCTACGGCGAGTGGGGCTCGCGCAAGACCATGCTGTCGTCGCTCGACCAGAGCCTCGGCCGTATCGGTGTCGAGTACGTCGACGTCTTCTACTCGCACCGCCCCGACCCGGAGACCCCGATCGAGGAGACGATGGGTGCGCTCGCGACGGCGGTCGAGCAGGGCAAGGCGCTGTACGCCGGTATCTCGAACTACTCCCCCGAGCAGACCATCGCCGCGGTGGCCGCGCTGCGTGAGCACGGTGTCCCGCTGCTCGTGCACCAGCCCCGCTACTCGATGTTCTCCCGTGAGGTCGAGGACGGCCTGCTCGACACCCTCGATGACCTCGGTCTCGGTGCCGTCGTGTTCAGCCCCCTCGCGCAGGGCATGCTGACCGATCGCTACCTCGGTGGAACGGTCCCGTCGGACTCGCGTGCGGCGACGAGCCACTTCCTCAACGAGGAGTCGATCACGGGCACCTACCTCGAGCGCGCCCGCGGCCTGCAGGCGATCGCCGAGGAACGCGGCCAGACCCTCGCGCAGCTGGCGCTCTCGTGGGTACTGCGTCGCGACACGGTCACGTCCGCGATCATCGGCGCCAGCTCGGTCGAGCAGCTCGAGGGCAACTACGCGGCGATCCACCGGTTGGACTTCGACGACGCCGAACTCGCGCGCATCGACGAGTTCGCCGTCCACGGCACCCTGCGCTAGCCACCGCTCCTTCGATCGATCCCCCGCTCTGTCCCCGACTCAGGAAAGCTCCGGCGCGTCGCCCCCGCACCCACTCGACCCGCCGGGGTTCTCCTGAGACAGGTTCACAACTCAGGAAGACATCGGCGTGGCGTACAGAGCGCCCCGGTGTGTCGGGATGACACGCCGGGGCGTTCCTGCGTTGTGAACCGCGCGGAGTCGGGTCAGATGAGGTCGTCCGAGAGGTGGTTCGGCGTGCCGAAGCGGTGCGCCGTGATCGAGACCGCCTGCTCCTGGAGGAACGGCAGCAGCTCGATGCGGCCGGCCTCGGTGACGTCGCCCGCGTAGATCGCGACGTCGGGGCTGCCGGAGGTCGCGTGGGCGACACCCTCGGTCGTCCCGCCGATGATCCGGACGCGCGCGCCGGCCTTCGTCCCGACGAGTGAGGCGGCGGTCACGTACCAGCGGTCCTCGCTCTCGACGGTGATCCCACCGGCGATGGCTTCGACGGCCGGGACGAGCTTCGGCGGCAGCGCGACGGCAGACGACACGTGCACGGTCGCGCCTGCGGTCGCACCGGCGGCGACGACGCGGAGGAGCTCCGAGACCGAACCACCGTCGACGAGACGCACGTGAACCTCACGAGGCACGTACCGGAACACGTTGCGCTCGGCGGTCAGCTTCGAGACGTCCTTCGCGACCCCGAACTCGTCCGCCCACGCGGCAGCGTCGCTCGCGACCGACCGACGCAGGAACGCGAACTCGTCGGCGGTGAGCACCGCGTCAGCGGCGCGCAGCAACGAGGCGACAGCGGGCTTCGGACCACGGCGCTCCGCCGACCGACCGACGGTGCGCTCAGCCGTGCTCTCGGCGCTCGACCACGAGCCGAGGCCGAGGAGGTAGTTCGGGCCACCGGCCTTCGTGCCCGCGCCGACCGCGGACTTCTTCCAACCACCGAACGGCTGACGCTGCACGATCGCGCCGGTGATCCCGCGGTTCACGTACAGGTTGCCCGCCTGGATGCCGTCGAGCCACAGGCGCAGCTCGGCCGGGTTCAGGGAGTGCAGCCCGGCGGTGAGGCCGTAGTCGATCTCGTTCTGGATCGCGATGGCCTCCTCGAGGGTCTCGGCCGTCATGATCCCGAGGATCGGGCCGAAGTACTCGGTGAGGTGGTACTCGGAGCCGCGCGCGACGCCCGCACGGACGCCTGGGCTCCACAGCTTGCCGCTGTCGTCGAGCTGCTTCGGCTCGACGAGCCACGACTCACCGGTGCCGAGCGTCGTCAGGCCGCCGAGCAGCTTGCCCTTCGCCGGCTCGATGATCGGGCCCATCTGCGTGGTCGGGTCGACCGGGTAGCCGACCTTCAGCGACGTGACGGCGTCGACGAGCTGGTGACGGAAGCGGCGCGAGGAGGCGACCGAACCGACGAGGATCACGAGTGACGCGGCCGAGCACTTCTGGCCGGCGTGACCGAAGGCCGACGCGACGACGTCCTTCACCGCGAGGTCGAGGTCGGCGCTCGGGGTGACGATGATCGCGTTCTTCCCCGACGTCTCGGCCAGGAGCGGCAACTCGGGGCGGAAGGAGCGGAACAGCTCCGCGGTCTCGTAGCCACCGGTGAGGATGACGCGCTCCACCGCCGGGTGGGCGATCAGGCGCTCACCGAGCGAGTTGTCGGCCAGCTGGGCGAAGCGGAGCACCTCGCGCGGCACACCGGCCTCCCACAGCGCCTCGATCATGACGGCACCGCTGCGGCGAGCCTGACGGGCGGGCTTGATGATGACGGGCGAACCGGCGGCGAGCGCCGCGAGGGTCGAGCCGGCGGGGATGGCGACGGGGAAGTTCCACGGCGGGGTGACGACGGTGAGCTTCGCGGGGGTGAAGGTCGCGCCGTCCACGTGATCGAGCTCGCGGGCGCGCTCGGCGTAGTAGTGGGCGAAGTCGATCGCCTCCGACACCTCGGGGTCGGACTGGTCGAGGGTCTTGCCGGTCTCGGACGCCATGACCTCCATGAGGTCGGCGCGACGCTGCTCGAGGACGTCGCCGGCGCGGTGCAGGATGACCGCACGCTCGGCGCCGGAGAGCGACCCCCACGAGGCGCCCGCTGCGGTCGCCCCGTCGATGACGGCGTCGAGGGCTTCGACGCTGTCGAGGATGGACGCGGCGACGGTGTCGTTCCCGAGCCGCGACTCGGCGACGCGGGTGAGGATGTCGCGTCCCCAGACGCGGTTCGCGGGGAGCGACGGGTCGGTGTCGGGGGTGTTCTCGAACGCGTCCACCGGCGAGGCCTCGGCGGCCTTCGTGCGGTCCTGCTGTCGGTTCGGCGCGGGGACGGTGGTGTCGAGCTCCGCGAGCGACGCGAGGAACCGCTGCTGCTCACGGGCGAAGAGGGTCTCGTTCTCACTCAGCTCGAACACGGCGGACATGAAGTTGTCCTGGCTCGCGCCCTCCTCCAGGCGGCGGATGAGGTACGCGATGGCGACGTCGAACTCCTGCGGGTGCACGACCGGCGTGTAGAGCAGGAGCTCGCCGACGTCGCGCTTCACGGCCTCGGCCTGGCCCTGGGCCATGCCGAGCAGCATCTCGAACTCGACGCCGCGCTCGACGCCCCGCTGCTTGGCGAGCAGCCAGGCGAAGGCGATGTCGAAGAGGTTGTGGCCGGCGACGCCGATGCGCACGTTGTCGATGCGGTCGGGGTGCAGAGCGTACTCGACGACGCGCTTGTAGTTGGTGTCGGAGTCCTGCTTGGTGGACCAGGTGGCGAGCGGCCAGTCGTGGAGGGACGACTCGACCTGCTCCATGGGGAGGTTGGCGCCCTTCACGATGCGCACCTTGATGCCGGCGCCGCCCGCGGCACGACGACCGGCCGACCACTCCTGGAGACGGATCATCGCGGAGAGCGCGTCGGGCAGGTAGGCCTGCAGGACGATGCCGGCCTCGAGGTCGCGGAACTGCGGGAGGTCGAGGAGCTTGGTGAAGACCGCGATCGTGAGGTCGAGGTCCTTGTACTCCTCCATGTCGAGGTTGATGAACTTCGCAGGGCTCGCCTTGGCGGCACGCTCGAACAGCGGGGTGAGGCTCGTGACGACGTGCTCGACCGCTTCATCGAACGCCCAGACCGAGTGGGGGCTGACGGTCGACGACACCTTGATCGACACGTAGTCGACGTCGGGGCGGGCGAGCAGCTTGTGGGTGCCCTCGAGACGACGTGCCGCCTCGCCCGTACCGAGGACGGCCTCGCCGAGCAGGTTGACGTTGAGGCGGGTGCCGGGCGTCTTGATCTTCGCGATCGCGGGGCCGAGCTTCTTGTCGGTGGCGTCGACGACGAGGTGGCCGACCATGTTGCGGAGCACCTTGCGGGAGATCGGGATGACGACGCCGGGCAGGATGGGGGCGAACGCACCACCACAGCGGACGGCGGCCTTCAGGTACCAGGGGAGGAACGCGGGCACCTTCGGAGCGATCGTCTGCAGGGTGCGGGCCGCGACGCGGAGGTCCTCCGGACGCACGACGCCGTCGACGAAGCCGACCGTGAACTCGAGGCCGGTCGGGTCCTTCAACACACCGGCGAGCTGCTGCGCGGAGGCGTCGGCGGGGATCGTCGAGGCCGTCTGGAGCCAGCGGCGGACGAGGGCGATGGCCTCGGTGGCGAGGGCATCGCGGTCGAGCTGCTGCGTCGATGCAAGAGTGTCGGTCATGGTGCCAGTATCGGCGTCTGGACCAATAAGATACAGCGAAGGTTTTCGAATGATATCCATCGGTTGAGCCGATGGTTTTGGAGGGCACCGTGCTTGACGTCCGACGGCTCCGCCTGCTGCGCGAACTCAAGATCCGCGGGACGATCGCCGAGGTCGCCTCCGCGCTCAACTTCAGCCCCTCATCCGTGTCGCAGCAGCTCTCGGTCCTCGAGCAGGAGACCGGTGTCGAGCTCCTGCGGAAGGTCGGTCGACGGGTGCAGCTCACCCCGCAGGCTGAGATCCTCGTGGGGCACACGGACGCGCTCCTCGACACGCTCGAGCGCGCCGAAGCCGACCTCGGGGCGTCCCTCACGACCGTGTCGGGCACCATCCGCGTCGCGGTCTTCCAGTCGGCGGCGCTCGCACTCATGCCGGCGGCCCTCAGCGCCATGCGCCGCGACCACCCGGACGTCCGCGTGGAGATGGTGCAGCACGAGCCGGAGACCGCCCTGGCCGAGACCTGGGCGCGCGACTTCGACGTCGTCGTCGCGGAGCAGTACCCCGCCCACGCCGCCCCGCGGCACCCCGGACTCGACCGCCGTCAGCTCGCCACCGACCCCATCCGACTCGCGTGCCCGCCGGTCCCGAACGAGATCCACCCGGTCCTGCGCATCGAGGACGCGGCCGACCTCCCCTGGGTGATGGAGCCGCACGGAGCGGCGTCGCGACACTTCGCCGAGCAGTTGTGCCGCCGCGCGGGGTTCGAGCCCGACGTCCGCTACCAGACCGCCGACCTCCAGGCGCAGATCCGGTTGATCGAGTCCGGCAACGCGGTCGCCCTCATCCCCGACCTCCAGTGGGCGGGCGAGCCGGCCAGCTGTCGCCTCGTCGACCTGCCCGACCTCCCACGACGCACCATCTTCACCTCAGCGCGCGAGGCCGGCGTCACCCGCCCGGCGATCGTCGCCTTCCGCGCCGCGCTCGAGGCCGCGGCGGCCTGACAGCCCGCGGGCGATGATCGCCGGTCGACAAGCTCAGGGACCCCGTCGACAGGGTCGGGGACCGAACGCAAGGGGGGTGCGCCTCCCAGCCGCCGGTGCTTGGCTGGAATTCCGCATTTCTCCGAAGGAGCACCCGCATGACCGACACCACCACACGCCCCGCAACCGCCGCCGGCACCTTCGCCCTCGGCGGCGACCTCACCGTGAACCGACTCGGCTACGGCACGATGCAGCTGACCGGCGAGGGTGTCTGGGGCGAGCCCGACGACCGCGACGGCGCCATCCGCCTGATCAAGCGCGCCGCCGAGCTCGGCGTGAACTTCTTCGACAGCGCCGACGCCTACGGCCCCGACGTCACCGACACCCTCCTCCGCGAGGCCCTGCACCCCTACGACGACATCGTGATCGCGACGAAGGTCGGCCAGACGCGACAGGGTCCCGGCGAGTGGACGCCCACCGGCGTGCCCGCCTACCTCCGCCAGCAGGTCGAACTCGGTCTCCGCCGTCTCGCCGTCGACCGCATCGACCTGCTGCAGTTGCACCGGATCGACCCGACCGTGCCGTTCGAGGACCAGATCGGCGAGCTTCGGAAGCTGCAGGACGAGGGCAAGATCCGGCACATCGGCCTCAGCCAGGTGAGCGTCGCCGAGGTCGAGGCGGCCCAGCAGATCGCTCCGATCGCGTCGGTGCAGAACCTCTACAACCTCACCGACCGCTCCTCGGAGGATCTCCTCGACTGGTCGACGGAGCACGGCGTCGCCTTCATCCCGTGGTTCCCGCTCGCGACCGGCGCGCTCAGCAAGGAGGACGGCCCGCTCACGCAGCTCGCCGAGCGACACGACGCGACCCCGTCGCAGCTCGCGCTGGCCTGGCTGCTCAAGCGCTCGCCCGTCATGCTCCCGATCCCGGGGACGTCGAGCATCGAGCACCTCGAGGACAACCTGCAGGGCGCGACGATCGAGCTCACCGACGACGAGTTCGAGGAACTCTCCGCCGTCTCGGAGTAGTACTCCCACCGCCCTTCGACAGGCTCAGGGACCGGACGCGACAGGGTCACGGACCGGACCACCCGGTCACTGAGCGACCACCCGGTCACTGAGCCTGTCGAAGTGCGGCTCGGCGCAGGGACCGACCGCCCGCCTCAGCGGAGGCGCTTCGACAGCTCGTGCGCCTGCTCCAGCAGCAGGCCACCGAGGAACGCCTGGCGCTCAGGCCGGAACCGGGACTCGATCCCGGTGAGACTGAGCGCCCAGGCGGGCTTCCCCGCCGCATCGAAGACCGCCGCACCCATGCCCCAGCTGCCTTCGAGGATGAGCGCCGGGTTCACGGCGTACCCGCGCTCGCGCGTCTCACGGATCCGCTCGCGCACGCGATCGGCGGCATGGGCCTCGCCCCACCGCTCGTCGAGGTCGGCGCGACCCAGGTAGTCGTCGATCTCCCCGTCGCTGGAGAACGCGAGGATCGCCAGCCCTGCCGACGCGACCCCCAACGGAAAGCGGACTCCCTCCGTCAGCACGAACGACCGCACTGGGAAACTCCCCTCTTCGCGCAACAGACACACGGTCTCGAAGCCACGGCGCACCGACAGGAAGGCGCTTTCGCCGCTCTCGTGCGCGAGGATCCGCACGCTCTCCCGGGCGAGCTCCGCGACGTCGTACCGCTCCGCCGCGACCGATCCGAGGAGGAACAGCTCCGGACCGAGGTGCCACCGGGCGGCGCGGACGTCGTGGTCGAGGAAGCCCTCGGCAGCGAGCGAGGCGAGCAGGCGGTGCGCCGTCGGCCGTGTGAGCCCGGTGGCCGCGGCCACCGCCGAGGACGACGCCCCGCCGGGATGCTCCGACACGATCTTGAGGATCCGACTCACGCGCGAGACGACCTGGGCGCCGCGCATCCCCTCAGCCACGTCGCACCATCAGCTTGTCCACATGGTGAGCCTACGCCGCAGCCGGGACCACGTCATGAGCGAATCCGCGATCAGGGCCGATGCCACCTTTGACACCGCAGGACGCCTGTGACTGACTACTGGAGAGACGATCGGCTGGAACCACCATGTGGTCAAGCCGGCACGCCATCCACAAGGGAGTGACATGACGAAACACTGGTCGAGCGCCGCCGAGGCGCTGCACGAGGTCGTCCGGGACGGAGCGACCATCGCGGTCGGCGGGTTCGGCCTGAGCGGCAACCCGACCGACCTCATCGAGGCTTTGCGGGACACGGGTGCCACCGACCTCACGATCGTCTCCAACAACATGGGCGTCGACGGCAAAGGCCTCGGCATCCTCCTCGAGAACCGACAGGTGCGGAAGGTCGTCGCGTCGTACGTGGGCGAGAACAAGCTCTTCGCCAAGCAGTTCCTCGACGGCGAGCTCGAGGTCGAGTTCACCCCGCAGGGCACGCTCGCCGAGCGGCTGCGCGCGGGCGGTGCCGGTATCGCCGGGTTCTACACGAAGACCGGCGTCGGCACCCCGGTCGCCGAGGGCAAGCCGACGGAGGTGTTCGACGGGGAGACCTACGTCCTCGAGCGCGGCATCGTCGCCGACGTGGCCCTCGTCCACGCGTTCCGCGCCGATCGCGAGGGCAACCTCGTCTTCCGGCACACCGCGCGGAACTTCAACCCGATCGTCGCGACCGCCGGCCGGCTGACGATCGCCGAGGCCGAGGAGGTCGTCGAGGACGGCTACCTCGACCCGAACAGCGTCGTCACGCCCGGCATCTTCGTCCAGCGCCTCGTCACGGCGACGCCGCGGGTGAAGGACATCGAACAGCGCACCGTCCGCCCGGCGGCCGCCACCACGACACCGGCAGGAGCCTGATCATCATGTGGACGAGAGACGACATGGCCGCGATCGCGGCGACCGAACTCCGCGATGGCGAGTACGTGAACCTCGGCATCGGCATCCCCACGCTCGTCGCGAACCACGTCCCGCCGGGCGTCCACGTCACGCTGCAGAGCGAGAACGGCCTGCTCGGCATGGGTCCGTTCCCGATCGAGGGCGAAGAGGACGCCGACCTCATCAACGCCGGGAAGCAGACGGTCACGCTCCTCGAGGGCGGGAGCTACTTCGACTCGGCGACCTCGTTCGGCATGATCCGCGGCGGCCACGTGCAGCTGGCCATCCTCGGCGCGCTCCAGGTCTCGGGTGCGGGCGACCTCGCGAACTGGACGATCCCGGGCAAGCTCGTCAAGGGCATGGGCGGCGCGATGGACCTCGTCGCCGGGACCCCGCGGGTGGTGGTCGTCACCGAGCACGTCGCGAAGGACGGCAGCCCGAAGATCGTCGAGCAGTGCGATCTCCCGCTCACCGGCGTCGGTGTCGTCGACCGCATCATCAGCGACCGCGCCGTCTTCGATATCGTCGAGGGGGCGCTCGTCCTGCGGGCCTTCGCGCCCGACACGAGCGTCGCCGAGCTGCGCACCCTGACGGGCGCGGAGTTCTCCGTCGAACTCGACCCCACCACCACCGGCGAGGTGCCGACAGCACCCGCCACGCCTCAGGAGGCACACGCATGAGCACCGTCATCGTCGGGTACGCCCGCACCCCGTTCGTGAAGTTCAACGGGGCGTTCGCGTCCGTACCCGCCACCGAGCTCGGCGCCCACGCCATCCGCGCGGCCCTGTCGCGGGCGGGGGTCGACGCCGCCGACGTCCAGCAGGTCATCGCCGGCCAGGTGCTGCAGGGCGCCGCCGGCCAGAACCCCGCCCGGCAGTCCGCCGTCGGGGCCGACATCCCCTTCACCGTCCCCGCCATCACCGTCAACGCCGTGTGCCTCTCCGGCATGGAGGCGATCGTCACCGGCACGCGTCTCATCGACGCCGGCGAGGTCGACGTCGTCGTCGCGCTCGGCCAGGAGTCGATGAGCCTCGCCCCGCACGCCTGGTCGGGCTCGCGCGCCGGCAAGCGCTACGGCGCCATCGAGCTCGTCGACACCCTCGACCACGACGGCCTGACCGATGCGTTCGAGCACCGGTCGATGGGTTCGTCCACCGAGGAGCGCAACGGCCCGCTCGGCATCGCACGCCCGGAGCAGGACGCCTGGGCGGCCGGGTCGCACCAGCGGCTCGCAGCAGCTGCGGACGTCCAGGCCGAGGAGATCGAACCCTTCTCCGTGCCTGGTCGCAAGGGTCCGACCGTCGTGAGCGCCGACGACGGACTCCGCGCCGACACCACGGCCGAGTCGCTGGCCGGGCTGCGTCCCGCGTTCGGCGGCGAGGGGACGATCACCGCGGGCAACTCCTCCCAGATCACCGACGGAGCGGCCGCGGTCGTGCTCATGAGCGAGGAAGCCGCTGCGGCCCGGGGACTCACCCCGATCGCACGCGTCGTCGCGCACGCGCTCGTCGCCGGACCCGACGTCAGCCTGCAGGCCCAGCCATCGAACGCGATCGTCGCAGCCCTCGCGAAGACCTCCCGCACGACGGGCGACCTCGCAGCGGTCGAGATCAACGAGGCGTTCGCCGCCGTGTCGGTCCACTCCACGAACGAGCTCGGCGTGGATCCCGCGATCGTGAACGCGAACGGCGGCGCGATCGCCCTCGGTCACCCGATCGGCGCCTCCGGTACGCGGATCGTCGGCCACCTCGCCCGTCGTCTCGCCGCCGCCGGCTCGGGTTCGATCGGTGCCGCCGGTATCTGCGGTGGTGGCGGCCAGGGCTCCGCGATCATCCTCGAGGCCGTCTGACCTGTCCGTAACTCCTGCTGGACGCTCGGCGCCGATCCCCGCCCGTGCGCAACTCCTGCTGATCACGCCGCGTCGCCGCACGCCCCGGCCTGTCGGGTGAGCCGCGCGGCTCCAAGCAGGAGTTGTGCGCACGGGCGGGGATCACCGCCTCAGAGGAGCAGGAGTTGTGCGCGAGACGAGCTGGCCGCGCTGCCGCCTCAGACGGGCTCGCCGGTGACGGTGTAGCGGAGGTGGACGACGCCGGCCCCGAAGCGACGCTCGTCGACGAGTTCCAGGCGTCGCCGGAGGTTGGCCGGCAGCGCACGCAAGCCGCCACCGACGATCACCGGTGAGAGGAACAGCTGCACCTCGTCGACGAGCCCCGCTGCCATCGCCTCGGCTGCGAGGTGCGGGCCGCCGACGCTGAGGTCGCGGTCCGATTCCGCCTTCCACCGGCGAACGGCCTCCGGGTCGAACGATCGCTCGAGCGTGGTCCGTGCCGTCGAGACCGCATCGAGCGACGTGGAGTACACGACCTTGTCGGCCGCGAGCCACAGAGCCGCGAAGTCGGCGATCTCGCGAGGCTCGTCCGGCAGCTCGTCCGCCGTCTCCCAGAACGTCATGATCTCGTACATGCGTCGGCCGAACAGGTAGGTGCCGATCGGCCGGGAGAGCTCGTTCACGAAGGCGTGCACCTCGGCATCCGGGGCGCTCCAGTCGAAGCGTCCCTCCTCATCGGCGAGGTAGCCGTCGAGCGAGCTGATCGCCGAATAGATGAGCCTGCCCATGTGTCCTCCGTCGCCGGTGCCGGTACGCGAGAGGCTAGGCCGCAGAGGCGACCGCCCACAAGGGGTGGCTCCGGCACCGACGGTCAGGCGGGCGGGATCACGAGCGTCACGAAGGAGTCGGCCGGCAGGGTCGGCGTGATGACGTCGTCGCCCACCACGATCTGGATGGGGAGCGGCTCGCCGAGGTCGTTCTGCATCACGAGCACGACGCCGCCGTCCGGGTTGCGGAAGGCGAGCAGGTTCTCGTGTCCGGTCCAGCTCATCGTTGCGAGCCGCTGCGCTCCCGGCTGCAGGAAGTGCCCCAGGTGCCGCATGAGGAAGTACTCGTGCGTGTAGCGGAAGGCCCGGGTCTCGGGATCCACGACGACGAGCGAGTTCTGCGCCCAGCCCCAGCGGCTGACCCCTCCCTCGGTGAGCGCGAGGTTCCAGTACGTGTAGGCCTGTGCGCCGTTCGTGAAGAAGTGGCGCATGAGTCCCCAGGTGTGCCGCACGAAGCGCCAGTCGTTCCGGCCGTCACCGCACTCCTGCTCGGTCTGGTACAGCGCGAGGTCCGGGTGGGCGTGATGCACCGCGGCGATCGCGCCCTTGCCGGCCCACTGGAATCCGACTCCGGCGACCCAGGGACCGGCCGCCGGATCCCGGAGCACGGTCTCGATCTGCGCGTCGTGCGGCCGCTCCTGCGTGCCGAGGAAGACCCGCACTCCGAGACGGTCCATCTCCGGCCCGAGGACCGCGATGAACCGAGCGAGCCCCTCGGCCGTCCACACACAGCTCGGGAACACCTGCGCCGAGTTGAACTCGTTCTGCGGCATGACCATCTCGACCCGGATACCCTCCTCGCCGTAGGCCTCGACGAAGCGGGCGAAGTACCGGGCGTAGGTCTCGAGGTAGCGGTCCTCGAGGATGAAGAGATCCGTCCCCTCGGAGCCCAGCTGGTCGTCACGGATGCCGTTGTCGACGCCTGACTCCGCCCAGGGTCGCGCGGCCGCGTAGTGCCCGTTCGTCTTCATCCAGGTGGGCGGGCTCCACGGCGACGCCCAGAGGCGCAGATCGCCCTGGTAGCGCTGTGCCGCCTGGATGAAGGGGACGAGCGTCGCGCGGTCGTGGTCGATGCTGAAGTGCTCAAGGTCGAAGTCGCCGTCGACCTCGTCGTAGGAGTACCAATCGGTGGAGAAGTCGTTGGCGCCGACGGGCATGCGGCAGAGCGAGAGGTTGAGCCCCGCGCCCGGCGTGAAGAGGTCGGACAGGATGCCCTCTCGGTCCTCCTCGGACAGGAGCCCGAGCGCGGTCCAGCCGAGTTCGTTGAAACACCCGCCGATGCCGTCGACGGTCTGTTGCGGGTTCGTCACGTCGACCATGACGTTCGGCATACCCGCGAGTCGACCGAACCCGAGAGCCTCCTGCTCCTGCCAGGGGGCGTCCTGGGTGGTCACGACCCAGGCGACCGACCGCGCCGATGCCGTGGTGCCTCCGCTGGCGACGGGGCTGCTGCTGGCGGGACTGCTGCTCGTCATCGAGTGCCTTTCGACGGGGGTCCTCCGTGGACCGCGACCGGTGCTCCCACCAGTATGTTGCAGAACCCGCGAAAACCGAAGACCGGTCGCCATTCACGATCGGGCGCGTCGCGCAGCAGGGCTCTCCCGGGCGGCGCCCCCCCCCGGGACATCCCGCTCGTATGCGGTTCGCAGGCGGTCGTACACTCGATGGATGGCCGATCCCACGACGGTCCGGGAGCCGCAACCCGGAGCAGACCTCCCCGACGCCCGCGGGCGCACCGGTCTGCACCGGACCGGCCTCGACCTCACCGGCAACCCGCGCGTCCAGGTGACCGACGTGGAACTGGTCGCCGCCGCCTGGCACGTCCTCCGCCGGACGACCCTGCGGGTCCAGGACCGCTCGGGCGCCTGGTCGACGCAGCAGCGCGAGACCTACGACCGCGGCAACGGCGCGACCATCCTGCTCTACCACAGTGACTCCCGGAAGGTCCTGCTCACCAGGCAGTTCCGCTACCCGGCCTACGTCAACGGACACCCGACCGGCGAGCTCATCGAGACCGCCGCGGGCCTGCTCGACGACGACGATCCCGAGACGGCGGTAGCCCGCGAGGCCCGCGAGGAGACCGGGTTCGCGGTCGAGGCCGTCCAGCACGTGTTCGACGCCTTCATGAGCCCCGGCTCCGTGACCGAACGCCTGCACTTCTATGCTGCCGAGTACGACCCCGCTGCGCGTCGTGGCGATTGGGGCGGGCTCGCCGAGGAGGGCGAGGAGATCGAGCTCCTCGAACTCGACATCGACGACGCGATCGCGCGCATCGGCGACGACATCATCGACGCGAAGACCATCATGCTGCTGCAGTGGGCGAGGCTCTCCGGCCCGTTCGCGACGGCGACGACGCCTGTTCCGCCTGCACCACCCGCACGCTAGTACCGCCGAGACTCCCGGACCCCGAGCTCGCCAGAACCCCGTGCCACCCGACCCCGGGTGGCCCATCGGCGAACCCGAACACCGGTCGGCCCCCGGTCCCCTGCCCGTCAGACCGAGCGGATGATGTCCGTGAGCACCGCGCAGCCGAAGTCGAGCGCATCGAGTGGCACACGTTCGTCGACACCGTGGAACATCCCGGGGAAGTCGAAGTCCGCCGGCAACCTCAGCGGGATGAACCCGTACCCCGTGATGCCGAGTCGGCTGAGCGCCTTCGCGTCGGTGCCGCCGGGGATGAGGTGCGGGAGCACGGTCGCACCGGGATCGTGCCGCTCGATGACCGCTTCGATCACCGAGACGAGCTCACCGTCGTTCGGCGACTCCATCGCGATGAGCTCCAGCTGGACCTCGACGTCGACCCCCTCGCCCGCCGCCTCGCGGATGCGCGCGATGACCTCGTCCCGCTGGCCGGGCAGGAACCGGGCGTCGACCGTCGCGGTCGCGGACTCGGGGATCACGTTCTCCTTGTACCCGCCGGTGATCATGGTGACGTTCGCCACGTTCTGCAGGCCGGCGCGCAGCCGCGATGCGCTGGGACCGACGAGCGCGGCGAGTTCGAACGGCGACAGCTCGGAGGACGCTCCGGTCAGTTCGCGCAGTCGCTGGAACAGGTGCGTCGTGGTCTCGGTGAACGACACCGGCCAGTCGAGCGCGCCGATCCGGCCGACGGCGGCGGCGAGCTTCACGATCGCCGAATCCTGGCTCGCGAGCGAGGCGTGACCGGCGGCACCGTGGGCGGTCAGGCGCAACCAGAGCACGCCCTTCTCACCGGTGTTGAGCAGGTACGCGCGGGTGTCGGCCCGTTCGCCGAGGGTGACGCTGTACCCGCCGCCCTCGCTGATCGCGTCGCGGACGCCGGCGAACTGCTCCGGGTGGTGCTCCACCATCCACTGCGAGCCGAGGACGCACCCGGCCTCCTCGTCGGCGAAGAACGCCAAGACGACGTCGCGCTCGGGCTGCTCCCCCGCCGTCGCCATGCGCCGGACCGACGCGACGATCATCGCCACCATGTTCTTCATGTCGACGGCGCCGCGGCCCCACAGCATGCCGTCGGCGATCTCGCCGCCGAACGGGTCGACCGTCCACGCGGCCGCGTCGACCGGGACGACGTCGAGGTGCCCGTGCAGCAGCAGACCGGGCAGCGTGCGGTCACGACCCGGCCATCGCGCGACGAGGTTCGTCCTGCCGGGCTCTGCCTCGAAGCGCTCGCACACGATCCCGACCTCACCGAGCAGGCGTTCGACGAGGTCCGCCGCGCGGGACTCGCCGACGGCACGCCCGCCGCCGTAGTTCGAGGTGTCGATCCGGATGAGGTCGCGCGTGATGGAGACGACCTCGGAGAGACCGACCGGGTCGCCCACGCGTTCGCCCACGCTCATTCGGCGGCCCGCGGGACCACGGTGAACCGGCGGTTGGCGAGCGAAGGCACCCGTGCCCGCACGGTGTCGAGTCGCGCCGGATCGAGCTCGGCGAACACCACGCCCGGTGCCTCGCCGGCGGAGGCGATGACGACGCCGGCGGGGTCGACGATGATCGAGTTGCCGGTGGCGAGCGGGCCGGTCTGGTTGGCGCTCACGACGTAGGCGGTGTTCTCGATGGCCCGGGCGCGGACGAGGGTGGTCCAGGCGTCCTCCTTGCCCGGGCCGACGATCCACATCGCGGGCAGCAGGATGACGTTGGCGCCGGCGTCGATGAGGCGCCGCGCGCTCTCCGGGAAGCGGAGGTCGTAGCAGGTGAAGGCGCCGATGCGGAGGTCGCCGAGCTCGAGGACGAACGGTTCGGTGAGCTCGCCGGCCGAGATGCCGTCGCTCTCGGCGTAGCCGAAGGCGTCGTAGAGGTGCACCTTCCGGTACGTCGCGGTGATGTTGCCCTCGGCGTCGATCGCCACGAGCGTGTTGTAAGGCAACCCACCGGGGTTCTCCTCGATGGTGCCGACGACCGTCGGGAGGGAGCGCGCTGCGGCTGCGGCGGCGACGCCCGTGATGAAGGGGCCGTCGAGTGGCTGGGCGATCGCGGCGAGCGCGCTCGGCGGCTCCGAGGTGGCGTAGCTGCTCATCTCCGGCAGCACGAGCAGTTCGGCGCCGCCCGCTGCGGCCTCACCGAGCAGGGCGACCACGCTGGCGAGGTTCTCGTCGATGTCCGTTCCGGCGGAGAACTGCCCGGATGCGATGCGCATGTGAAACCTCGTTCCGTGGGAAGGGCCGCGACCGTCAGCGCGCGGCCGTCCAGCCACCCTATGCCGAGAGTGGGGGCGTGCGCCGCCGGAGCCGGAGCCGGCCCTGGCTCACGAGGATGCCGAGCACGACGATCACGCCGCCCACCGGCTCGTTCCAGTGCAGGACCTCACCGAGCACGAGGATGCCGAGGACGACACCGACGAGGGGTGTGAGGTAGGTGACGGTGGACGCCGCCGTCGGACCCCAGGAGTCGACGATCGTCGTCATCCAGATGTAGGCGACGCCGGTACCGAGTGCTCCCAGGGCGAGCATGCTGAGGACGACCGGGGCGTCGAGCGACACCGGCTGCATCGCGATGAACGGCGAGAGCACGAGCATGATGACGGCGGCGAGCGAGATCTCCACGGCGGAGATGACCACCGCGTCGTAGCCGTGGGTGCCGAGGACGAACTTCCGGAGGTAGACGAAGGCGATGCCGTAGCAGAGGGTCGCGCCGAGGCAGGCGAGCTGCGCCGGGATGGACTCGAGGATCGCCGGGTCGGCCAGGACGCGCCAGGGCCCGACGACGATCGCGACGCCGAGGGCTCCGACGAAGATACCGAACACCTGCAGGCCGTTCAGCCGCTCCTTCGGGAGGAACACCGCGCCGACGGCGAGCGTCATGATCGGCGTGGTCGCGTTGAGGATGCTCGACAGGCCGGACGGCAGGAACTGTCCCGCCCAGGAGAACAGGAGGAACGGGGCGACGCAGAGGAAGACGGAGACGACGGCGAGGTGCGCCCAGAGCCGACGCTCCCGCGGCCAGCGGCGTCGGGTGATGAGCATGATGATGCAGAGCGTGACGGCGCCGAGCACCACGCGGGACAGTGCGACCTGCGTCGGAGCGAGTCCGGTGAGGCCCGTCTTCATGAAGAGGAAGCTGGCACCCCAGATGAGTGCGGCGCCGAGATAGGCGCCGAGCACCCTGCGGGACCCTGGTGCGACGAGCGCGGTGACACGGGTGTTCGCTGCTGCGGTGCTCATCGTGCTCCCTCGGGTCGGACGACTCAGCTTGGCATCACCCACCGACGCAGTGTTCGCAATTCAGGACGCACCCGCGTGTCTCGTCGGCGCCGCCGCCCCGCAGCACGGACACGCCGGGGGCATCCTGAATTGCGAACGGGTCAGGCGGTGGTGGCGACGGGCTCCAACCGGTGGATCGCTTCCACGAGCGGCGCGAGTTCCGGGAGCGATTCTGCGGTGGTGAGCGACTCCTCAAGGGCGCGGTCGTGCACCGGCCGGGCCTCCTCGAGCAGCGCCTTCCCGGCCGCCGTGAGCTCGGTGTAGACACCGCGGCGGTCGTCGGCGCACAGCACACGGGTGAGGAGCTCGCGATCCTCGAGGCGGTTGACGAGTCGGGTGGTGGCGCTCGGCGACAGGGCCGTCGCGCGGGCGAGCTGCTGCATGCGCATATGCCAGCCGTCCTGGCGCCCCAGGGCGTCGAGCACGGTGTACTCGACCACCGAGAGCCGGGCCTCGGCCTGCAGCGCACGTTCCAGATCGGACTCGATCGATCCGTACAGGGCGGCGAGCGTCCGCCACCCCTGCGCGCGGATCTCAACAGCGTCGTCGGCGATGCCCATCGGGACTCCTCGGTTCGAACATCGATCAATTGATTGCAGACGCACATAGTTGCTTGCGCTATTACCTAGCGCGTGCAACGATATCTATCACGCGTCTGCAACTATCAGCGTACGCGTCCCGCCCTCCGGCCACCAGCACTCCCCCACGACCCCCAGGAATCGCAGGAATCGTCATGCCACTCGGTCTCATCGCCCTCGCCCTCGGCGGCTTCGGCATCGGCCTCACGGAGTTCGTCATCATGGGGCTGCTGCCCGAGGTGGCGGACGACTTCGGCGTCTCGGAGGCCGCAGCCGGCTGGCTCATCTCCGGCTACGCCCTGGCCGTCGTCGTCGGGGCACTCGCCCTCACCGCGGCGGTTACCCGCCTGCCGAAGAAGCCCGTCCTGCTGGCCCTGATGGTGCTCTTCATCGCCGGCAACCTCGTCTCCGCACTCGCCGGCGACTACCAGGTCATGCTCGCGGGCCGCATCCTCGCCGCCCTCAGCCACGGAGCGTTCTTCGGTATCGGCTCGGTACTGGCGGCGGCAATGGTCCCCGCGCACAACCAGGCCGGCGCGATCGCGATCATGTTCACCGGCCTCACCGCGGCGAACGTGCTCGGTGTCCCCTTCGGCACGCTGCTCGGCCAGCACTTCGGCTGGCGCTCGACCTTCTGGGCCATCACGGTGATCGGGGTCATCGCGTTCATCGGCATCCTGACCCTCGTGCCGAAACCGAAGCACGACGGGGCCCCGGCATCACTGCTCGCCGAGCTGCGCGCATTCCGCTCCGGCCAGGTCTGGCTCTCGATCGCTGTGACGGTCCTCGGCTACGGCGGCATGTTCGGCGCCTTCACCTACATCGCGTACACACTCACGGAGGTCAGCGGCTTCGCCTCGACCACGGTGCCGTGGCTGCTCATCCTCTTCGGCGTCGGACTCCTGGTCGGCAACATCGTCGGCGGCAAGGCGGCGGATCGGAACATCGACCGGACGCTCATCGTCGTGATCGCGGTGCTGACCGTGATCCTGGTCGCGTTCGCCGCGACCGCTCAGTCGCCCGTCGCCACGGTGATCGCCCTCGTCCTCATGGGCGGCTTCGGATTCGCGACCGTGCCCGGCCTGCAGATGCGGGTGATGCGGTACGCGTCGGCTGCTCCCACGCTCGCCTCGGGAGCGAACATCGCCGCGTTCAACCTCGGCAACGCGGTCGGCGCCTGGCTCGGCGGCGTCACGATCACCGCCGGCCTCGGCTACACCTCGCCGATCTGGGCCGGTGCGGCCATTACTCTGCTCGGGCTGATCGTCATCATCGGCGCGTCGAGCGCCGAGAAACGCGCCCGCCGTCGTCCACGACTCCTGCAGGATGAGCCCGCCGACGCCGCCCGCCAGGAGATCCCGCACCCCGCGTGATCCGCGCGCGACTCCAGCAGGAGTTGTGGACGCTCTGGGCTGCGCACCTCGACAAGCTCGGTGACCGCGGTAGGGGCGCTCGGCGAGCAGGCCAGCGGAGGGCGAAGGGCGCGGGGCGCGCTACCGTGGGCGGATGAGCCGAACGCCTCGCCCCAGTGACACCATGATCGCGGTCGCCGAGCACTGGGCGGCCGAGCGACCGGCGATGCAGCCCGGCAGCCCGACCATCACGATGCTCGGAGCGGGCACGGCGAACGAGGTCGCAGCGGTCGAACTCGACGGCGGCGAGCGCGTCATCGTCAAGCTGTCCCCCGCCGACGCCGACGGGCTCACCTACGAGCGCTCACTCATGGCGACCGAGGCGCTCGCGCTGCGCATCCTCGGGCGTGCGGAGGTGCCGCAGCCGGAGATCGTCTTCGAGGCGACGCTCGACGGACGCGACGCGCTCGTCATGACCGAGCTCACCGGCCGGCCGGCGAACAGCACCGAGACCGTCCCCCTCGCCCGCGACGTCCTCGGCCGCACGCTCGCCCGTCTGCACGAGGCGGGTCGCACGCCGTTCCACGTGGAACCAGGCGACGTCGACATCCCGGCGGAGGCTGCGTCCACGGATCCGTCGACCGGACTCGCCGAGGGGAAGCGGTTCGGCTACCCCGTACGCCCGGACCTCCAGGCGGCGAGCGCCGCCGACGCCTACCGACTCGTCGTGGAGGCCGTCCTCGCCGACGCCCTGCGGTTCGACGTCGACCTCCCGGTCGCGGCGGACGAGATCCGACGCCTGGTCGACACCGCACTTCCGGCCTTCGACAGCGTGAGGGAGCCGATACTGGTCCACTTCGACCTCTGGGAGGGCAACCTCCTCGTCATGCCCGAGCACGGGGCGGAGGCCGCCCAACTGACCGGCGTCATCGACCATGAACGCGCGCACTGGGCCGACCCGACCGCCGACCTCGTCTCCCTGGCGCTCTTCACCGATGTGCCGGAGACGGTCGCCGCCGACACGGAACTCCTCCGCGCCTACCGTGAGGTAGCCGGCCGCGAACTCCTCCCCGACGAGGACGCCCGGACCCGCACGCGCCTGTGGTCGCTGTACCTCGCGCTCGTCATGGTGGTGGAGGGCGTTCCGCGCGGCTATGAGGGTGACTGGTTCGACGAGCACGACGCGTCGGTGCGCACGTGGATCCGCGACATCGCGGCCTCGCTCGCCTGACCCGTGCGACTCCCCCGGACCCGTGAGCCGACCTCCACCGGCCCCTGAGCCGACCTCCATCGGTCCCTGAGCTTGTCGAAGGGCGGTCATGGCACTTCGACAAGCTCAGTGACCGGGAGTCGTGCGCAGCGGCGGTTGCGCGCGTCCGGATCGACGCCGCTAGACTGGTCGGCTCGCCAGGCGGTGGGCGGCCCGGCGCGAACCAGCGCGGGCCCGTTCGGGAGCGATGGGCTCCCTGGGGAGTGCGCACCATGGGCTACATCGACGTCAGTGACCTCAGCTACACGCTGAGCGACGGACGGACCCTGCTGGACGAGGTCTCGTTCCGCGTCGGCGAAGGGGCGATCGCCGCGCTCATCGGAGCGAACGGCGCAGGCAAGACGACGCTCCTGCGGATCATCCGCGGCGAGCTCCAGCCCGACTCCGGGGTGGTCTCCATCGACGGCGGCCTCGGCGTGATGGACCAGTTCGTCGGTCGCGGCGACGACGACCGGACGGTCCGTGACCTCCTCGTTCAGGTCGCACCTCCGCGGGTCCGTGCGGCGGCCGAGGCGGTCGACCGCGCCGAGCTGGCCCTCATGGAGGACGACGTCGAGGCGACGCAGATGGCCTACGCGACGACGCTCGCCGAGTACGCCGACGCCGGCGGGTATGACCAGGAGGTGCTCTGGGACAGCTGCTGCGAGGCGGCACTCGGGGTGCCCTACGATCGCGCGCAGTGGCGGACGCTCGGAACCCTGTCCGGTGGCGAGCAGAAGCGGCTCGTCCTGGAGGCCCTGTTCCGCGGCCCCGAGCAGGTCCTCCTCCTCGACGAGCCCGACAACTCCCTCGACGTCCCGACGAAGCGCTGGCTCGAGGGGATGCTCGCCGAGACCCGGAAGACGGTCCTCCTCGTGTCGCACGACCGCGAGCTCCTGGCACAGGCGGCGACCCGCATCATCACCCTCGAGGTCGGTGCGGCCGGCAGCACGACGTGGACCCATGGCTCCAGCTTCCGCAGCTACCACGAGGCCCGCGACGCCCGCCTCGACCGACTCGACGAACTCCGCCGGCGCTGGGACGAGGACCGCGTGAAGCTGCGCGCACTCGTGCTTCGTCTGCGCGAGCAGGCCAAGTTCAACGACTCCATGGCCTCCCGCTACCGCGCCGCGCAGACCCGACTCGCCAAGTTCGAGGAGGCCGGTCCGCCTGAGGAGCGGCCGAAGGACCAGCAGGTCACGATGCGCCTCCGCGGCGCACGCACGGGCCGTCGCGCGGTCGTCTGCACGGGGCTGGAACTGACCGGCCTCATGCAGCCGTTCAACGCGGAGATCTGGTTCGGCGAGCGCATCGGCGTCCTCGGTTCGAATGGGTCGGGCAAGTCGCACTTCCTCCGGCTGCTCGCCGGTGGTGGGACGGATCCCGACCCGGGCGCTGGGCATCTCGCCGCAGCGGGCGACGCGCTCGTCCCGGTCGAGCACGACGGCGACGCCAAGCTCGGCGCGCGCGTGCAGCCGGGGTGGTTCGCACAGTCGCACCGGCACCCCGAACTCGTCGGCCGGACCCTGCTCGACATCCTGCACCGCGGCGACGAGCACCGATCGGGTCTCCCCCGCGAGGCCGCCAGCCGCGTGCTCGACCGCTACGGGCTGGCGGGTGCGGCCGAGCAGTCGTTCGAGTCGCTCTCGGGCGGACAGCAGGCGCGCCTGCAGATCCTCCTGCTCGAACTCTCCGGTGCCACGCTGCTGCTCCTCGACGAGCCCACCGACAACCTCGACCTCGTCTCGGCGGAGGCGCTCGAGCAGGGTCTTGCGGGTTTCGAGGGCACCGTGATCGCGGTCACCCACGACCGCTGGTTCGCGCGCGGCTTCGACCGCTTCCTCGTCTTCGGCGCCGACGGCCGGGTGCAGGCCTCCGACGAGCCCGTCTGGGAGGAGAGCCGCGTCGACCGCGCACGGTAGCAGGTACCTGTTCAGGTACCAACGAGCTATCATCGATCCATGCCGGCACTCAACGTGACCTTCACCGACGCGGAACTCGAGCAGCTCCGCGCATCCGCCTCAGGCGCGGAGACCTCCCTGAAAGTGTTCGTCCACGATGCCGCATTGGCTGCGGCGAACGACCGGAAGCGGATGATCGCCCAACTCGCGCAGGAGGTCGCAGCGACCTCCGCCGAGCTCAATGCGCGCCTCGCGTGACCGCGTACTTCCTTGACCGCGAGGATGTCCTCACGGCCAGCGCCGCCGCGCTCGGCCACCAGCCTGCCGTCCGCGATTTCGGACTTCTCGACGCTGCAGTCGCCCGGCCGCAGAGCACCGTTTTCGGACTCGACGCCTACCCGGACATCTTCCTGAAAGCGGCAGCCCTACTGCACTCCATCGCTCGCAATCCTGCTTTCGTCGACGGAAACAAGCGCACGGCTTGGGCGTCTGCGTGGGTGTTCCTCGGCGTGAACGGCATCCGGCTCAGCCACGGTTTCGACGTGGATGCAGCGGAGGCGTTCATGAACAGCGTCGCCACGGGTGACGCGGAGCTCGCATTCGTCGCATCCGTGCTGCGCAGTTTCGCCGCGCGGGAGGAGGACTGAGGCGACACCCCCTGCATGAGTCGCCGCCTTGGTCAACCCACCGTCATCCTCAGGACCGTTCCCTACGCTGGCATCAACAACCCGAGCTCGGAGGTGATGGTCATGCAGTACAGCATCGCCATCGGGCGTGCCACCTACGACATCGAACCGGGTGTCGACATTCCTGCGCTCATGTCCGAGATCGAGTCCGCCGTCCAGGTCGGCGGTCGCTTCGTCCGCGTCCCGCTCGCCTCCGACCGGAACCTCGACGTCCTCGTCAGCCCCGGCCTGCACGTCAGCGTGGAGTCCTTCGCGAACCGGGCATTGGAGATCGTCCCGACGCTCGAGACGGAGAGTCTCTCCGGTCTCGACGAATACGATGAGTTCGGCGAGTTCTGACCCGACCGTCCTCGACGGCTATGAGCCGAGCGTCGTGCTCGGGTACTCACCGAAGCGGTTGGTGTACGAGGCGGAGAAGCGTCCGAGGTGGGCGAACCCCCATCGGTTGGCGATCTCGGCGACCGTGGCCCGCCCCGGGTCGGCCTGACGAAGTTCCTCCTGCACCCGATCGAGCCGGACACGCCTGAGGTAGTCGATCGCGGTGATGTCGTGCTCCTTGCGAAAGGCGCTCTGGAGACTGCGCTGGCTCATGCCGACCGCTTCGGCCACGTCCTCCGTTCGAATCGCGAGATGCGCGTTGGCGATCATGAACTCGACGGCCGCGCGGGTCTTCCCGCCGCTCGGTACCCCGATCTCGACCGGCGCATGGAGCGCCGTGTGCGGGAAGGTCTCCAAGAGCGCGACCGCTGCCGCGCGGTTCGCCTCGGACCGCAGGAGCGCTGGACTCGTGTCGTCGTAGATGACCCGGGCGACGGACGTCACCGAGGCGGCCCAACGACGGAGCTGTTCTCCGGACGGGCGGGCCGTCGTGTCGAAGAGGATCGGGCCGCTCGTGCCCTCCACCTCGCCGGCCACCCGCTCGAGGAACGTCCCGTCGAAGTGCATCAGGTTCTGCCGGTAGTCCGTGAAGTCGAACTCGGCGAGCCGGTTGTTCGCGAACATCGCCGGCTGCCCGTGCACGAGTCGAACCGGATCACCGGCGAGATCGGTGGCGCCACTGCCGCCGGTCAACCACGAGACGATGTACTCGCCCTGCGTCAGGACCGTGCCCGTGACGTGGCCGTCGAACTGGGTGCCGCGCAGGGTCAGCTCGTCGTCGCCGATGGCGGTGTATCGAAAGGTGAAGTCGGATGCCGTGGGCTCGATGACCATCGAGCCGGCGTTGTAGGCACCGGCGAACAGGTCGCGGGCCTCATCGACGTCGCGACCTGCGACCTCGGACCGCTCGACGGGTCCCGTGTGTTCGCTCATCGTTCATAGAATCTCACGACGATCCTGAACTGTCACCCTTGACGGGGCGTCCGGACGCGGAGCAGTCCACTCGATGTCAGGCGGTCCCTTGCAGGAAGCCGTGCTCCGCGCCGAGGACGTCGGTCATCGCCGACGACGTCATGTGGGCGAAGCGGGGTAGCACCGTCGTCTCGTGGACAGCGGTCGGACGTTCGGACCACACGGTCACGACGATGAGTCCGCCCTCGGCGCGAAGCGACCACGCGACGACGTGCCGGGTGAGGACACGGACGGTGTCGCCGTCGACGTCCAGGGCGATCGCCGAGCGACTGAGCGAGAGACCGCCGCCCGCCTCGGCGCTGACGTGCGAGGTCTCGAAGACGATGTCGGTCCGGTCGAGCAGCCGGCCCGTGGTGCGCGCGTCATCGAGGGCGAGGAAGTCGGGCGCACTGGAAGACCAGGTCGTCACGGTCCCACCCCCAACTGGTGTTTCGCAGATGCCCGACTGCCGGAGCTCGTCGTGGCGTTGATCGATCCGCCGGAGCGGATCCTTGGACCTAGGCCGCCGACTCGACGCGCTTCACGCCGCTGGCAGCGGGCTCCGGAACGACCCGCATGCCCTTGGCACTGTTGGCCTGCTCGAGAAGCGCGGCCAGCCATTCCCGGTTGAGTTCAGGGGCACGGCTGCCGTAGAAGGAGAACTGGAGGGGGATCATCGGGTTCAGCCAGAGCGACTGGCGTCCGGTACCGCGGCCGGGCACGGCATCGAGGTGGAACGCGAAGCTCTCGTTGCGGCGGAACTTCGTGAAGATGACCGTCTGCAGGTGAGCGAGCAGTCGGTCTTCGATCTCGTGCGGGGTCGGAGGGGTTCCGTAGAGGAGGTTGCCCATGGTCGCGCCATCCGTTCAGTCGTGGTCCGAGGAGATTCCCGGCGCCAGGAATAACGCTAGACGGTCTAGCATTCCGGTGCTCAGAACTATCCGAAATGCGCCGACACCCGTCGTCGAGGTCCTCAACGACGGCGTGGATCAGCTCCCGAAGGCCCAGGCTTCGCGGTCGCCGCGCAGTCTGGCCGCGAGCGCCGTCGCCTGTTCGTCCGTCAGTGAGGCGACGTAGTCGAGGATGCCGCGCGCCCGACCGAGGCGCCCCAGTGCGCGCGGGTCGCTCTGCGGACGACCGGACTCGGACTCGGGGTCGGCCGGGAGCCAGTCGGGGTTGTCCGCCCGCAGGCGGAAGTAGCCGTCCGTGGCGAGTTCGACGAAGTCGAGCAGTTTCTGCGGTGCGCGCGGGCCGTCGCGCGGGTCGTCGAGCCAGCTGTCCAGTTCGGTGACGAGCACGTCGAGCACTCGCGACTGGCCGCGCTGATAGGTGGCGAAGTCCGGGCGGTCGATGACGAACCGGGTGTGGACGAACTTCAACACGGTGACGTCGTGCCACGCCTCGGGCAGGAGTGACACATGACCGGATCGCACGTTCGGCTCCTCCACGACGAGGACGGAACGCTGGAGGCGGCCGATCCAGGACGACACGAAGGATTCGATGGCGCGCTCGGTGCGGCTGGAACCGTCGAAGGGGACCGCGAGGAGTCCTTCGACGAGCTCGGTCGCGACCCGCTGGACCGACGCCCGGAAGTGCTCGTCGCTGGCGATCCACGGGTCGCGCGAGACGATCCGCCGGCGCAACAGTTCGAGCGAGTGGCCGGGTGCGCGGTTCCAGAGTTCCTCGGCGTCGAGCGCGGCGAGGGTGTGCTGGTCGCGGAGGAAGGTGCGGAACTCGACCGCCACCGCCGCCTGCTGCAGGACGCCGGCCCGGTAGAAGTCGTCGAGGTCGTGCAGGGAGTAGGCGATGTCGTCGGCGACGTCCATCACGGAGCACTCGACGGTCTGCTGCCAGGGGGCGATCGCGGTGAACGCACTGCGTGCGTCGAGCATGTCGTCGAGATCGAGGGTGTACGCGGAGAACTTCGGCGGCGCGGTCTCCCAGCGGCTTGCGGTGGACCCGCGCGGCATCCTCGTCGGGTCGGTGGGGTCGAGGTCGGGACGGTGGATGGTGCGGCCCCAGGGGTACTTGAGCACGGCGGCGCGGGAGGCCGCCGTGAGGTTGAGGCCCTCCTTCACCGTCTCGCACACGTCGAGCGCGGAGAGGATGCGGAACGACTGCGCGTTGCCCTCGAAGCCTTCCGCGAGGCCGAGTCGCTCTCGGGCCAGGCGGTCGAGGACCTGCTCGCCGAGGTGGCCGAACGGCGGGTGGCCGAGGTCGTGAGCTGAGGCCGCTGCCTGCACGACGACCGGGTCGCAACCGCCGAGCCGCTCGACGATGGCGTTCTGCTCGGGATCGGTCGTGGTGAGCTGCATGGCGATGGCGCGGGCGACCGCGGTCACTTTGATCGAGTGCGTGAGCCGGTTGTGGACGACCTGGCCGACACCGGAGGGCGAGACGACCTGCGTCACGGCGGACAACCGCGCGAAGTACGGGGAGAACCGGATGCGCTCGAGGTCGACCCGGTACTCGGGGTACTCCTCGCCGGTCGCGAACCGGTCCACCGGCTCGGGGATGAGTCGCCGTCGCCGCTGGTCGTCGTCCATCCCCTCACTGTATTGGGCGGCGGGTGGGAGACTGCAGGGATGCATCCGATCGATCGACTTCGAGCCGAGGTCGCCGCGCACGAGTCGAACGCCTGGGCCAGCGAGCTCGGCTGGGAACCGCTCTTCGTCGCCTCCCCCGAGGCACGGGTCCTCATCATCAGTCAGGCGCCTGGTCGCCTGGCTCAGGAGTCGGGCATCCCGTGGAACGACCCGAGCGGCGTCCTCCTCCGCTCATGGATGGGTGTGACGCCCGAGGAGTTCTACGACCCGGCGAACGTCGCGATCGTCCCGATGGACTTCTACTTCCCGGGCAAGGGGACGAGCGGCGACCTGCCGCCGCGCCGGGACTTCGCACCGCGCTGGCATCCGCCCCTGCTCGAGCAGCTGACGGAGGTGCGCTTGACGATCCTCATCGGCGCCTACGCCCAGCGCGCCTACCTCGGACCGCGGGCCGGTCGCACCCTGACGGAGAACGTCCGGTCCGCGGAGACCCACCTCCCGCTCTTCCCGATCGTGCACCCGTCGCCGCTCGCGCGCGGCTGGCGCACCAAGAACCCCTGGTTCCAGGAGGAGACGGTCCCGCTGCTGGCCGCGCAGGTGCGGGCGGCGCTCACGGCGTGACGAATAGGCTGATGAGGACGACGGGACCCTGGCGTCTGATCGACCGATGAAGGACACACGGTGACCGACGAACCGAACACGGATGGTGGCCTGCGCCAATCGGTCCAACCGCCGGCGCATCCGGATCCGGGTGCCGAGTCCGCGGAGCTGGAGGGTCCGGTCAGTGGGCGAGCGGCCGGGATCGGCATCACGCTCCTCCTGTTCGCGCTGCTGATCGTGAGCTGGTTCGTCCAACTCTCGTTCGCCCTGCAGGGCGAGTTCGGGCCGCCCGAGGACCGGCTGAGCGGCGGCGGCATGCTCGGTGGCTTCATCCTCGGCGCCGTGATCGCGATCGCTCCGCCGATCGTCACGCTCATCCTGCAGGCGAGGGTCCACAAGCGGACCCCTCGTCACTCGATCATCGCCGCCGTCGGCGCCGCCGTCGTGCTCATCATCGCCGTACCGATCAACGCCATCGTCATCGGCCTCCAAGCGGTGAGCGTCATCAGCGGAAACTAGGAGCCCTCCTCCGCCGACGCTCCGAGCTCGTGCGCGAGGCCGCATCCGGCGGTGGCTCCATGGCGTGTATCCCGGCGGCGAAGGACCGCACTGAGAGGATTGACGCTGTGCGATGCGTCTTGATTGCTGATCATGAGATTCCCGAGCGCCCGCCGTTGACGGTGAGGCCCGGAGACGTCGTTCAGGTCGGGGACCGGGACACAGAGTGGCCCGCGTTCGTGTTCGTGACGGCATCACACGGAACGGGTTGGGTGCCCGCCCGCCATCTCGACGTCGACGGGTCGGTGGGTGTCGTCCGCGCCGGATACGACACCACCGAGCTGCCCGCAGTCACCGGCGACACCGTCGACATCGTCGAGGATGATCCGGAAAGCGGCTGGTCCTGGTGCCGGAACGCCGACGGTCGCGAGGGGTGGATTCCCCACCGCGTGCTCACGGTGGAGTGATCGAGATGCTTGACTCTGACACCGTGTGAGGAGGGAGAACTGAGACATGTTGTCCATCGGAGCGTTCGCGCAGATCGGCCAGGTGACCCACCGGATGCTCCGGCATTGGGACACCGCAGGTCTGCTCGTGCCTGCCCACGTGGACGAGTCCAGCGGCTACCGCTCGTATGATCCTTCGCAGTTGGAACGACTGCATCGGATCGTGGCGCTTCGACATCTCGGCTTCGGTCTCGAGGACGTCGCCCTGATCCTCGACCAAGGGGTGGATGCCACGCGCATCGCCCGGTTGTTGCAGGCGCGTCGAGCCGAGGTCGAACGCGAGCATCGCGTCGCGGCCGCACGACTCGTCGATGTGGAACGGCGGCTCCACCTCATCGAAAGAGAGCATCACATGTCAGAGATCGAGATCATCGAGAAGCCCCTGCCCGCCGTTCGGCTGGCCGCCCGCCGTGGCGTCGTCCCCTCCCAGCCGGACATCGCGGACTTCGTCGGACCCTCGTTCGACGCGGTCGCGTCCATCATCGGAGACGAGAGCGGTTCGCTGACCACGCCGATCGCGCAGTACAGCGCGAGCGAGGACGGCACCGAAGTCGTCGTCGGCTACGCCTACAACGGCGCGCCCCGCGAAGGCTTCGAGGTCGTCGAGCTGCCGGCAGAGCTCCTGGCGATCTGCGGCATCCATCTCGGGTCGATGGACCGGATCGCTGAGAGCTGGCAGTCGATCCACGCCGAGATCATCGCCCGGGGCTTCGTGCCGGCGGGGCCGTGCCGCGAGCTCTACGTTCGGGCGGTGTCGGAGGATCAGTCCGACTGGGTCACGGAACTGCAGCAGCCGATCGCTGCCGCCTCGGTGCTGCGTGACAGCACGACATAGGGCGCTCGTCCAGCGTGGTCGGTGACCGTCTGACGCGGCTCGAACCCGACGGCTCGCCAGAACCGGACGCCGCGCTCGTTCCCGACCTCCGGGTCGACGGTGAGTCGAGCGATGTTCCGTTCCCTTGCGCGGGCCACCATGGCATCGACCACCCGTCGACCGGTCCCCTGACCTCGCGCCGAGGGCGACAAGATGAGGTCGATCCCAGCGCAGTCAGCCCCGTCCACGTGCAGCTGGACGAGCCCGACCGCCTGCTCCTCGACGAGGACGAGATAGCACTCGACGTCGGGCAGTCGCGCCCCTAGGTACTTGGCGCGGATGAGTTCGTCGGAAAGCCGTCCCGGCCCGCCCCATCCGTGGAAGGAAGGGTCATCGAACAGGCGACGAAGCGTGATGAAGTCATCCGTGGACGCGAGTTTCAGCCTCATCGAAGCCATCATGCCCGGGGGCCAGTGAGTGTCCATCCCCGCAGGCCGCCCTTACAGACCGGCGATTTCAGCCGATCGCACGACGAAGTACACGAGGATGGCGACGAATGCCACGACGAGGACGACGGCGGTCCAGAACATCACGATGCGAAGCCGTCGTATCTGTGGAGATTCGCCGGGTCGATTCCAGGGTGCGCGAGCCATGGAGCAACCATAACGGGGGGTCGGCGAACACGTCATCGCGCTCGCTCCCGCCGACTCCCCACGCTGAGGAAGCAGCCGCTCAGGTCCTGCGGTCTCGAGTGGCATCGGGGACGGCAGACGCCGACGCGACGGCACGAACCACCACGGCGAGTGTCGAGGAGGCCTGGGCGGTTGAGAGCGACCCGGACATGACACTTCGGGCGAGGGCGTCCCCGGCACCGACGACAGCTGCCAACGATGCACTCACGAGGGGTCCGGTCCAAGGCTCCAGCGCCTCGCGACAGATCTCGAGATACGCCTGCTCCGCCTCCGACCGCAGGGTGCTCAGGGTCTTCGACCCGCGGAGGGCGTCCACCACGGCCGAAAGCTCCAACCCCTCAGCGACCCAGCACGCGATGTAGGCCTCGGCGACCAGGTCGGCTACAGCATCGAGGTCCCGCGGGGCGCTCTCGAGGGCCCGGAGCAGGAGGTCTCGCTGGTGGGACTCGAAGGCTCGGTAGGCCTCGGAGAACAGCCCCGACAGATCGCCGAAGTGGTCGTAGGCCACGGGCTTCGTCACGCCGGCGTGCGCGGCCACACGCGCCAGGGTGACATCCGCGAGGTCCTGCGTGCGGATGAGGTCGCGGAACGCATCGAGCAACTGCGCGTGGCGCGCATCCCACGAGAGGCGACGTCTCGGCCCAGAGCTGAAGCTGTCGTCCGCGGTAGTTTTCATCCCCCGATTGTACCTACTCTTGGTAAGTTACCATTGGTAAGTAAGAGATCGAGAGGATCACCCATGACGTCACGAGACACCACCGCCGCGGCCGAGAACGCATCCCACGACGATTCAGCCGCACCCACCACGCGCGTCTTCATCTTCGGGATCACGGGCAGGGTCGGTCGCCTCCTGGCCGCCCGACTCCGCGCGGGCGGCATCATCGTCTCAGGCCTTACGAGGTCGTCACTGCCTGACCCCACCCTGGGCCCCGACGGAGTGACGACCGTCACGGGCGAGCTCGGGTTCGCCACCACGCGGGAGATCACGGCGATGATCTCGGACTGGGACGTCATCGTCTTCGCCGCGGGGTCGAATGCCGGAGCTCAAAGCGTGACAAACGACATCGACGACGCGGCGCTCCAGCGCGTGTCGGATGCAGTGATGGCATCACCGGGAAAACGCCTCATCTTGCTGTCCGTCCTGCCGGAGGCCTGGCGCGAGCGGCAGCTGAGCGACGACGAGGAACACTACTTCGCCGTCAAGAAACGGGCGGAGGTCGCCCTCACCCGTCAGCCGATCGACTGGGTCATCCTCCGCCCGTCCCTGCTGACCGACGACCCGGCCCGGGGCACGGTCGCCCTGGGGCCCGCCGAGCTCCACGACGAGATCACACGCGAGGACGTGGCCGCGGTCCTCGAGGCACTCGTTCTTGAGCCGACCATCAGCCGGCGGATCCTCGAAGTGAACACCGGGCCGACCGCCATCAGCGAGGCGGTCGGCCGCGTCGCACGTTCCTACCAGGCGTAGGCTTCCGGGGCCTGGCCACCGGGACCGGGGAAGAGCTCGTCGAGAGCGGCGAGGTCATCGGCGCTCAGCTCGATGTCGACCGCTGCGACGGCGGACTCCAGCTGCTCGATCGTGCGCGGTCCGATGATCGGGCCGGTCACGCCGGGCTGGTGCAGAAGCCACGCGAGACCGAGCGACGCCGAGGTCCAACCACGCTCGGACGCGAAGTGGTCGTAGGCGTCGAGCTGCTCCTGCTGCTTGGCTCGGGCCTCGGTGATACGAGACTCGCCCGACCGCGCGCGCTTGTCGGAGGAACCACCGCTCAGCAGACCACCGGACAGCGGCGACCACGGCAGGATGCCGAGCCCGTAGTGCTGTGCGGCGGGGATGACCTCGAGTTCGATCGAGCGCTGCGCGAGGTTGTAGAGCGACTGCTCGCTGACGAGACCGAGGAAGTGTCGCTGAGATGCGACCTCGTTCGCCTGCGCGATGTTCCACGCCGCGAAGTTCGAGCTGCCCGTGTAGACGACCTCGCCGCGCGCGACGAGCACCTCCATGGCCTGCCACAGCTCCTGCCAGGAGATGTGACGGTCGATGTGGTGGAACTGGTAGAGGTCGATCCGGTCCGTCTGCAGTCGCTCGAGCGACGCGATTGCCTCGCGACGCACCTGCCAGGCCGACGCACCACGCGCGTTCACCACATCCGAGCCGTCATCGTTCGGGGCGACCATGGGCGAGTGGACCTTCGTCGCCAGGACGATGTCGTCACGGACGCCGGGGCGGGCTGCGAACCACCGGCCGATGATCTCCTCCGTCGCGCCACGACCGGCGCTGCCGCCATACGCGTTCGCCGTGTCGAAGAAGTTGACGCCGAGCTCAAGTGCCCGGTCCATGATCGCGAACGAGTCCTCCTCGCTCGTCCGGTCGCCGAAGTTCATGGTGCCGAGCACGATCCTGGAGACCGTCGTCCCCGTGCGGCCGAGGTGCGTGTACTTCATCGTGGAGCCCTTCTCATCGTCGAACCGGGCCGCGATCCCGCGGCGCGTCGAGTGTGTCACGGAAGCCGCACTCCACACCCCCGGCTCGACAGCGCGGTCTCGACCGGCTACAGCCCGAGGCGATACCGTGGCACGATGCTCAGCCTCACCGACGTCTGGCCGCTGTTCGGCCTGGAGATCCGCACGCCGAGACTCGTCCTGCGCCTCGTGCGCGACGAGGACCTCCCCGGACTGATCGAGGCCGCCCTCGCCGGCGTCCACGACCCCGCCGTCATGCCGTTCTCCACACCGTGGACCGACCAGCCGCGCGAACAACTCATCCGCGAGACCGCACGGCACCTCTGGACCCAGCGTGCGGGCGCGACACCGTCGTCCTGGACGCTCAACCTCGCGATCCTCCTGGACGGGACACCGATCGGTCTGCAGGACGTCGGCGCCCGCGACTTCGCCGTCACCCGGACGGTGGGGAGCGGTTCCTGGTTGACGCAGGAACAGCAGGGCAAGGGGCTCGGCATCGAGATGCGGGCCGGCATGCTCCAGTTCGCCTTCGACCACCTCGACGCGGAGGTCGCCGTGTCGGACGCCGCCGTCTGGAACGGCGCATCGCTCGGCGTCTCGCGTCGACTCGGCTATCGGGACAACGGTCTGCAACGCTTCATCGGCCGACCGGGCGAACTCGTCGAGTCGCAAGGCCTCCGGCTGCACCGCGACGAGTTCATTCGGCCCGACTGGACGGCTGAGGTCACCGGCCTCGATGCGGCGCGGTCGTCACTCCTCGGAGAGGCGTCAGCGGACTGACAGCGCGGGCGTCATCGTGACGGTGTGGGGACAGGCTCCGGTGGCAGGACGAGGGTCGCGACGGTCCCACCGGGGACGTGTGCGACCGCGGGCGTGCTCCGCAGGGTCACGGAGCCGCCATGTGCCTCGGCGATCGCCCGTGCCGCCGGCAGGCCGAGCCCCACGCCCTGCACCGCCTGGTCCCGCGCGTACTCGGCCCGGTAGAACTTGTCGAAGGCCTGACGGAGTTCGTCGGCGCTCATCCCGACGCCCGTGTCGCTGACGGTCACCTCGGCGTGCCCGTCGCCCGGCTCGACGACCACGTCGACCGTCCCATCGGCCGGCGTGAACTTCACGGCGTTGGCGACGAGCTCGGTGATCGCACGGAGGACCTGCTCGGGGTCCGCGGAGACGACCGCCGCCGCATCGGCGCGCAGTCGGACGACCGGACCCGAGATTCCCGCGGTCGCCGTCTCGATCGCTCGCGCGGCGACGTCCGTGAGGTCGATACGACTCGGCGCGATCTGGACCGTGGAGTCGGACGCGGTCAACAGCTCCTGCACCCGCCGCTCCAGCTCGACCGCGTTGCGCTGGACCACCCGCAGCGCCGGGAGCAGACCGGGGGCGTCGACCTCGGCGTCGTCCATGATCAGCTCGAGGTAGCCGTGGATGGAGGTGAGCGGCGTCCGCAACTCGTGCGAGACCGTCGTGAGGAACGCCTCACGGACGTTGATCGCATTCGCGAGCTCGGTGACGTCGTGTGCGACGATGACCGTCCCCAGATGCGTGTCGCCGTTGCGCATGACCCGCGTGGAGCTGGCGAGGATCGCCCGTTGTCGGCCGGCCTCCCCCACCCATTCGAGATGATTCGACAGCAGCTCGCCCCGCAGCGCTCTGGGGATGATCTGCTCGTCGAACGGGATGGGTGTCCGGCGGTCGGCTTGGAGCACGTGTTCCCCGGCATACGGCGGGGTGTCCAGCCGGAACCCGACGGCGGCGACCATGTCCGCGGCATGCGCGTTCGCCACGCCCAGGGTGCCGTCCGCCGTGTAGAAGGCCACGCCCGCGTCCACCGTCTCGAGGATCGATTCGGCGAGCGCCTCCGCGTCGAGCGCCCTGGCGAGCGAGCGTTCGAGCTGCGCGGCCTGCTCCTGGATGGCTTGTCGGCTCCGTCGCAGTTGGCGGGCCCCGATGTTCACGGCGACCGCGATACCGATCGTGAGCATGGGCAGCAGGGCGACATTGAGCCAGTCCACGGCGGTCTCCGGCGTGCGAGCCCGGAGGACGTAGGGAGCACTGCTGATGAACAGGGTCCCCGCCACGGCCAGGATGATCATCCGCGGGGTGAACCCGAACGCCAACCAGAGGACGGGGAAGATGCAGAGCAGGCTCGCGCCCGGAGTCACGCTGATGAGCTCGAGCCGGATGCTCGCGACGGCGAGGAGGTCGAGGACCGCGATGACGGCCATCGCGTGCGTCGGCCAGCGTTCCCAGGGCAGGAATCCTGCCAGGAGGGTGCTGATCGCCGCGAGAGCAGTGCCCGAGAGGACGGCGACCGTGAAGAACCGCTCGGGCAGGACGATCGCGACGAGGATCGCGACGATGCCGAAGGCGATCGCGAACGGGAGCTGTGCGCGGGCGAACACCCGGAGTCGGCCGCGTCGAGAGGCTTCATGTTCCAACAGCGGCATGATCGCCCACTCTCTGCAGCTCGGTCAGAGAGGACGTCGGCCGGATTCCACGTCGATCAGCTGATCGATCGTCAATCTAGCCCATGCGCACGCGATCAGCCATCGGCGGAGGCCTGTCGGGCCCAGGCACCGCGTCTGACGGACGGATTTGCGTTAATCGGATCACCGATCGGTGGAATCAGGACCGGGCGAGCTGGGCGGTCGGTGCCACATCGGACGCCGTCGCCGCAGGCCGCCGGTCCAGGTGGATCCCGGCGATCATGCATCGGACGGAACCCCCGGCGAGTTCGATCGTCGGGACGTCCAGCGGCAGGATCCGGCAGCTGCGCTCGATGATCGCGAGTTGTTCCGACCGCAGACTCTGGACGGCACGACTCGAGATCGCGAGGAGGCGTTCCCCCGTCGCCGAACGCAGCTCGATCGCGTTGCCGGCGAAGTCGCAGACCTGTCCGTAGTCGAGGTCGACGATCGTCCGCCCATGGCCCGTGAGCCGCTCGATCACCTGATCGCGTCGCGCCGGCGAGGCGATCAGGTCGAGACCGACGAGCGCGAACTCGGTCGCCACGCCCATCATGACGTTGGTGTGGTAGATCGGGACCCCGTGGGGGTCGACCGCGTCGAAGACGAGCGGCTCGTAGCCGAAGTTGGTGCAGAACCGCTCGAGGGCGATCGGGTCGGCACGGTGGGATCGCGCGACGAACGCCACTCGCGCTGCGTGGTCGAGCACCATCGCACCGGTGCCCTCGAGGAACACGTCGTCGAGCTCCAGCCCCGAGTAGTCGATGACGTCCTGCACGCGGTACTCGCGCTTCAGCATCTCGACGATGTCCCACCGCCGCTCGCGTCGGCGGTTCACCGCGTACATCGGGTAGACCGCCAGGTGCCCGCCCGCATGGGTGGACAGCCAGTTGTTGGGGAAGACGCTGTCGGGGCGGTCCGGGTCCTCATCGTCGAACAGGTGGACGCGGACGCCCGCGGCATCGAGGGCCTGCGCCACGGCGGTGACCTCGTCGAACGCCGCGTGAGCCACCCCGGCCACGGACGCCGACGGGACGCCCTCCGCCACCTGGAAGACGTTGTCGGCCGCGGTCAGCGGGTTCGGCGTGAACCGGTGCGGCCGGATGAGCACCACGGCCGACGGCGCCTGGACGGACATGTGGGACTCAGCCGACGGGAGAGAGCGCGCCGACGAGCCCGAAGAGATCCTTCGGGTCGTCGGGGGCGGCGACGAGGTCGATCTCCTCGAAGTACTCGCTGCCGTCGACGGAGTCGCGGAGGAAGCGCAGCGCGGTGAAGTCCTCGATCGCGAAGCCGACGGAGTCGAAGAGCGTGATCTGCTCCCGCGAGGTGCGGCCGGGGACGGCACCCGTGAGGACCTGCCAGAACTCGATCACCGGGAAATCGGGAGCCATCTGCTGGATCTCGCCCTCGATGCGGGTCTGCGGCGGGAATTCGACGAACACCTCGGCGCGATCGAGGATCGACGCCTCGAGCTCCGTCTTGCCGGGGCAGTCGCCACCGATGGCGTTCAGGTGCATGCCGGGCTCGACCAGGTCGTTCGTGAGCACGGTCGCGAGCGCCTTGTCGGCCGTGCAGGTCGTGACGACGTCCGCGCCCGCCACGGCGTCGGCGGCACTCGTCCCGATGACGACCTCGAATCCGAGCGGCTCCAGGTTGCGCGCGAACTTGTCCATTGCGAGCGGGTCGACGTCCCAGATCCGCACCGTGTTGATCCCGAGGGCGGCACGCATGCCGAGGGCCTGGAACTCGGCCTGGCTACCGGCGCCGATGAGCGCGTGGACGCTCGAATCGGGACGGGCGAGGTGCTTCGCGACCATGCCCGACGTCGCGGCGGTGCGGAGGGCCGTGAGGAGCGTCATCTCGGCGAGGAAGGTGGGGTAGCCGTTGTGCACGTCGGCGAGGACGCCGAACGCCGTGACCGTCTGGTAGCCCCGGGCGGGGTTGGAGGGGTGGCCGTTCACGTACTTGAAGGCGTACGTCTCGTGGTCGCTCGTCGGCATGAGCTCGATGACGCCGAACGGCGTGTGACTCGCGACCCGCGGGCTCTTGTCGAACGACGGCCAGCGGCGGAAGTCGGCCTCGAGGTAACCGATCATGCCGGCGATGATGCGCTCGGGACCTCGGTCTGCCGTCCAGCGGACCATGTTGCGGACATCGACGAAACGCGTCATGACGTTCCCTTCCAGACGAGTTCGGGCTCGGAGCCGACCGGAGCAGACCGCTCGCGGTTGCTTCGAGCCTAGGTTTCGACGATCTGCACTTTCCATTCCAGAGATGCGCGATTTGTGCACAGGTTATGCACAATGTGAGTAACTCGGTTGTACATTATGTGCATGGCTGCGCTGGACGATCTGGACCGGAGGCTGTTGGCTGCGCTCCGAGCCGACGGCCGTGCGTCGGTCGCGAGCCTGGCCCGGTCGCTCGACGTCGCCCGGGCGACCGTGAACAGCCGTCTGGAGCGGCTCATCTCCTCCGGCACGGTGGTCGGGTTCTCGGTCCGGGTGCGTGACGAACTCGATCCCGGCACCATCCGCGCGATCGCGTTCATCGAGGTCGAGGGTCGCACCACCGACCACGTCATCCGCCAGCTCCGCGGCTTCCCGGAGATCAGCGCGCTCCACACCACCAACGGCGGGTGGGACCTCGTCGCGGAACTCCGCACCGAGACGTTGACCGACTTCGACCGCGTGCTCGGCGGGATCCGACGCATCGAGGGCGTCGTCAACAGCGAGACGAGCCTCCTGCTGAGTTCCGTCCTCCGCTGACGACCCGCCAGGGTCGACCCTAGAGGCGCGGGTCGATGGGCTCGGACTCCATGGCGAGCACGCCGAAGACGGCCTGGTGCACCCGCCAGGTCGGTTCACCGGCGACGAACCGCTCGACCGCCTCGACACCGAGCGCGTACTCACGCAGCGCCATCGACCGCTTGTGGCCGATGTCCCGATCGCGCAGGCGCTCGAGGTTGTGGGGCTCCGTGTGGTCGGGACCGTAGATGATGCGCAGGTACTCACGGCCCCGCACCTTGATACCGGGCTGCGCGAGCGCCTTCTCACCACGGACGAGGCCGGCCACGGGCTTCACCACCATGCCCTCACCACCCGCACCGGTCAGCTCCTCCCACCACGCGGTCGCGGCGTCCTCGGACGCCGACGAGGTGAGGTCGACCTCGATCGAGCGGGTCCGGCGGATGAGCTCCGGGTCGGCGTCCGCGAGGCGGTCCGCCACCGAGAGGTGCCAGGCGTGGTCGCGGCCCAGGTGGCTCGTACCGGTCGAGGCGAGGAGCTGGAACGGCGCGAGCTGCACGCCCTCCAGACCGTTCGAGGGCGCGGTGTACGGACGGTAGGCCGCGACGTAGGCGTCAGCGGCCTCGGCCCGACGGCGCGTCCGCTCGAGCAGGTCCGAGACGTCGACACCGGTCGACGACGCCTGCTCCAGCACGCGGACGGCCGCCGGGAGCGCTGCGGTCGCGGCAGCTCCCACCGAGGCGTACTGGTCGCGGATCAAACTCTCCGCCTTCACCGACCACGGCAGCAGCTCGCTGTCGACGAGCATCCAGGAGGCGTCGAGCTCCTCCCAGAGACCGGCTCGCTCCACGGCGGCGTCGAGCCGGGTGAGGAGCGTCTGCGTCGTCGCATCGTCGAAGAACGGCCGACCGGTGCGGGTGTGGACGGTTCCGCGCCACCCCGCGGGAGCGCCGAAGGGTGCAGGATCACGGGTGAGCAGTACGACGGCACGCGAGCCCATGTGCTTCTCCTCGCAGACCACCCGGTCGAGCCCCTCCCGGCGATACGCCTCGAACGCCTCAGCGGGGTGCTCCAGGAGGTCCTTCCGCTGCGAGGTGCTCGGCGGGCTCATCGTCGGCGGCAGGTAGACCAGGCGCCGAGGGTCGATCGCGAACCGGCTCATGACCTCGAGTGCGCCGGCCGCGGCGTCCTCGCGGATGCCGACCCGGCCCGAGACGCGCGTCTCGACGACCTGCTTGCCGAGGACGTCGTCGATGCGCAGCAGCCCGGGATCCCGCTGCTCGCCGGCGGGACCGGTCGGGCGGCCGAGCGGCACGACGGGTTCGTACCAGACCTGCTCGGCCGGGACGTCGACGACCTCGCGCTCCGGCCACCGCAGGGCACTCAACTTGCCGCCGAAGACGCAGCCGGTGTCGAGACACATCGTGTTGTTGACCCACTCGGCGTCGAGGGTCGGCACGTGGCCGTAGAGGACGGTCGCCTTACCCCGGTAGTCCTCCGCCCACGGCAGCCGCACGGGCAGGCCGTACTCGTCGGTCTCCCCCGTGGTGTCGCCGTACAGCGCGAACGACCGCACCCGCCCGGAGGCGCGTCCGTGATACTGCTCGATCAGGCCGGCGTGCGCGACGACGAGCTTCCCGTCGTCGAGGACGAGGTGCGCGACGAGCTCGCGGCAGAACCGCTCGACCTCGGCCCGGAACTCCTCCGGCTCCTCGGCCAGTTGGGCGAGCGACTCGGCGAGCCCATGGCTGGTCTGCACCCGTTTGCCCTGCAGCGCGCGGACGAGCTTCGACTCGTGGTTGCCGGGCACCGCCAAGGCATGCCCCGCGCCGACCATCCCCATCGCCAGCCGCAGCACGCCAGGGGTGTCCGGCCCGCGGTCGACGAGGTCGCCGAGGAAGATCGCGCGGCGGCCCTCGGGGTGGGCGGCGTCGATCGGTCGGCCCGCCAGGTCGCGCTCGATCACGTACCCGAGCTTCGTGAGCAGCGTCTCGAGCTCACTCCGGCACCCGTGCACGTCGCCGATCGCGTCGAAGGGACCGCGCTCCTGACGGCGGTCGTTGAGCAGCGGCTCACGCACGAACGACGCCTGCGCGATCGCCTCGACGCCGGAGAGCACGTGGACCTTCCGGAAGCCCTCTTTGCTGAGGTGCCGCATCGACCGACGCAGTTGGTCCTGCTGCCGGGTGATGACGGCCGCGCCGAACGAGCGGTCCTCGCGGGCCTCGTTGCGCTCGATGCAGACGCGCTCCGGGACGTCGAGCACCACGGCGACAGGGAGGACGTCGTGGTTGCGTGCCAGATCGATGAGCGACTTGCGCGAGGCCGGCTGGACGTTGGTCGCGTCGATGACCGTCAGGAGCCCGGCGTCGAGGCGGCGTGCGGCGACATCGCGGAGTGCGGCGAAGGCGTCCGCGCTGGCGGCCTGGTTGTTCTCGTCGTTGGAGACGAGCCCGCGGAAGAAGTCGCTCGACAGGGTCTCGAACCGGCCGAAGTGCGTGGCGGCGAAGGTCGACTTGCCGGACCCGCTCACGCCGATGAGGACCACGAGCGACAGTTCGGGGATCGGCAGGGCGGCGGGGGTGTGCTCGAGGTCACTCATGCGATGGCCTTCCGGAAGACGGCGAGCTGCGTCAGCGAGCCGAGCTGCGGGTCGACGTCGCCGACCGTGCGGTGCTCGACGCCGTAGCCGTACCGCTCGGCCGCAGTGGTGCACCAGGTCGCGAACTCCTGACGGTCCCACTCGAAGCGGTGGTCCGGGTGCCGGAACGAGCCCGCCGGCAACGACGGATACAGCGCGTTGTATTCGCGGTTCGGCGTCGTGACGATCACGGCTTCTGGAGCCGCAGCACCGAAGATCGAAGCCTCGAGTGCATCGAGGCGCTCGGCGTCGATGTGCTCCACGACCTCCATCAGCACGATCGCATCGAGTCCGCGCAGCCGGGTGTCGGCGTAGGTCGCCGAGGACTGCAGCAGCTGGACACGCTCACGGACGCGGTCGCTCGCGTCGCGGAGCCCGAGCCGCTGCGACGCGGATGCGAGCGCGCGTCCGGAGACGTCGGTGCCGATCACCGTGGTGACGAGGGGATCCGCCAGCAGTCGCATGAGGAGCGCACCCTCGCCGCACCCGACGTCGGCGACCGACCGCGCCCGCACATCGGCGAGCGCCTGCAGGACCGCCTCGGCGCGCAGGCCGGCGAGTGCCGGAGCGCGCTTCGTCCGCGACGCGGTGGCCGCGTCGTCCCCGTCGGCGCCGTCGGTCCGCGCCTCCGGGTCCAGCTGCGACTGCGCATCGGTGACCATCCGCGACTGGTGCGCGAGATACCGCTTGGTGATCAGGTCCCGGTCGGGGTGATCGGCCAGCCACCCCTCGCCGGCACGGAGGAGCTTGCCGACCTCGTCGTCGGAGACCCAGTAGTGCTTGGCGTCGTCGAGCACGGGCAGCAGCACGTAGAGCTGGCGGAGCGCGTCGGCGAGGCGGAGGTGACCGGTCAGCTCCAGGTCGACGTATCGCGAGTCGCCCCACGCGGGGACCGTCGGGTCGAGCGGGATCACCCGTTCGACGACGGTCCAGCCGAGCGGGGTGAAGAGTCGGGTCGCCAGCTGCTCCAGACCTCGCGACGGCACCGCGGCGACCGTGATCGTCAGCGGGAGCGCTGCCGCGGCGAGCTCGGGGTGGGAGTCGCTGCGGCCGGTCATGGCGCTGCGGAACACCTGCCCGATCGCGACGGCGACCATCGACGACGACGCGTACGGTCGGTCGTTCACGTACTGGGAGAGCGACGCGGCGTCACCGCCACCGAAGCGCTTCTGGCGGACGAGCGCGATCGCGTCGACCTCGAGCAGCAGGGCGATGGTGCACCGCTCGTCGCTCGCTTCCGGGTAGAACACGTGGGCGCGCCCGACGCTGAGGTCGAAGCTCTGCGCCAGCGCGGGATGCTTACGGACGAGGTGCCCCAGGTCGGCGGCCGAGGGCGCGGTCGAGGTGATGGTGACGAGCACTGGTCCATCCGTCCGTTCGGCGGCGAGGTTCCTGAAAGCCTAGCGGCGGTCGTCGTGCGTGCGTGAGTCGCCCGGATCTGCATGGAATTCAGCGATCTCCGTGCAGATCCGGGCGACTCGGGCCGCCTGATCAGCCTCCGAAGAGCTTGCCGAAGAACCCCTTGCGCGGCTTCCAGCCTGCGGCGGTCAGGGTGTCGATCACGGGCTGCTTGACCTCGTCGGTCGTGAACTCGTAACCCATGAACTGGCCGGTCGTCGTGCCATCGCGGTCGGTGGACTGCGAGATGGGCGCGACGCTCCGCCCGAAGGAGAAGGACTTCTGCGGGCCGGACTGCCAGGTGCGCTTCGTCGACAGACCGCCGACGCCGAGCGTCGTCTTCGAGGAGGACGACTGCTCGTGGAACTCCCACTCGCCGTCCTCGGGGTGCAGCTCGACCCGCAGCTCGTACTCGGCACTGAACATCCCGGCACCGATGAAGCCGAGCCAGCGCTGGTCGGCGTAGCGCCAGTGCGCGACGATCCCGTCGGGTGTCGGGTCGTAGATGAAGGGGAGTTCTTCGCTGTTGAGCGCGAGGATCCGGGCCTGGGCGTCGCGGAGGTCGAAGGTCATGGGGCGAGTCTAGGCAGGCGGACCGCTCGGCGACATGGGGACAGCTCCCCGTCACCCGGCTCCCCTACGCTGGCCGGGTGAGCGAATCCATCCTGACCCAGAACGTCCTGACCGTCATGAGCTACAACATCCGCACCGCTGTCGCCCAGCCCGGTCACGAGTGGGTGGACCGTGCACCGCTCGTCTCGCAGGTCATCGCCCGCAACGCTCCAGACCTCCTCGGGCTGCAGGAGGTCCGCGAGCATCAGTTGCACGACCTGCTCCCGGGCCTCGCCGAGTACGACTGGTTCGGGCAGGGCCGTGACGGCGGTTCGGCCGGCGAGTACGGACCGGTGTGCTTCCGCCGCTCGCGGTTCGAGCAGCTCGACGCCGGCGAGTTCTGGCTGTCGGACACCCCCGACGAACCGGGCTCGAACACCTGGCCGTCACTGCACGCGCGGTTCGTCACCTGGGTCAGGCTCCGCGAGCGCCGCACCGGCGACGAGCTCGTCTTCGCCAACACCCACCTCGACCACGAAGGTACGCCGCACGGCGACGACGTCCGGACGCGCAGTGCGAAACTGATCGCCGACCGCTTCTCCGGCGTGGACGTGCCCGTCCTCCTCACCGGCGACTTCAACACCGAGCGCGGATCGGCGGCGCACGACGCCCTGGCGGACGCCGGGTTCGTCGACCTCTCGCCGTTGGAGAGCGACAACATCGGCACGTTCCAGGGCTACGGTCCGCAGCGTCCCGGGAACGCACGCATCGACTGGGTGCTCGGCCGCTCAGGCAGCGTCGCGCCGCACACCCGACTGGAACCGATCGAAGCCCTCGTGGACGAGCAGGAACCCACCTCGGAGGCGAGCGACCACTTCCCCATCCTCATCCGGGCGCAGCTCACCCACTGACGGCGGCGCGTCTCGGGCACGCGCGCGAGGAGCGGTGGATCAGCCGTCGGAGGCCGTCGGCGCGAGCCGGAGGAGGACAAGCCCGACGATCGACGGGAGGAGGGGCAGCGCCGCACCGAACATCGGGTCCACGCCGGTGAGGAGCGAGCCGCAGAGGGCGCCCGTCACGAGCAGCACGATCGCGCCGATGCGGATGAGGTGGTGGTCGTGGACACCGTCGGCGAGGCTCTGCATGAGACTCGTGAGGGTGCCGGTCACGAAGGTGGTCGTCACGCCCGACCGCTCGATGCGTCGCGCGACGGCCGTCTGCCCCGCCATCGCGAGCGTGGAGAGCGCGATGAGGACGCAGATCACGGGCGTCGTGCGCAGGTCGGAGGACACGATCCATCCGATGAGGACGCACGCCTGCGCGACCACCGCACCGCCGAGGACGAGGACGAGCCGGTGCTGCGGCGCCTCCGGAGGCCGCCCAGGGGTGGCGACGAGCCTCGTGAAGCGGAAGGCCAGGAACGTCCCGACGGAGAACAGCAGCACGGCGACCGTCGCCCCGAGCAGGACCTCGCCGAAGTCCGGTCTGCTCGTGAGTCCGGCCAGCACGAAGTTGCCGGTCATGTTCGCGGTGAAGACGCCGCCGAGCTGGAGGAACGCGAAGGCGTCGGTCGCTCCGGCCGCGAACGAGAGCACGAGCGCCATCGCCGCGATCATGCCGGCCCGCGTCCGACGCCGGGTGGTCGTCAGGGTCGAGTCGGTGCCGCCGGTCTCAGTCACGTGCACATCGTCCCACGCCCGCTCGCCCATCGTCGGGCGAACGGGAGCTCGCTCACCCGAACATGGGCGAACGGAGCGTCAGGCGAGGAGGTCCGCGAGGAAGGTCAGCTGCGCCTGCTGCTGCACCGGCCCGCCACCCTCGTGCCCGTTGTACGGGTAGACGGCGATGTCCTTCTGCGTGCCCGCGTAGTGGTTGAACGCCGCGTACACCGTCGAGGGCGGACACACCGCATCGCAGAGCGCGACGGAGAACAGTGCGGGGGCGGTCGCGCGGGCGGCGAAGTTCGTCGCGTCGAAGTACGAGAGCGTCCGGAACACCTCCTCCTCGTGACCACGTCGGCTGATGAGGTACGTCTTCAGCTCGGCGAAGGGGCTCGCGTCGGTGATCTGCAGGGCACGACGGAAGTGCGACAGGAACGGGACGTCGACGAGCGCCGCCGCGAGTCCCTCGCAGAGCCCGGCCGCGGCGAGCGCGATGCCGCCGCCCTGGCTCCCACCGGCGACGACGACCCTCGCGGGGTCGACCTCCGGGAAGCTGCGCACCGCGTCGACGGCGAGCGCCGCGTCCGTGAAGACCCGACGGTAGTAGTAGGTCTCGGGGGTGTCGAGCCCGGCGCTCATCTTGCCGGCGACCTGCGGACCGCTTCCGAACGGGTCGGCCGTCGCGCCCGGCAGGTTCGCGCTCCCCTGACCGCGGGTGTCCATGACGAACACGGCGTAGCCCGCGGACGGGTGCATCGTCCACTGGTGGGCGAGCCCGCGACCGCCGCTGTACCCGATGTAGTGCACGATGCACGGGAGCGGCTCGGTCGCGCCCGCCGGCCGGATGAACCAGCCTTTGATCGGGTCGCCGCCGAATCCGGAGAACGTGACGTCCTCGACGACGAGACCGGTCAGCTCAGGATCGGATCGTTCACGCACCGTCGGCTGGGCGAGGGCGTGGGCTTCGGCGAGGGTGTCCGCCCAGAACGCGTCGAAGTCCGACGCCTCCTCGCGGTCGGGCCGGTACTGCTGGAGTTGGGCGAGGGGGAGGTCGAATTGCGCCACGGGTCACCTTCGGTTCGTGAGATCGGATGCGGGAGGACGAATCAGGAGGACGGGATCGCGGAGATGAGGCCGAGACCGACGCTGATGCGGTCGGCCACTTCGATGAGGTCCTCGGTGAGGACGTCGAGGTCGCGTTCGCGCATCAGGCTCAGCCGACCCGAGATCGAGATCGCCGCCACGACTCTGGCGTTCGCGTCGCGGATCGGCGCCGCGATCCCGAGACGACCCAACGCGAGCTCCTGGTCCTCCATGCAGACGCCGCGTTCCCGCGCCGCCGCGAGCTCCGCGGCGAGGGCCGCGTGCTCCGTGATGGTGTTGGCCGTGTAGCGCGGGAGCGGCTCGTCACCGAGCAGCGCATGGAGACCGTCCGCGTCGAGGTCGAGGAGCAGACACTTGCCGAGCGCGGACGCATGCAGTGGCTGGCGCAGCCCGATCATCGAGTGCGACTTCGGAGCGAGGGCTCCCTCGAAGTGGCAGAGGTAGATGAGGCTCGAGCCGTCGAGGACGCCCACGTTGACGCTGAGCCCGATCCGTTGCGCGAGTTCCTGGGCGGGAGCGCGCGACTCCCGGTGCACCGGGTTCTGGTTGAGCCCTTCGCTCGCCAGCGCCAGGATGGTCGCCCCGATGGCGTAGGACGGACTGTCGGCCGCCTTCGTCACATAGCCGAGCTCCTCGAGCGTGCCGAGGAGGCGTGCGGTCGTCGAGGTGCCGAGACCGGTGGCACGGGCGATGTCGGAGGCCCGCAACGGTCCGGTGGTCGATGCGCCGAGCACGGCGAGCACGGATGCCGCACGGCCGATGCCCTGCTGGATCTCACCTGCCACGGGTCCTCCACGGTGTCGGTGTCGGTTCGGATGTCCGGCCTCGGAGGCCGTGTTCAGCGTAGCGGTCGGGCTCGGCGCGGCCGGGTGGTGCGCCCGCTCGGCTGTTCGAAGACCTTCACACTCGCGACACTCACGTAGGGCGAGCCGTTCGTGGCCGTGACGACGACACGGAGGGCGTCGACCCGCACGGGCTCGACGTCGTGGATCCGGTGGCGGTGGCGGTTCCCCTCGACCTCGGCCAACACCGTCCACATCCCTGCAGCCGCACCCGCGCGTCTCCCCTCGAGTCGGTAGTCGGCGACGAGCTCGGGGACCGCCTCGAAGTCGGTGCGGTGGTGGTGCAGGTTGATGAGGTCCACGTCGACGTCGTCGTTGAACACGATCCGCACGGACGCGACATCGACGGGCTCGTCCCAGTGCAGTGTGAGGACCTCGGGCTCGGCGACCAGATCGCGGTTGTCAGCGAGTCGCTCCGAGGACCACAGGTGCGGTCCCCCGTACGGTCGCTGGTAGCCGTCGACGATCCGCTCCGGGCGGTACGCCGTGGTGTCTCCACCGACGGTCAGCGCGACGCTCCGGCCGCGGAGCTTCCTGGCGTTCCAGTCCAGGATCGCCTGGTCCTGCTCCTCGGGGATGTGGTCGTCGAACACCTCGTCCGAAGCATGCTTGGCGGTCAGCACGAGGAGCCCGTAGGGGTGGCCTTCCGTGAGGAGCAGGCTGACGTCCGGGTTGGCACGGACGACGAGCACCGCGTTCTGCTCGATCTCCGGCGTCCATCCGAAGCGGACGGTGGCCGACACGCCGACCCCGGCGGCGATCTCCGCGGCTCCGTCGAGGAGGTGCTCGACCGGGACGGCGTTCTGGCGTTTGCCCGTGCTCCACAGTTCGACGCGGAGGGTCGTGTCGCGTGCAGCGTCGACGAGCAGGGTGATCTGGTCGAGTGACGGAGCGACGGGTACGAGGATCGCGACGTCGCGGTCGAGGGTGAACCGCTCGCCGGAGCCGAGGTGCTCCAGCGTGGAGATCGCGTCGAGCGCGCTCGACGCGGAGACCGTCGCCCGCCCGGCCAGATCGTCGGGGTCGTCCGTGGTGATGCCGATGACCGGGGCGTCCTCGCGGAGGAGCGTGCGCTGCAGGAGCGGGAGCGCCTGCCCGGCGAGCTCCCGCGGCGTCAGCCTGTCGCGGGCGATGAGCGCCGCAGCCGTCCCCACCGCCTGACCCTGCGTGGCGCAGGTCGCCATGACGCGGGTGGACCCGAACGCGACATGGGAGGCGGAGATGTTGCGTCCGGCGAGCAGCAGGTTGTCGACGTCCCGCGAGTACAGGCTGCGGAAGGGGATCCCGTAGGTGCCGTTGCTGAACCGCTGCTGCGCACCGGCGGTCTCGGCGTAGACGCCCTCCACGGGGTGCAGGTCGATCGACCAACCTCCGAAGGCCACGGTGTCCTCGAAGTCGACCTGGTCGAGCAGGTCGTTCTGCGTGAGGGTGTGGTCGCCGAGGAGCCGGCGGTACTCGCGCTTCCCCGGGATGGATCCGACCCACTCGAGCGTGAGGGTGTCGGCGTCGAACTCGCCGGAGTTCTTGATGTAGTCCCAGATCCCGAAGACGACGCTCCACAGCTCGTCTCGGATCTGCTCGTTCTCGGCGACGGTGTCGAGCTCGCCGCCCCACTCGATCCACCAGTAGTTGCAGCCGTTGTCGCCGGTCCGGATGATCCGGTTGGTGAGGATCGGGGTGTCGCGGATGTCGCGCGCGATGTCGGGAGCGACGAACCGCTCGGGGCGTCCGGCGTCCTTGGTGTAGAAGAAGATCGAACTGCCGAGGAGCTCGTCGTCCGCCACCTCGGGCGCCCACGGCTCGCCGAGCTCGGCGCGACCCTCGCGCCCGATGCGGGAGGTGGCACCCGCGAGATGCCCCACCAGCCCGTCTCCCGTGCAATCGATGAAGACGGGAGCGACGAACTCGGTCTCGATCTCGCTGCCCATCGTCCATCCGGTGACGGACGCGATCCTCGGTGACGGCGACACCGCGCCCTCCGCACCTTCCGCCATCGTGACGATGCGGACGTCGGTGTTGAGGTGCAGCTGCAGGTTCGGCTCGGCGCGCACGAGGTCGAGGACGGTCTGGTCCCAGTAGAACGGGTTGCCCTCCGGATTGCGGTACTGGTTCTCGAGGAAGAGCTCCCCCATGATCCCGGTCTCCCGGGCGAACCGTTGGTGGCCGTGCGCGGTCGCTCCGACCACCCACACCCGAACCTCGCTCGACGAGTTCCCACCGAGCACCGGGCGGTTCGTGACGAGCGAGACCCGCGAACCGAGGCGGGCGGCGGCGACGGCGGCTGACACGCCCGCGAGGCCACCGCCGATGACGACGACGTCTGCGGTCTGGGTGCGGTGCTGCATGGATGACACTCCTTCGTGATGCGCGATCCTGGAGGCCGTCGAACAGGTGGCGACCTCCGGGCGAGTGCCACGCTACCATTCAGCGGTACGACTTTCCCATTCAGTGGGTAAGATTCTTCGGCAGGTGAACCTCGAAGCACCCCGACAACGATGTGAGGACCGATGGACGAGAGCAGGACCCAGGCTGCAGCCCTGGCCGAAGCCGCCGCGCACAGCGCACAGACCCCCTACGACGACGCGGAGCGATCACGCCGTATGCGGAAGGTGATCTGGGCGGCCGGGGCAGGTCACTTCGTCGAATGGTTCGACTTCGGCCTCTACGGCACGCTCGCGACCGTCATCAGCCTCAACTTCTTCCAGCAGGGCAACACCCAGGCGGCTCTCCTCTCCGCATTCGCGGTGTTCGGGGCCGGCTTCGTGATGCGTCCGCTCGGTGGCCTCTTCTGGGGCTCGCTCGGAGACCGCATCGGGCGCAAGACGGTCCTCGCGACGGTGATCCTCGTGACCTCCGGGGCGACGGTCGTCATGGGTCTCCTACCGACGTTCGACCTCATCGGCCTCTGGGCGCCGATCCTGCTCGTGATCGTACGACTCGTGCAGGGCTTCGCCGCCGGTGGCGAGAGCTCGGGTGCCACCACACTCCTCGCCGAGTACGCCCCGTCCAACCGGCGCGGCTTCGTGACGAGCTTCATCGACGTGTTCGGCTTCGCGGCCTTCGTGGTCGGTGCGGGCCTCGTGCTCCTCTTCACCTCGACGCTCGGCACGGACGCCCTCAACGAGTGGGGTTGGCGCGCGCTCTTCTTCCTCGCCCTGCCGCTCGGCCTTGCGGGCCTCTACCTGCGGAACAAGCTCGAGGACACCCCCGAGTTCCAGGCGATCCAAGCGAAGGGGGCCGTCTCGAAGTCACCGTTGCGGACCTCGCTGCGGACGTCCTGGAAGGCGCTGCTCTTCTGCGTCGGCTTCGTCGTCATCAAGGCCGTCGGCCACTGGATCCTGCAGACCTTCATGCCGTCGTACCTCCAGACCGATCTCGGCTACTCGCAACCGCTCAGCTACGCGGTCACCGTGCTCGGGCTGCTCGCGATCGCCATCCTCGTGCCGTTCATGGGCCTGCTGAGCGACCGCATCGGGCGGAAGCCGGTGATGATCGCCGGTTGCGTCGGGTTCCTGGTGTTGACGTACCCGACGCTCATGCTCATGAGCGCGGGCAACTTCGCGGCGGCGGCGATCGCCATGGTGATCCTCGGTGTCTTCATGGCCGCCTACGACGGTGCGTCGAGTGCTGCGATGGCCGAGCTGTTCCCGACCAGCATCCGTTACGGCTCGATGGCGATCGCGTACAACCTGTCGGTCGCCGTGTTCGGCGGGATCACGCCGTACTTCGCGACATTCCTGATCGCCTCGACCGGCAACCGGTTCGCCCCCGCGTTCTACGTGATGGCGGCCGCGCTCATCACGCTGATCGTCGTGCTGCGGGCCCGCGAGACGGCCAAGCTGCCGCTCCCGCGCTGAGCGACCCGAACGAATGCCGGCGTCGACCAGATGGGTCGACGCCGGCGTTGTCGTGCGGGTCCGAGTCAGCGGGAGAAGTCGCGCAGGTCGAGGTCGGGGTCCTCGAGCACGTCCGAGGTCTCGAGGGAGTCGCGTGGCTCGTACGCCGTCGTGGACGGGCGGAGGTCGTCGAGATAGCCCTGCAGACGCGATTCGGCCTCGCTGAAGTCCGGCACGTCGCGGTCCCAGTCGTGCGGCACTGAGAGCACGTCGTTGCCGAGACCGATCACGAGTTGGGCGGATGCGTCCTCGGCATCGGACTCCACGACGATCGGAATCGTGACCGCTTCGGCCCGACCTCGCTTGGCGAGCTCGGCGGTCAGCTCCACCAGGAGGCCCGCGACCTCATCGGTCGTCACAACGTTCTCACCCGCGTATGTAATGCATCGCATGCATCAACCCTGCCGGATCAGGCCTGGAACCTCAGGCCCCTTGACACCCGGTGGGGCCGGATGACTAGGCGGCTCCGAGGCCGGACTCGGTCGACGACGACCGGCGGCGGCTGGTCCGCCACGCTCGCCACGCTCCCGTCGACCAGAGCGCCCAGACGACGAGGAGCGGTTGGAACACCAGTCGGACACCGCGCGCGACATCGCTGTCGAGCCCGAAGGCGTCGGTACCGCGGACGAACTGCTCGATGTTGCCGGGGAACACCGCGACGAAGAACGCTGCGACGATCCAGCCGACGGCGATGCGATACCGGGCGAGCAGGATGAGCGAGAGGCCGAGGAGTATCTCGACGACTCCCGACGCCACGACGACCATGTCGACCGGCAGTGGCAGCCACTGGGGCACCTGGGCGACGAACGACTGCCGAGCGAACGTGAGGTGGCCGACGCCGGCGAAGGTGAGGACAGCTCCGAGGAGCCAGCGGGCGAGTGCGCGGACGAACTCCATCTCAGCTCGCCGCCGTCACGGCGTACTTGAAGCCGCGGTGCGAACCGACGAAGCCGAGGCGCTCGTAGAAGCGGTGGGCGTCCACCCTGGCCTCGTCGGAGGTCAACTGCACGATCGAGGAGCCGGTCGCCGGAGCGGCGACGTCCGTCACCCAGCGCATCATCGCCGTTCCGACGCCGCCGGATCGCAGCGCGGAGGAGACCCGCACGGCTTCGACGAGCAGTCGGGTTGAGCCGCGGCGAGCCATCCCGGGGATGCGCGTCAGCTGCATCGTCGCGATGACGGCCCCCGCCGCGTCGACGACCAGCAGGATCTCGTTCGCCGGGTCGTCGATGAGGTCCGCGAGCGCACGCTCGTAGGCGGGGAGATCGCTCTCGTTCGCCAGGTCACCGCGGGACGCACTGATCGGGTCGTCGGCGAGGAGCACCATCAGCGCGTCGAGGTCGGCCAGGTCGGCTCGGCGCAGCAGCAGTTCCTGCCCCGGTGTGGAGAGGGCGACGGGGAGCGTGAGGGCAGCGATCATCCATCCACCCTCTCACCTCGCGCCCGCAGCTCCTCCCACTGCCCGCGCGACCGACCGGAGCGCGTGCGCCCTCGTCGCCGCATACGACTCCGCCAGCACGGCATCGAGCCCCGGGTACTCGGTGTGCCCGGCGGGGAGGACGCTCAGCTCGACGTCCTCGAGAGCGTTGGCGACGGCGAACTGCCCGGGTGGTGGCACGTGTCCGTCCCAGAGCGCGGCCTCCACCCGCACCGGCACGTGGACGAACCCCGCGGCCGTCGACGCGTCGAAGAACCGCAGGACCTCACGCGCCTCCGGGTGCTCGGCGACGTGGTGTCGAACCCGCTCTCCGCTCCCCTCGCACGGCAGGCGCAGACGCAGGTCGTACTGACCGAAGCTCGGCACCACGAGCGTCGCTCCGACGAAGCGGTCGTCCCATGGCAGGGCGAGCGCACCGATCCCGCCGCCGAAGCTCTCACCGACGAAGTAGAGCGGGAGCGGTCCGACGACGTCGAGCAGCGCCGACGCCGCGTGCCAGAGGTCGACGGCACACCGGCCGAGCGCGTACCGCTCGACGCTGTCGATGCCGAACAGGACATGCCCGTCCTCCGGTGTCGGCGCTCCGAGTCCCGCGTTGAAGACGCCCTGGCCGCGGGCGATCGGGAAGATGACGGCAGCGTCGTCCGGGACGCGAGACCAGTCCGGCGCCTCCCGCCCGCCGTACCCGTGACCATGCACCATCCCGAAGCGTGCAGGCCCGCCCGCCGGCATCGCGAGCCATCCGCGCAGACGGAGGCCGTCGGCGACCGTGTGCTCGACGACGAAGACCTCGTGCGCGCCCTGCCGGCCGATCGGGGTCAAGACCGGATCCGGAGACACCTCACGTGCCGCCGCGTACCACCCGCGCCACAGCTCCTCGAATCCGGCCGGCGGCACGACCGGTTCGACGGCCAGGAGCGCCTCGAGGTCGTAGCCGTAGGTGCCGTCGCGAACCTCATCGCCGAACCAGTCCCGATGTCGTACCTCACGCATGCGTCGTCCGTCTCCGTCTCGTCGTCGTGGATCGCCGGTGCCTCAGCCCGGCACGCGCTCGTGCCAGACTGGCAACCGGGTCGAAGGAGGACGCTGTGCTCGGTGCAGAACGCAGATCGCAGATCATGTCAGAGGTGCGCCGCAACGGTGCGGCGAGCGTCGTCGACCTCGCGACCGCGCTCGGCGTCAGCGAGATGACCGTACGGCGCGACATCGAGCAACTCGCCACGGAGGGCCTCGTCGACCGCGTCCGTGGTGGCGCCACCACGCCCCGGCTGCCCGACCGTGTCGAGCTCGGCTTCCCCAACCAGGCACGCCGACTGCTGGCCGAGAAGCGCGCCATCGCCCGTCGCGCGGCCGTCCTCGTCGAGCCCGGCATGTCGGTCGGCCTGTCCGGCGGCACCACCACCTGGACCCTCGCGCAGGAGCTGCGCGCCATCCCGGAGCTCACCATCGTCACGAACTCCCTCCCGGTGGCCGACGTGTTCGCGCGGCCCGACCGCGCCGACGAGCCGTACACCCAGACGGTCGTGTTGACCGGCGGCGTCCGTACCCCCTCGGACGCCCTCGTCGGTCCGGTCGCCGTGCGCGCGATCGAGTCCCTGCACTGCGACGTCGTCTTCCTCGGCGTCCGCGGGATCGACCTGCAGGCGGGACTGACGACTTCGAACCTCCTCGAGGCCGAGACCAACCGGGCGTTCGTCGGCGCCGGGCGTCGCTCCGTGGTCCTCGCCGACCACTCGAAGTGGGGTGCCGTCGGACTGACGACGATCGTCGACCTCCGCGAGGTGGACCACCTCGTCATGGACGACGACGTGACCGAGGACGTCGAGACCACGCTCCGCGCGCAGTTCGGTGAGGTCTGGCTCGCGCCGGTCGCTTCCGCTTCGGTCGACGACGACCGCATGGACGACTGACCGCGCCGCTTCCAGCACCCCGGCACAGCGGAGCGCCGGCCTGTCCTTCCGCTCATGGACCTCAGCGCGCCGTGCTGTTCCGCGCGACGATCCGCGCGTCGACGACCACGTGCCGGACCGGCGTGTCGGCACCGGGCGGGGCGGCGATCTGACGTTCGAGCTCGGTGAAGGCCGCGCGCACGATCGCGTCGTAGTCGGGGGCGACCGTGGTGAGCGACGGGGTCGAGAACTGGGCGGCGTGGACGTCGTCGATGCCGATCACCGCGACCTCCTCGGGAACCCGCCGGCCAGCTTCCTGGAGGGCCGCGAGCACGCCGAAGGCGATCGAGTCGTTGGAGCAGACGACACCGTCGAGCTCGACGCCCTCGGCGGTCATCCGACGCATCACGCGTCGTCCCTCCTCGGGGGTGAACGCGTCGACGTGCCCGATGAGCGACGGCTCCTGCGCGAGCTCGAGCCGCGCGACCACGTCCCGATACCCGGCGTACCGCTGATCCGCTGCGTCGGACGGACGTTCGTCCCTGGGCCCGATGAACGCGATGCGGGAGCAGCCGACCTCGGCGAGGTGGGTCGTCGCGGCGTCGGCGGCCGCCCGGTTGTCGATCGAGATGTGCGTGAACGGGCTCACCTGGATGTGCTCGCCGAGGAGCACCAGGGGCCCCGGGGAGGTCCGCCGCGTCAGGTCGCCGACCGTCAGCGAGCGGGGGATGTGGATGAGTCCGTCCGTGAGCGGCAGGCCCACCCCGTTGGCGATGTCGACCTCGCGATCGTGGTCGCCCTCGGTGTGCTGGATGAGGATCGACAGTCCACGCTCGTCGGCGCCGCGGACGAGGAGCGTCGTGAGCTCCGCGAAGTACGGTTCGTCCAGGTTCGGGACGGCGAGCGCCACCATGCCCGTGCGCGAGCGGCGCGGTACCGGTGCCGATCGCTGAGAGCCGAAAGCGGCGTCCGACATGGTGCTGCTCCTCACTGCTGACCGGGCGGATCCCGGCCGCTCGGGACCGTTGCGGTCCCGACTGAGCACAACGCTATCTCGGGACATCGTCGTTCCTCGCGGATTCGGTGGCGGGTGCCGCGATCGCCTCGATCTCGAAGACCCGCGCGACGTCGGTCGCCGAGGCGGACGGGTCGGTGATGAGCAGGCGCACCGCGTCGACGACCAGTCCGTCCACGGTCGCGGTGACGGTACCGGCGATGTTGTCGTCGAACCGTCCGACCTCGACCCAGGCACCGCCCGTCCGGACCTCGACGGTGAAGTCACGGAGCACCGAATCGGTCGAGACTCCCCCGGCGTAGCCGCTCTTGACCCTGATCTCTGCGAGCGCCGTCGGGGTCTGCCAGGCGGCCGTGATCGTGGGTGCCGTGTCGCCGACCGCAGAGATCCAGCGACTCGCGTCCGTGCACACGCCGTCGACGGCGAGCGCACCGCCGGTGTCGGCTCGCAGCGACGACGACACGCTGACGGTCGCACCGAGTGCCACGTTCTTGCCGGATGCCTCGCCACGAAGGCCCGACACGATGTCCTGGAGCGAGGTCCCGCCGGTGTCGGCCGACGCCGCTCGCGGGATCGCCGCGTACCGGACGGTGCCGCGAGTGGTCTCGCTGAGTGGCGCACTCAGGTAGAGCACATCCGTGCCGTCGACGGTCTCCGCCCGCAGCCGTTGCTGGCCGAGTTGATCGGTGCCGACCGTGCGGGCCGTCCACGGGGTGCCGACCGTCTCGCGCTCCAGCCGGACCACCTGGCTGCGGTTCTCGCCGCAGACCTGTACGGCGAGGACCGCGTAGACGCGGTCGACTCCGCCGGAGCTCGTCGCGTCGATCGCGGCGACGGTCGAGACGCCGGAACCGAGCGCGGAGGCGTCGATGAGCGACTCGTCGTTCCAGGCACCGCCGTCCCACGAGGTGTATCGCACGTCGTATGCGGTCTCGTCGGCTTCGACGAACCGGTAGACGATCCCCGCGAGCTCTGTGCCGTCGAGGGCGAGCTTCGCGGTCTGCAGCGCCGGCGTGTAGCTGCCGATGGCCTCGCCGGCACCGAAGGGGCGCCAGACGACGGATCCCGGGGTGGTCGGGGTGATCGGTCCGGTGAGCGCGGTCCCTGTGACGTCGGCGAAGGAACCGTCGGACGGGTCGTACGTCGCGTACGACCCGAGGTGCCGCGCCGGGTCCGCCGGGAACGGGCCCCATTCCCACAGCACGTGGACGCGGCCGTCGGCGTCCACCTCGAGGTCGTCGGGATAGAAGGAGTAGCCGGTCGCCGCGGCGACCACCGCTTCGCGGTCCCAGACACCGGTGTCGAGGTCGTACCGGTAGAGCCGCCCCTCTCGTCGCCCCTCCGCGTCCGTCCCGACGCGCACGAGCACCCAGGCGTCGCCGTCCGGCCCGCGCGCCGTCACCGGATAGGTGATCGCCGCGTCGAGGTCGGGCATGGACGACGTCGCCTCCACGAGCGAGGTGACGTCGCCGGGCACTGAGGAGCGGAACACGTTCCACTGCTCGTTGTGCATCGACACGAAGGCGTGGATGACGCCGTCGCCGTCGACCACGATCGAGGGCTGGTTGTGGCCGTTGTCGTCGGTGAAGGTCACGCAGGCACCTCCGGCCGTCGAGCGCAGGCACCCTTCGGTCCACGTCCCGTCCGCGCCCCGCGAGGCCAGGTGCACCTCGTGCTTGGACGCGGTGGACGCCGGCGCGTTGAAGGCGAAGTAGGAGACACCGTCGACGACGTCGAGCGGTCGCCACCAGCCGGCCTGGTTCGACGTGTCGACGGTGACGGGCACGGTCTCGACCGTGTCGGTCACCGCCTTCCCGCCCGCGTCACCACGCACCGGTCCTCCGGGGGCGGCGACCGCCGGCGCCGTCACCCCCAGCGCGAGGACCGTGAGCGCGGCCGCGGCGAGCGCGCGGACGGTGTTCGATGAGCTGCGTCGCATGGTTCCCCCGGTGCCGGTCAGAAGCGTCCGATCGTCGATCCGCGGCTCAGCCGACGAGCTTCTGAGCGGCTTCGCCCGCGGACTTCATGGCTTCAGCGGGCTTCTCCTGCCCGACGAGGACCGCCTGCACCTTCTCCGCGATCTTCGTCTCGATCTGCGAGTACTGCACGAACTTCCAGAACGGGTTCGTCGAGCTCGTCTTGGTGATGCGGTCACTGAAGTTCGTGGCGAACGAGTCGTTCTTCACGGCGTCGGAGTTGAGCGCGTCCTCGGTCGCCGGCGGCAGACCTCGGGCGGCGAAGTCCTCGAGCACGGTCTCCGGGTCGGACGTCACCCACTGGGCGAAGTCCGCTGCGGTGCCGGCGGCCGGACCGTCGACCACGGCGAGCGCCCCACCCCATACGAGCGCACGCGGCGTGTCACCCTGCTTGAGGACCGGCCGGGAGACCGGCTGCAGCTTGCTCGCGAAGTCGGGGTCGGGTGATTCGCCGGTCACGGCGCTCCGTCCGACGATCGCGTCGTCGTAGATCGCGGTGCGCCCCTGCGCGAACAGTGAGCGTGCGTCGAAGCGGTCGACGTCGGCGGCGATGAGGCCCTGGTCGTACAGGCTCTTGTACCAGGTGACCGCCTCGATGCTCGCGTCGTCGCCGATCGTGACGGTGTCCCCGTCGACCAGCGGGCTGCCGAAGGTCTGCATCCAGATGAGGATGTCCTTCAGCTGCGCGGCCTTCGTCGACGCGGCGTAGGGGATCATGCCGTTGCCGAGACCCTTGAGCTGCTTGAGCGACCCCTCGAACTCGTCGATCGTCGTGGGGAACTCGCCGATGCCGGCCTGGTCGAGGATCGCCTGGTTGGTGACGAGGCCGATCGCGCCGATCGTCCACGGGAGGCCGTACTGCACGCCGTCGAATGTCGCGGCCGTGAGCCCTGCCTTCGTGTATCCGCGTCCCTCGGTCAGCCCGGAGACGTCCTGCAGCTTGCCGAGGCTCGCCAGCGAGCCGAGCCAAGCGACGTCGACGTGGGCGACACCGGAGAACTGCCCGCCGCGGACCTGCAGCATGAGCTGATTGATGTACTCGTTGTAGGGGAAGGACACCTCACCGACGTCGATCTTGGCCTTACCCTCGTACTTCTGCAGGAGGCTCTGGATGGCGGGTGCCGAAGCCTTCTCGGTGAGCGACCAGCTCGCGAAGTCGAAGTCGGTCGCGGTGCCGCCGGCGGTCGCCTTCGGGATGGATCCAGCCCCGGGTGCGGCACCGGTGGGTGCACATCCGGCGAGGGTGGCTGCGGCGACGCCGATGCCGAGGAACTGCAGGGCGCGGCGGCGGGTGATGACGGTCTGCTGTGCGGCGGTGGCGAAGGACGGGGTGCGGTGGGACATGGCTCCTCCTCGAGCGTGATCCTGGTGGGACGTGTCTGGGTTGGTGGGACGGATTATGGGGAGGCCGGCGGCGGGCCGGTCCGGTGTACTGCGCTCAGCCCTTCACGGCGCCGGCGGTCAGTCCGCCGACGAGGTGACGCTGCAGGGCCATGAACGCGATCGCCACGGGTAGGGAGACGACGAGGGACGCGGCCATGAGCTCGGGCCAGGCCGTGGCCGCCTCACCGACGAAGGTGTTCACGAGGCCGGGCGGGAGTGTCTGCTTATCGGGTCCCGCGAGCGTGAGCGCGAAGATGAAGTCGTTCCACCCGCGGACGAAGGCGAACAGGCCCGCGGCGACCAGGCCGGGTGCGGACAACGGGAGAACGATGGAGTGGATGATCCGCAGGCGGGAGGCCCCGTCGACGCGGGCCGCCTCGATGAGTTCGTCCGGGATCGTGTCGAAGAACCCCTTCAACATCCAGACGCACAGCGGCAGGGTGAACGTCGTGAACGACAGCACCAGCGCTGCATAGGTGTTGAGGAGCCCGTAGGCGCTGAACACCGAGTACAGGGTGATCAGCAGCAACGCCTGCGGGAACATCTGCGAGGCGAGCACGAAGTACATGAGTGATCGACGCCCGCGGTAGCGGAACTTCGAGAACGAGTAGCCCATGTAGGCCGAGACGATCACGGACAGCAGGGCGGTGATGACGGACACGATGATGCTGTTCCGCAGGTAACCGAACAAGTCCGGGTTCGATGCGAGGGCGGTGTAGGCCTCGAAGCTGATCTCCGTGGGGAAGAGCTTCGGTGGGTACGAGAAGACCTGGGCGCGTGGGGTCAGCGAGGTGGCCAGCAACCAGTACACCGGCAGCAGCCCGAAGCCGCCGCAGACGATCACCGCGACCCAAGCGCTGATCCGGACCGCCCGGCTCTCCGAGCGGAAGAGCGACGGACGGCGTCGCAGCGTGCCGAGCTCGCTCGCGACGAACGGCGGTTGCGGGTCCGGCGTGGTGTCCTGCGGTGCCGGCGGGGCGGTGGAGACGCTCATTTCTGCTCGCCTTTCTCCGAGAATCGGACGTAGACGACGACGAGCGCCATCAGGAGGATGAGCCAGAGCAGCCCGAGGGCGCCCGCGTGCCCGAGGTCGAAGCCGCGGAAGGCGGTCTCGTAGACGGCGGTGGCGAAGGTCTGGGTGCTCCCAGCCGGGCCGCCGCCTGTCAGGACGTAGATGATGTCGAAGTGCTGGAAGTTCCAGATGAATTCGAGCAGCAGGACGAGGCCGATGATGCCCTTCAGCTGCGGGACCGTGATCGAGAAGAAGCGTCGGATGGTCCCGGCGCCGTCCATCTCGGCCGCCTCATGGAGTTCCTGTGGCACGGTCTGCAGGCCGGCGAGCAGCATGACCATGATCCATGGGAAGGACTGCCAGGTCTTCGCGACGATCACCGCGAACATGGCCGTCTGGGGTTGTGCCAGCCACGCCTGCGCGTCGATTCCGAACAGACCGAGGATGGCGTTCGCCACCCCGTAGTTCGCGTTGAAGATCCACATCCAGAGGAACGACACGACGACGCCGGGAACGAGCCAAGGGATCAGCATGAGTCCGCGCATCACCTTGGCACCGCGGATGCGGGTGTTGAGCGCGAGGGCCAGTGCGAAACCGATGACGAAGGGGGCGATCGTCGTGCCGAGCGTGAAGACCATCGTCTGCCCGAGCAACTTGAGGAAGTCACCCTGCAGCACGTCGATGATGTTCTGGAATCCGACGAACTCGCGGCCGGGCACCACCAGGCTCTGCTTGAAGAACGCCGTGACGAGAGCGGTCAGCAGCGGATAGGCGACGACTGCGACGAGCAGCGCGAGTCCGGGGAGGACGAGGACGAACGCGAACATTCCGTCCGGCATCCGTCTCGGTTTGTTTGAATTTGTTTTCAACTGTGAAGTCGTCATACTCACATCCTTGTGAGGAGCATTCCGCTGCGCGCGGGGCTTCCTAGGGCTACGGCGCTTTTATCAGCGGCCAAGTGTTGTTCAGCATGCCGGGTGTCCCCGGGACAGGTCAACGCAGACTGGTCACGGTTCCATAACGGACTGTTTATACTTGGTTGAACTTGTGGCTTGGGAGTGTCTGTCCGCTGCCGGAGTGGACATGGGAGAGTTGATGGGTGAACTACGACCTCAGCGCTCCTGCTCGCCGCGACATCAAAGGCCTCACGGCCGCCATCGAGTCGGCCGAGGACGCTGCTTCACTGCAAGCGCGCCTGAGCGTGCCCCGCTACGGCGTGTTCGATCTCGTCGGCCGGGCCCGCCGCTCGCCGATCATCGGCGGGCTCCTCCTGGCCGGTACGGCGCTCGACCAGAACGGCAAGCCGACGAAGCCGCTCCAGGTCCTCGAGACGATCCCCGAGCTGGACCCCGTCGACCCCGACCCCGGTGCCGTCGCCGCTCAGCTCGCCGAGCTCGCACACGGCGACCTCGTCACGGTGCGGTTCTCCGACGGCGCCTACGGCGACTTCGGCGTGACCGGCATCGCCGTCTGGTCGGTCCCCGGCACCACTTTCCTCGTGGGCGGCTGGCTCATCGGTTCCGCGGGTGCGCCGGCGCCCCGGGTCACCGAGCTCGTCCGTCTCGCACCCGTCGGCGACCACCCCTGGCCCGTCCCGGCCCAGATCACCGTCGTCGGCGAGGACATCGGCATCGACTGACCGTGCTCCGTTCGCCCAAACAGGGGCGAACGAACACACATTCGCCCGAAGATGGGCGAACGAACGCGGCGGCTACTCCGCGTCGAGGGTGAAGAGCTGCGCCTGCTCGGGAGCGAGGAGCGGCATCGCGATCCCGACCTCGGCCAGCGCACGGCCGGTGAGCACGACCGAGCCCTCGACCAACCACCGGGGCGGTACGTCCTGGATCGACCGGGCGGGCGCGCCGAGGTCGAGCGGGCGGACCCGATAGCGACGCTCGGGATCGAGGCCGGGCACGCGCAGTGGCGCGGGGATCGCCGTCAGCGGTGCGGCGAGCGCCACCTGCGCGACGATCGCGGACGAGCGGTCCTGGGCGATCACCCCGTGCGCGTGCAGTGCCGGGTCGGCGCTGTCCATGCGGACGATCTCGCCCGTGTGCAGCAGCGGGCGGAGGCGCTTGTAGTGCGCGATCCAGGTCGCGATCAGCTCGAGTTCCGGCTCGCTCGCCTCGTTGAGGTTCCACTCGATGCCAGCGCTGCCGAAGAGGGCCGTGGCCAGGCGGAACGAGAGGTCCGAGGTGCGCCAGGTGGTGTGCGAACGGGCCGCACCGAGATGACCGCCGAGGTACTCCGGTGGAACGACGAGCCCCGTGTAGCGCTGGATCGACTGCCGCTCCAGCGGGTCGTTCGTGTCGCTCGTCCACACCCGCTCGACCCGTTCGAGGATGCCGAGGTCGATCCTCGCGCCACCTGAGGCGCACGACTCGATGTCGACACCGGGGTGCAGGGCACGCACCTCGTCGAGCAGTCGGTAGAGCGCCGTCGTTTGCCGGTGCGCCGAGCCGCCGAGGAGGTCACGGTTGTGGTCCCACTTGAGGAACGCGATGTCGTACTCGGTCAGCAACGCGTCGAGTCGTCCGAGGAGGTACGCGAAGGCGTCCGGGTTGTCCAGGTCGAGCACCCGTTGGAAGCGCCAGGTCGGAGCGTCCGGATGCCCGAGGACCCAATCGGGATGCGTGCGCGCGAGCTCCGAGTCGGGGTTCACCATCTCCGGCTCGACCCACAGTCCGAAGTCCATGCCGGCACCGGTGACCGCGTCGATGAGTGGCGACAGCCCGCCGGCCCAGCGTTCCGGGTCGACGAACCAGTCGCCCAGCGCGCGGCGGTCGTCCGTGCGACCGGTGAACCAGCCGTCGTCGAGGACGAACCGCTCGACACCGACGCGCTTGGCCTGCTCCACGAGGGTGAGCAGAGTCGGGAGGTCGTGGTCGAAGTACACGGCCTCCCAGGTGTTCAGCACCACCGGGCGGGGCTTCGTGATCGTGCTCCACGAGCGGATCCAGGGGTGCAGTCGCGCGGAGACGCCGTCGAGACCCGCGTCGGAGTAGACGGCGACCGTCCACGGCGACTCGTAGGTGTCCCCCGGTGCCAGCGTGACTTCACCGGGCGCGAGGAGTTCACCGGAGCCGGTGACCACGGGACCGAGTGGTGAGCGCTCGCTCCAGATCACCTTGTCGCCGCTCCACGCGAGGTGGGTCGCCCACACCTCGCCGCAGCGGAAGTCGAAGCCGGGTGCGCCCGCGACGGACAGGAACGCGTCGTCGTGACCGGGTCGTCCGTGACGGTGCTCCCGCGTCCAGGCGCCCTGCCCGAGGCGGTGGCGCTGCGGCGTGCGCTCGTGCGTCCAGAGACCGGTGAAGTCGAGGAGTTCCGTGGCGCGGTCGGGAAGCGGGAGCACGACGGCGAGGGCGTCGACGGCGAGGGGTCGGTCGACCTCGGCGTCGTTCCGCACCGTATGCCGGACGCGGAGCACACCCTGGGGGGTCAACTCGATCGTCGAGACGATCGTCACCGCGGCGCGCTCGTCGGACGTCGTCAGGATCAGCGAGGTGTCGGTGGCCTGCTGGTCGATCAGCCGCAGCGCGAGCAGGTTCGACGCATCGGTTCCGCCCGGCCGGCGCACGCCGATACCGGGGCGACCGCTCCAACCATCGAACACGGTGGGCAGCAGGCTGAGGCGCGGCGGGGCATCGATGGAGGAGGGCGGGATCGCCGGCGTCAGCCCGTCGGCGAGGGCGATGAGGGCGTCGGTGGCGAGTTCGCCGACATCGGCTCCCCAGTGGAGGATGGTGGGCACCTCCGTGCCGCGGGCGTCGACGATCAGGCTGACGCCCGCGGCACGAAGGTGGTGGATCACTGCTCTGTTACTCCTTGACGGGGATGGACTGCGCCTTGAGGGCGTCGATCGTCGCCGACTGGCCCTTGGTGAGGGCGTCGAGCAGGGTTCCGTCGCCGGAGACCGCAGCCTTGAAACCGTCGGACACGTCGTTGTACGTCTGCGTCATCGTCGGACCCCAGGCGAAGTCCCCCGACACCTCGGAGGAAGCCTCCGCGAAGACATCGTAGATCGGCTGGCCGCCGTAGAAGTCGACGCCCTCCTTGAGGACGGGCAGGTTCAGGCCCTCCTTCGTCGCCGGGTAGATGTTGGCGCTCGTGTTGAGCATGGTGAGCGCCTCGTCCGAGGTGTTCAGCCACAGCGCGAACTTCGACGCCTCATAGGGGTGCTTGGAACCGGTGAAGACGGCGGTCGAGGAACCGCCCCAGTTGCCTGCCGCGGAGTCGCCGGCCTCCCACTGCGGAGCCTTCGCGACGGCCCACTTGCCGGCGGTGTCGGGAGCACCCGACGCGATGGAGTTCGCGCCCCAGACGGCGGAGTTCCAGGTCCAGGCGGCGCTGGAGTTGTAGGCGTTGTCCCACTCGGTCGTCCAGGTGGGGACGGTCGAGACGAGGTCCTCGTCGATCAGGTCCTGCCAGTAGTCGGCGACCTTCTTGGAGGCGGGGTCGGTCAGGTCGACGGTCCAGTCGGAGCCGTCGTTGTCGAACCAGCTCCCGCCGGCCTGCCAGACGAAGCCGGCGAACTGGTTGATGTCGCCCTGCGAGAAGTTGGTGATGTACGCGCCGGTGGCGCGGACCTTCTTGGCGGCCTCCTTGTACTCCGCCCACGTCGTCGGGATGGCGATCCCGTTCTGCTCGAACAGGTCCGCGCGGTAGAACATGGCCATCGGGCCGGAGTCCTGCGGGACGGCGTAGACCGAGTCGGACTCACCGAGCGAGACCTGACCCCAGGTCCAGTCGACGAAGTCGTCCTTGGCTGCCATGACGTCCTCGCACGCACCGAGGTCCATGAGGCCGTTCTGCACGCGGAAGTTCGGCAGGGCGTCGTACTCGATCTGGCCGAGGTCGGGGGCGTTGCCGGCCTTCAGCTGGTTGAAGAAGTTCTGGTACGTACCGCTGTTGCCGTTCGGGCCGGTCTGGACCTTGACCTGGATGTCGGGGTTCTCCTTGTTCCAGACGTCGACGACCTCTTCGATGCCGGGGATCCAGGAGGTGAAGCTGAGGTCGACCTTGCCCTCGGCCGGGGCGCAGGAGGCAGCAGCACTGCCGCCCTCCGACCCGGTGGAGGAGCAGCCGCTCAGGACGACGGCCGACAGCACCGCTGCGGCGACCGCTGTTCTCTTGAGGTTCATAGCGAATCCGTTCTTCTGTGAATGGTGTGGGATGGGTGTTGGTGCGGGATGGAGAAGATGCCTGCTGGTCGGTCCGACTACTTCACGGCGCCGGCGCCGAGGCCGGAGCGCCAGAACCGCTGGAGCAGGAGGAAGGTGATGACGAGCGGGATGATCGACAGGAATGCGCCGACGAGGACGTAGAGGCGAAGCTCGGGGATCTGGTTGACCTGCGAGTTCCACGAGTAGAGCCCGAGGGTGACCGGGAACAGGGCTTCGTCGCGGAGCATGATGAGCGGCAGGAAGAAGTTGTTCCAGATGGCGACGAACTGGAAGAGGAACACGGTGACGAGCGCCGGGAACATGAGGCGTACGGAGATGGTGAAGAAGGTCCGGATCTCACCGGCACCGTCGAGACGCGATGCCTCGAGGAGTTCCTCGGGCACGCTCGACGCCGCGAAGATCCGCGTCAGGTAGACACCGAAGGGGCTCACCAGCGAGGGCAGGAAGACCGCCCAGAACGTGTTCGTGAGGCCCACCTGGCTGAAGATGAGGAACAGCGGGAGCGCGAGCGCGGTCGCGGGGACGAGCACACCGCCGAGGACGACGTTGAAGATCAGGTCGCGTCCCGGGAACCGGTACTTCGCGAGGGCGTAGCCGCACATGGCCGCGAAGAGCGTGCCGAGCAGTGCGCCGAGGCCGGCGTACAGCACCGAGTTCAGCATCCACTTGAGGTAGACGCCGTCGCGGTAGGCGACGAGCTGGCCGATGTTGTCGAACAGGTTGAAGTCCGCGAACCAGAGCGGAGCCGAGTTGCCGAACTGCGCTGACGACTTCGTCGAGGCGATGAACAGCCACCAGATGGGGATGAGGAAGTAGAGCGTGAAGACGAGCATCACGATGAGCGCGCCGGCGCGCGACAGGCGGCTCTCCTGCGGGCCGCGGCCGGTGGACAGGATGGCGGTCATTTGCCTTCCTTTCGCTGCGTGAACTTCAGGAACCCGAAGGAGAGGACGAAGGTCGCCAGCGCGAGCACGACCGAGAAGGCGGCTGCGAGGTTCACGTTCGGGATGGACGAGGTGGTGTAGACGGTGAGGTTCGGGGTGAAGGTGCTGCTGACGGCTGAGCTGAAGGTGCGGAACACCTGCGGCTCGGCGAGGAGCTGCAGCGTGCCGATGATCGAGAAGATCGCCGTGAGCACGATCGCCGGCATCACCAGCGGGATCTTGATCGACCAGGCGATGCGCGCCTGACCGGCGCCGTCGAGCCGCGCGGCCTCGTAGATCTCCGTCGGGATGGAGAGCAGCGAGGAGTAGATGATGAGCATGTTGTAGCCGACGAACACCCAGGTGACGACGTTCGCGATGGCCCAGAGCACGAGATCGGCCGAGAGGAAGTCCACGTTCTGCGTGATCGCGGTGAACGGCGACAGGTTCGGCGAGTAGAGGAAGCCCCACATGATGGCGGCGATCACGCCGGGCACCGCGTACGGGACGAAGAACGCGAGACGGAAGAACCGCTTGCCCCGCAGGAGCGGTGAGTCGAGCAGCAGCGCGAAGAGGAGCGCGAGCCCGAGCATGACCGGCACCTGGACGACGCCGAACAGGAGCACCCGTCCGACGGACTGCCAGAACGGGCCGTTCTGGAAGACCTGCACGTACTGCGCCAGTCCGCCGAACACCTCCCGGGCCTGACCGAAGGTGCCGTCACGCTCGATCACGAGCAGTGACTGGTAGACCGCGTACCCGATCGGCACGAGGTAGAACAGCGCGAACAGCACGGCGAACGGGACGATGAAGATGGCGATCGCCCGCTTGTGCTGCACCACCGCCTTCGGCAGCTTGGCCGCCCTCGGCGGGCGGACGGGCCGTGGCGACGTCGCCTCGGCCGTCTCGATGTTGACGCTCATCGCGTGCGGTCCTCTCTGATGACGCGCACGGCGCCGGCTGGCACGCGTGCAATGGAGTCGACGGGTTCGCCGGTGACGAGCTCGCGCCCGCTGGCCGGCAGCTCGACGTCGTTCGTCGAGTGGTTGATGAGGAAGAGGTAGCTCCGACCCTCATCGGCGCGGCGGATGACCTCGAGGCCCGGCTGGTCCGGATCACCCTGTGGCAGCGCCCCGGCCCCCGCGGCTGCGTCGCGGAGCACCTCGTCGAGCGCGACGGCATCCAGGTTCGTCGCGAGGTACCAGGCGTCGCCGCCACCCGCGATGCGGTTGCGCGTGATGGCCGGGCGACCGGTCGACGGGCCGTCGGCGAAGGAGTCGACGACCTCGGCACCGCGGACGCGGGTCCGCTCGGACCAGGCCGTCGCGGTCCGGCCCGACGCGAGCGTCAGCACCTGGCCGGGGAGGACGGGGGCGAACTCCTCGACGTTGACGCCGAGCAGGTCACGGAACGCACCGGGGTAGCCGCCGGGGCGGACCCGGTCCTCCTCGTCGGCGATCCCACTGAAGAACGTGACGACGGCGTGCCCACCGGCTGCGACGAAGTCCGAGACGACCGCGGCCTCGCTGTCGCGCACCAGGTACAGGTTCGGGACGACGACGAGCCGGTAGGCGGAGAGGTCGGCGCCCGGACGCACGACGTCGACGGTGTGGCCCAGACGACGCAGCGACGCGTGGACCGCGTGGACCTGCGAGAGGTGGTCGATCTCGTGGGTCGGGCGGCTCTCGCCATCGGCGGCCCACCAGTTCTCCCAGGAGAAGAGGAGGGCGACATCGGCCTGGACGCGCGTGCCGGTGATCTCGTCGAGTCGGTCGAGCGTGCCGCCCAGCTCGACGACCTCGCGCCACACGTCGGAGTCGGTGCCCGCGTGCGGCAGGAGGGCCGAGTGGAACTTCTCCGAGCCCTGCAGCGACGCGCGCCACTGGAAGAAGCAGATCGCCTCCGCGCCCTTCGCGACGTGCGTGAGCGAGTTGCGGGTCATCTCGCCCGGTGCCTTCGCGAGGTTCTGCGGCTGCCAGTTGACCGCACCGGTGGACTGCTCCATGAGCAACCATGCGCCGCCCCCGGCGAGACCGCGCGTGAGGTCGCTCGCGAACGCGAGTTCGGCCGTGGGGTCCGCGAGGCGGTTGTCGAGGTAGTGGTCGTTGGCGACGACATCCATCTCGGGCGCCCACTGCCAGTAGTCGAGGTTCCGGATGTGCGCAGTGACCATGAAGTTGGTCGTGACGGGCACCGAGCTGTGACGGCGCAGGACCTCGAGCTCGGCCCGGTAGTAGCCGAGGAGCTCGTCGGAGGAGAAGCGGTGGAAGTCGATGACCTGGCTCGGGTTCCGGCTCGACAGGGTCAGGCGCGGCGGCAGGATCTCGGCGAAGTCGCTGTACTGCTGGCTCCAGAACGACGTGCCCCACGCGGTGTTCAGGCGCTCGATCGTCCCGTAGCGGGCGCGGAGCCAGCCTCGGAAGGCCTCGGCGCTCTCGTCGTCGTAGCAGAGCGCGTTGTGGCAGCCGAGTTCGTTCGACACGTGCCAGAGTTCGACGGCGGGGTGCTCGCCGTAGCGCTTGGCGACGCGCTCCACGAGTTCGAGGGCGTAGCGACGGAAGGCCGCGGACGACGGGCACCAGGCCTGGCGACCGCCAGGGAAGCGGGTCGTTCCGTCCTCGGTCTCGGGGAGGATCTCCGGGTGCCGGAACGTCAGCCACGGTGGGGCCGATGCGGTGCCGGTCCCGAGGTTGACCCGGATGCCGGCTTCGTGGAGCAGATCGAGGATCTCGTCGAGCCCGGCGAAGTCGAACTCCCCCGGCCGTGGCTCGAGGTGCGACCAGCCGAAGATGTTGAGGGCGACGAGGTCGACGCCCGCCTCCTGCATGAGCGCGACGTCTTCGCGCCAGACGGACCGATCCCACTGCTCGGGGTTGTAGTCGCAGCCGTAGGCGATGCCGTCGTGGCTGAACGTGGGGGTCGTGCTCATGGCGCCTTCCGCGATCTGTGAACGTGCACAGATCGAAGAGCGACAACTCCACGTTGAGAGTCTGTGAACGTACACAGAGTAGGCGTGCGTTTCGGAATCTGTCAACACGGAGCCCGCCGAAGGCCGCCCGGACCGGCGCTAGGGTGGAGCCGTGACCCCTCCGCCGACCCGACGCAAACGAGCGACGGTGCACGATGTCGCCGTCGAGGCCGGCGTCTCCCGGGGCACGGTCAGCCGCGTCGTCAACGGCGAGCGCTACGTGTCGGCCGAAGCGCGCGAGGCCATCGAGGCCGCCATCGAGAAGGTCGGCTACGTGCCGAACACGGCCGCCCGGAACCTCGTCATGCAGCGCACCCAGGCCGTCGGATTCGTCGTCCACGAGCCGCACAGCCTGTTCGTCGACGACCCCAACATCGGCAACATCCTGCTCGGGGCGAACGAGGCCCTGTCACAGGCCGACCACCAGCTCGTCTGCCTGGTCGTCGACTCCGAGCGCGACACCGACCGCATCACCCGCTACCTCTCGGGCGGCTTCGTCGACGGGGTGATCATGGTCTCCGCCCGCCAGAACGACCCGATCACGCGCGTCATCGAGCGCCTCGGTCTCCCCGCGACCTTCGTCGGCCACCCGCCCGACCTCCGTGAGCTCCCGTTCGTCGGGATCGACAACCGGGCGGCATCGGTCGACATCACCGGTGAGCTGATCGGCGCCGGTCGACGGCACATCGGCATGATCGCCGCAGCCCTCGACCGGGACTCCGGCTCCGACCGACTGGCCGGATTCCGCGATGCGCTCGGCGACCGTTTCGACGAACGACTCGTCGTGGAGGTGCCGCTCTACTCGCACCAGGACGGCTTCGCCGGGATGGCGGAGCTGCTCCGCCGTGAGCCGGCCGTCGACGGCGTGTTCGCGGCTTCGGACGCCGTCGCGGCCGGAGCGCTCGAAGCCCTCCGTGCGGCAGGGCGGAGTGTGCCGGAGGACGTGTCGGTCGTCGGCTTCGACGATTCGGCGTGGGCGCTCCGCTGCCACCCGCCCCTCACGACCGTCCACCAGCCGGCGGCGGCCGTCGGTCAGCGCGCGGCGGAGGTGCTCCTCGCGCAGCTCAGGGGTGAGACGATCTCGCCCACCGGCTCGTTCGTCCCCACGTCGATCGTGCGTCGCGGGAGCGTCTGAACCCGTTCGTTCGCCCATACTTGGGCGAACCGGCATTCCGTCGCCCGAACATGGGCGAATGAACGCCGACGGAGCGACTCAGAGCTGCGGTGACGGCCGTCGGATCGCGGCGCGCTTGGCCTCGTCGAAGGTGTCCACATGCAGCCATTCGGGCGGGCTGGGCGCGACGATGAGGACGTCGTAGCCGGTGCCCTGTGCCTCGACGTACGCGAGACAACATTCGGGTGAGGAGGGATCGGCGTCGTTCGAGATCCGCCATTGCCGGGCACCGATCGGGACGACGTGGTGCCGTTCGGACGAGTCTCGCGCTGGAGGAAACGGCGACTCGAGCGACACTGCTGGAGCATGCTTCGTAACCATGCCATCAGGCTAGGCGCGCTCGCGGAACGCGTCTCGAGGCTTGACTTCACAGGTTCGCGGCGACGCGCCGGGCTGCAGGTGGACGATCAGCGCGACGGGCGTCGCACGGTCTCGAGCCCCAGGAGCATGAGGGCCACCACGATCGGGCCGTAGACGAACCCGTCGGCGACCGTCAGCGATTCGCCGAGGAGCAGGACCGCCACGAGGACGAGCAGCACCGGTTCCAGGTAGCTGAGCAGCCCGAAGACGCCGAACGACAGCAGGCGACTCGCGACGAGGTACAGCACGAGGGCGACACCACCGATCACCCCGAGGAGCACGATCCCCCAGCCCAGCTGCGGCTGCGCGGCGAGGACGGCGAGTGAGGACGGTTGCAACGCCAGCACGATCGCGACGGGGACGAGGACCGCCAGCTCGAAGCAGAACGCACCGATGGAGTCGAGCCCGGCTCGGCGCCGGATCGCGAAGTACACCGGGTAGCCGACCGCGACCGCGATGGTCGCCCAGGACAGCCCACCGGCCACGACGATCGCGGCGGTGACGCCGAGGGCGGCTGCGGCCACAGCCGCGATCCGGAGCGGCGCGAGTCGCTCCCGATGCAGGACGACGCCGACCACGACCATCGCCAGCGGCATCAGGAGGTAGCCGAGCGCGAGTTCGAGCCCGTGCCCCGTCTGCGGTGCCCAACCGAAGAGCCACAGCTGCAGGGACAACAGGAGCCCGTCGACCACGACCACGAGGACGAGGAGCGGACGACGCGCGAGACGGACCGCGATGTCGCGGACGTCCCGCCACCACCCGAACACGACGATGAGCGTCGCGAGCACCGGCACCGTCGCGATCACGCGCCAGGCGAAGATCTCGTTCGCTCCGAACGGCTCCAGCAGCGGTGGCAGGAAGAACAGCGCCGCGAACAGGAATGAGGCGACGACGGAGACGAGTACCCCGCGGGGCGTCGTCTCGCGATGCTCAGGGGGAAGGGCGGCCGTCACGGGTCCTCACCCTATCGTCGCGCGGGCAGCTCAGCTCGCGGCCGACTGGGCGGCCAGGACGAGGGACTCGGCTTCGCGACGTTCGTCCTCCGTCAGCTCCGAGTAGCCCGATTCCATGAACTGATCGGTCTTCGGCTTCAGCATGGAGTATCGGAACTCGATCGACGGGTGTCCGGTCGTCAGGTCCTCCGCGAACGCGGCGTAGCCGTTGCGGCAGTGGCCCCTGATGCTCGGACCATCCCTCAGAGCGATGCGGAAGCTCTGAGGTCTCCAGTTCGGTCCGATCGAGCTGACGTCGTCGATACGGACGACGCGGGAGCGGAAGGCCGTGTACACCACCAGGTGCTCATCGAGCACGACGATCCGGTGTGCCGTCACGACGAGTGTGGTCCATGCCGCAGCTGCAAGCACGACGAAGGCCACGGCCAGGACCGGTCCGGCGGACGCGAGTTTGTCCTTCGGAGTCACCAGGAAGAGGAAGAGCGGCGCCACACAGAGCATGAACACCTGCGCCTTCAGGCCGAACGCTGGAACGTACTTCACGCCTCCCCACCCCTCATCTGGTGCATGACATCGCCCATCCTCACCAGGTGTACGGGTCGAAGGTCCACGTGCCGTCGGTCGACAACACGACGGCGCCGTCCACCCACACCTCGCAATCCTCCGCAGTCACGATGCCGTATTCGCCCGAGGCCGAGGCGAACGCGGCGACGAAGTCGGCACTGCCCCGACGGGTGGTGGTCACGAGGAACCCCGCCGTCGCGGAGTACTCCGAGAACTCGAACTCGGGACCACGGGTCAACAGCCAGGTGACGCCCGACATCTCGTCGCCCTCCGAATTGTCGATCGCGATGGAGCAGCCCGCGGGTTCAGAGGACGTCGATGCGATGCAGGCATCCACGTACGCGCGGACCGCAGCGGTCGCCCCTTCCTGCCCGAGCGCCGTCAGTGTCGGGTACAGATACGCCGTCGGCCTGCCGTCCCATTCGGCCTCCACGCTGGGCACCTCGAAGTCGAAGAAGCCGGTGGTCGAGTCGGCCGCGATGTCGTACTTCCCCGGTCCGACGACGTAGACCGTCGTCTCGTCCACCGTGCCCACGTGCGCGCCTCCGACGGAGAGGTCCAGCGCACCGAACCTGACCGTGGGCACCGTGATGGTCGGCAGGCTCGCCGGTTCGATGCGCCACGCGCTGAACCACAGGAAGCCGGACGGCTGTGCGCGCAGCGTGAACGCCGTGGTCTGCCCTTCACCGCCGCGCTCGAACGCCACGTCGACCGTGGCGACCCCGTTCTCGGTCCGGGTCGCACCGACGCGATAGGCCGTCGGGCGGTCGGTCGCGAGTGCATACCGCTCATCGGTCAGGAGGTCGGCACTGTAGCCGAGTTCAGCGGCGGCGGCAGCGGTCCCGTCCATCGCGACGGCCCGTTCGAGCTGCCCGTCCTCCAGTGCGTCGAGATACGGCTGCAGCATCACCGACGGTGCCGTGGCCGCCGTCAGCGACACCGACGCGCCGACCACCCAGGCCGCGGCGACGACGACCGTTGCGGCGATGACACCACCGAGGGCGACCGGACGCAGTCGGTGCGACGGCGGAGCGACGGGGGCGACGCTGCCGCCTCGGGTGGCTGGTTCAGCGGTGTCGGCCGCGCCGACGGTCGGGTCCACGTGCACCGGGCATCCTTCGATTCCGGGTCGCAGGGAGGAGCTGCCGTCCCGGAACCCGCAGCGCCTCGCGCATCGGGACGGACGTGGCGGAGGACCGCACGCGTTCGAGGCAGCACCGCATCATCTCACCTCACGGCCGCGGAGCGCCAGATGCCACCGCCGCCGCCGCTCACCAGTCGTGGACGGTGCCGTCCGTCAGCCGGTTCACCGGCAGGTACGCCTTCGTGTATTCGAACGCCGCAGCCGCGTCTTCGTCGAGTTCGACGCCGAGGCCGGGCTGCTCGCCGGGGTGCAGGAAGCCGTCGTCGAAGGTGAAGGAGGTCTGGAAGACCTCGAGGGTCTGTTCGTTGTGCGGCATGTACTCCTGGATCCCGAAGTTGTGGATCGCGAGGTCGAGGTGCAACGCTGCGGCCATCCCGATGGGCGAGATGTCGGTGGGGCCGTGGATGCCGGAACGGATCCCGTAGATGGCCGCGAAGTCGAGCAGTTTCTTCATCGCCGTGATGCCACCGGTGTGCGTCACCGCCGAACGGACGTAGTCGATGAGGCGCTCGGTGATGAGGGTCTGATAGTCGTGCACCGAGTTGAAGACCTCGCCGATCGCCAGCGGCGTGGTCGAGTGCTGGCGGACGAGTCGCAGGGCGGTCTGGTCCTCCCCCGGTGTGCAGTCCTCGAGCCAGAAGAGCTTGTACGGCTCGATGTCCTTCGCGAACCGGGCGGCCTCGATGGGCGACATGCGGTGGTGTCCGTCGTGCAGGATCCGGAGGCCCGTCCCGAAGTCCTCGCGGATCCGTTCGAAGACGCCCGGCATGTGCGCGAGGTAGCCGGCGGTGTCCCAGGACTCCTCGGTCGGTGCCGTGGCAGCCGAGCCGTCCGCCGCTCGCTTCGCCGGCTCGTAGTCGTAGCGGACGCCGGGCCCTGAGGCGGACACCCCGTACACCTGCCCGAGCCCCGGCACACCGGTCTGGACGCGCACCGCGGTGAACCCGAGCTCCTGGTACCCGGTGATCGCGTTGGCGAGCGCCTGGTAGTCCGTCCCCGAGGCGTGCGCGTACGCCCGGATCCCCGATCGGCTCGCCCCGCCGAGCAGCTGGTACAGCGGCACCCCGGCCTTCTTGGCCTTGATGTCCCAGAGCGCCATGTCCACCGCGGCGATGGCCGCCATCGTGACGGGGCCGCGCCGCCAGTAGGGTCCGCGGTACAGGTACTGCCAGGTGTCCTCGATGCGGTCCTCATCGCGGCCGATCAGCATCGACGCGACGTGGTCGCCGAGGTACGACGCGACGGCGAGCTCGCGTCCGTTGAGGGTCGCGTCACCCCAGCCCACGACACCGTCGCTGGTGGTGATCTTCAGGGTGACGAAGTTCCGGCCGGGACTCGTGACGATGACGTCCGCGCGTTCGATGCTCATGGGGGTTCCTTTCGAGGAGGTCGGGTGCCGGTCAGATGGCGTCGCGCGGGTCGGTGAGGTCCCGACCGGCGACCTCCGGCATCCAGATGGACGCGACCAGGGCGCAGAGGGTGAAGACGCCGAGCATGATGATGATCGGGATGAACGAACCGGTGGCGGCGGACACCCAAGCGGCGGCGATGACGGGACCCGCGCCGGTCGCGACGATCGCGGCGATCTCCCGAGCCATCGCGGTGTAGGTGTAGCGGTTCCGCGCGCCGAAGAGTTCCGGCAGGGTCAGGTTCTCGAGCGACGCGAAGCTCATCACGGCCAGGTTGTGCAGGACGACGTAGCCGACGAACACCTGGACGGTGTCCTTGCTGTGGATCATGAGCATGGTCGGGACGATGATGATGAGCGCGATGATCGCCCACACCATGTACATGCGCTTCCGCCCGTAGCGGTCACCGAGCCAGCCGGAGAGCGGCACGGTGATGAAGGCGACGAGCGAGGAGACGATGACGGCGTTCACCCCGATCGACCGGTCCAGCAGCAGGACGACGGTGATGTAGCTGATGAGGTACGTCTGGACGAGTCCCGAGTTGCCGGCCTGACCGAACCGCAGCAGGAGCGCGATGCTGAACGCCTTGATCGGCTTGCGGTTCATGGCCTCGAGCGTGCGGAGGTTGCCGGTCTCGGTCGCGAGGGCGATCGTCTCCTGCTTGGTGAGCGCTTTGCCGTCGACGACGTCGTCGCGCTCCTCGAAGACCGGGCTCTCCTTGAGGTTGAAGCGGACCCAGACCGCGAAGAGCATGATCACGACGCTGCCGATGAACGGGATGCGCCAGGCCCAGGCGATGACCTCGTCCTCGCTGAACGCCAGGAGCAGACCGGCCCACAGCGCGGACGCGAGCAGGGTGCCGCAGTTGGTCCCGAGCGCCACGAGCGACGCGATGATGCCGCGGCGTTTGGCCGGGGCGTACTCGGCGAGCATGACGCCGGCGCCCGAGATCTCGGCACCGGCTCCGAAGCCCTGCGCGATCCGCAGGAGGACCAGCAGGATCGGCGCGAGGAGGCCGACCTGCGAGTAGGTCGGCAGGAAGCCGATGAGCGTCGTCGACAACCCCATGAGCAGGATCGTGTAGAAGAGGACCTTGGTCCGGCCCGTCTTGTCGCCGAGCCGGGCGAAGAAGAACGCGCCGACCGGACGGGCGACGTAGCCGACCCCGTACGTCGCCATCGCGGCGACGACGGCCATGGCCGGGTCCTCGTTGGAGAAGAAGAGGTCGGCGAACACGAGCGCGGCGGCCAGCGAGTAGAGCTGGTAGTCCATGAACTCGAGCGCGGTGCCGAGCCACCCGGAGATGGCGGCGCGGACGAGGTCGCGGACGGATCGGTTCTCGGTGGGGTCGCCGGTGGCGACGGACGATCTGGGTTCTGACATGAGGTACTCCTTCGGACCTACGGGATGCAGCGGAAGTGGGGGTGGGAGTGTGCGGTGGGTGGCTCAGAAGGCGAGGAGCACCTTCGCCGAGCGGGATGAGTCCCGAGCGACGGCGAAGGCGTCGACCGCCTCCTCGGCTGGGATGACCTGGGTCACGACGGCGTCGAGGAGATCACCCTCGGTGAGGAACGCGATCGCGTCGTCGATCTCGGTGGAGAAGCGGAACGCGCCGCGGATGGTGAGCTCCTTGGCGAGCATGGGGGCGAGGTTGATCGGGCTGTCGGCGTCGGGGAGCATGCCGACCTGGACGATCGACCCGCCTCGTCTCGCGGCCCGGACCGCCTGGGTCAGTGCGACCGGTGCGCCGGAGCATTCGAAGACGACGTCGTAGGACTCGTCGGCGACGGCGTCGCGACCCACGAGCAGGAGCTCACCGGCTCCGACGGTCGCGGCGCGTTCCAGTGCCTGTTCGCGCATGTCGCTCGCCGCGATCGTCGCTGCACCGGCCCGGCCGGCCGCGGCGATCACGAGCAGACCGATGGGCCCGGCACCGATGACGAGGACCCGCGAACCGCGCACGTCGCCGGCCAGCCCGACCGCGTGCATGGCGACCGCGAGGGGTTCGGCGAGCGCCGCCCGCTCGAGCGGGAGTCCGTCGGGCAGGACGCGCACCATCGAGTGCTCGACGATCAGGTACTCCGAGGCCCCACCCTGTCGGTGCGGGTCCGCCGCGGCGCTCCCGAGGTAGTCGCCGCCGGGCCGCAGGTGTGGGCGGTCCTCGAGCCCCGGCAGGCTCGGGCCGTAACGCGCCGGATGCACGGTGACCCGGGTGCCGGGGGCGAGCCGACCGGAGGGGTCCACGTCGACGACGGCCGAGAGCTCGTGGCCGGGGGTGAGCGGCTCACGGATGACGTACTCGCCGTTCGCTCCGTGGAAGTAGTAGTGCAGGTCGGAGCCGCAGATACCGACGTACCGCACCCGGAGGCGGACCTCGCCGGCGCGTGGTTCCGGGGTGACGGCGTCCTCCCAGCGGATGTCCTCCGCGCCGTGGATCGCGAGCGTCTTCATCGGTGGGCTCCTGTCGTGGTCATGGGTGCCTGCGAGGCGGCGATGCTGTCGCGGATGGCCGCGTCGACGCCGTGTCGGCGGATGGTGTCGATCAGTTCACCGACCCGCGAGATGAAGGTCGGCTGCTCGGCGAGGTCCTGCCCGAAGAGGTGCAGCTCGGCGATCACCCGCTGCGCGAGATGCCGGCCGTCCGTCGACGTGTCCGCCAGCCGGGCGAGCTCCTCGCGGGCCGGATCGACCATGGCGCACGCGTGCGGACCAGGGTCGAACCCCGGCATCGGGGCGATGCAGGACAGGTAGGCCGCGACCGTGAGGGCGATGAGGTGCGGAACGGATCCGGCCTCGAGCAGTCGGAGGGCGGGTTCCGGGATGCGCTGGCGGAGCTTCACCGATCCGTCGGTGCCCACCTGCGCCGTGCGGTGCCCGAGGGCGTGGTTGGCCCAGCGTTCGAAGAGCTGCCGCTCATACGTGCGGACGTCGACGCCGGAGGGGAACCGCACGGACGGTTCGTACTCGTCGCGGAGGATCGCCAGTGCGGCGGATTCGACGGCGGTGTCGGCGATCGACTCCGAGATCGTGGCCACCCCGCGGAGCGCACCGAGGTAGGCGATGAGCGAGTGCGTCCCGTTGAGGAGCCGCACCTTCATCTGTTCGTACGCCCCCACCTCGTCGGTGAACACGGCGCCTCCGGCCTCCCAGGCGGGGCGGACGGCGGCGAAGCGGTCCTCGATCGCCCACATCGTGAACGGTTCGGCGGAGACCGGTGCGTCGTCCCGGACGCCGAGGCGGGCTGCCACGAGCTCGCGCAGTCGCGGGGTCGTCGCCGGGACGATTCGGTCGACCATGCTGGACGGGAAGGCGACCGCGCTGTCGAGGTAGGCGAGTGCTTCCGCGCCCTCGGTACCGCGCAGTTGGGAGAGGAAGGCTCGCACAAGCGCCTCCGTGCGAGCGCCGTTCTCGCTCAGGTTGTCACAGCTCAAGATCGTGATCGGGGCGCCGCTGCCGGAAGCCCGCCGCTGCAGGCCGCGAGCGAGTTGGCCGATGGTCGTCTGCGGCGCGCCTCCGCGGAGGTCGGCTGCGATCAGCGGGTCGTTCAGGTCGAGGAGGCCGGTCGACGGCGAGGCGCTGTAGCCGTGCTCGGTCACGGTCAGCGTGACGACCCGGATGCGGTCGTCCGCGAGGGTGCCGACCACGCGCTCCGGATCCTCCGCCGCGACGAACGCGTCGGTGTGCACGGCAGGCACGGAGAACGAGGTCCCGGTGGGTGAGATCTCGGCGACCGTGTAGCGGAGATCCTGCGCCTGCATGGCGTCGACGACCGCTCGGGACCGGGATGCGACACCGATGATGCCCCATTCATCGCTGCCCGCGCTGAGCGCAGCAGCCGTGTAGACGGCCTGGTGCGCTCGGTGGAAGTTGCCGAGGCCGAGGTGCAGGATGCCGGCGGCGGACGGTGCCGGGTGCTCCGGACGCGGGCCCGAACCAGCGCCCAGTCGCGTCGGCAGGGCCGTCATCGCCGAGCCTCGGGGCACTGCGTCGTCGGCTGGAGGAGATCCGCGTCGATCATCATGAAAGCGATTCTGAATGGTTTGTACAAAGTTTGTCAAGTAGTTTCATGGCAGCACGATGCCGCATCATGAGTACACCCGACCCCGCGAAGGATCAACCGTGACCGCCACCCTCACCGATGTCGCCCGTCACGCGGGCGTCTCCATCGCCACCGCGTCGCGGGCGTTCGGCGAGCCGGATCGGCTTGCGAACGCGACGCTCGAGCGCGTCCTCACGGCGGCGGCGGACCTCGGGTATTCGAACCCGAACGGCTCGACGGCGGAGAAGACCTTCGGCGTCATCGTCCCCGACATCGCCAGCCCGGTCTACGCGACGCTCCTGAAGGGCGTCCACGCACAGGCCTGGCAGGGACGCCACCGCCCGGTGTTGTTCGACACCGATGAGGACTTGCATCGGGAGCACGAGCAGCTCGAACTGGCGCGCAAGCTCAACGGGATGCTCCTCTGCTCACCACGCCTCCCCGACGACGAGATCCGCGCGCTCGTGGGCGACACCCCGGTCGTGGTGGTCAACCGCATCATCGACGGACTGCCCTACGTCGTGATGGACACCGAGAGCGGGCCACGGCAGGCGGTCGAGCACCTCGCCGCACTGGGTCACCGACACCTCGCCTACGCGGCCGGTCCGAGGCACTCCTGGGCGGACCTCCGCCGTGGCGACGCGGTCGCGGCGGCCTGTGCACAGCTCGACATCGAGTTCACCCGCCTCGGCCACCAGGCGGCCTCGATCCAGGGCGGTCTCGCCGCAGCGGCCACGATCGTGGCGAGCGGTGCGACGGCGGTCATCGCCTACAACGACCTGGTCGCCCTCGGTATCGACGCCGGCATCACCTCGATGGGCAAGCGCTGCCCCGAGGACCTCAGCATCATCGGCACCGACGACATCGAGATGGCGTCCATCCGCCAGCCCGGTCTCACCACCGTGCGGCTCGCGATCAACCGGTGCGGGTCGCTGGCGGTCGAGGTGCTCCTCCAGGCCATGGCCGGAGGGTCGCCCCGTTCGGTCGCGAGTCTCGACTCGCAGCTCATCGTGCGCGATTCGACGGCACCCCCGCGTCGGGACTGACGCGGCTGACCGCAGCTCCCCCGATCAGCCGGCGTTCCATCGGTGGAGACGAGCGGCCGCGAGACCCGACACGACCGCGCACGCCGCCATCAGACTCCAGACCACCGCGAGCGGCACGGGCTGAGGGCCCTGGGAGATGATCGCCTCGAGTGCGCCGACGATCCAGGTCGTGGGCAGGAGCCGGAAGAGACCGGCGACCCACTCCGGAAGGGCCGCGAGCGGGAAGAGCGCCCCGGACGTGGCGAGAGCGAGCATCGGCAGCAGGTACGCGAGTTGCATGGCGATGTCCGGGTTCGACAACCGCGCCGCAAGGAGGTAGCCGAAGCCGAGCAGCATCGCGCCACCGAGCAGGATCGTGCCGGCGATCGCGACGAGGTCGGACAGAGGACGGGTCGGCACCGTCCAGGCGGCCAGGCGGCCAGGGCGATGATCACCGCGGCCTCCACGACGACCAACCCCACGCGGATCGGCAGATGTCCGAACAGGTAGGCGTCGCGACGGGCCGGCGAGGTCGACAGCGCCCGCAGCAGGCCGGTGCTGCGATGCCGGACCAGCGGCACCGTGGTGAGCATGAACGCGATCGCCATCGATCCCGTGCTCGAAACGAGCGGGAGGCCACGCTCCAGCACACCGGCAGGCGCGCCGGACGCCGTCGCCACGAGGGCGTCCACACCCCAGAGCAGTGCGATCAAGGCCAGGAAACTCGCCACGAGTGCGATGACCGAGCGTGGGTCCCGGACGAGGTCACGCGCGTGGGCCGCGGCGAAGCTCCGCACCTGCGCCGGGAACGCATGCGTCGTGCTCATGGGCTGTGGGCCGGGTCGCCCGTGGTTGCTGACGTCGGCCGGTTCGCGAGATCGATGAAGAGGTCCTCGAGTGATCCGTGCGCCACTCGGAACCCGCGCGGTCTGAGACCGGTGGAGAAGGTGAGTCGACGCAGCACGGCGTCAGGGTCGTCGGTCACGATCCCGACCAGGCTGACGTCGCCCTTCGCCGTCACGGTGATCTCGCCGGGGAGGTCGTGGGAACGCAGCTCGTCCGCGGTGGTCGGGCCGGGGATCTCGAAGGTCACCGTGGCCGTGGCAGCGTGTTCCCTGACCAGGGTCTCAGGCTCCCCCGAAGCGGCGATCGAGCCGTTCACGAGGACGGCGATCCGGTCGCAGACCTGGGTGGCCTCGTCCATGTGGTGCGTCGAGAGCAGGATCGTGGTCCCGCGTTCCTGCTGGCGCCGGATGATGCCCCAGAGGTTCCGTCGGGCCTGCGGGTCGAGTCCGGCCGACGGCTCGTCGAGGACGACGATCTCGGGATCGCCGATCAACGCGATGGCGATCAGCAGGCGCCGCTCCTGGCCGCCCGAGAGGTGCTTCACGCGCACGCGCCGCGCCTCGCGCAGATCGAGCTCGTCCAAGACCTCCTCGGGGCGCCGCGCGTCGCGGTAGAACGACGCGAAGAGGTCGAGCGTCTCCGCGACCGTGAGCGTCGGGAACAGGGTGGCGGCCTGCGGCTGCACCGCCATCCGCTCGGTCACGTACCGGCGGTCGATCGCCGGGTCTCGTCCGAGCACCCGCACGGTTCCGTCGGTGGGACGGCGGAGACCGACGATGGTCTCGAGTGTGGTGGTCTTCCCGGCACCGTTCGGTCCCAGCAGTCCGAACACCTCGCCCGCGCGGACCCGGAGAGAGACGTCACGCAGGACGCTGCGGTCGCCGTAGCGCTTGCTGAGCCGGTCGACGGTGACGACCACTCGGTCCGGTCCGTTCATCGTCGTCCTCCAGACGGCGGGGCATCGTGTTCACCCGGGAAGAAGATCTCCTCGATCGGGCGGGAGAGGAGTGCGGAGACGCGGAACGCCAACGGCAGGGACGGGTCGTAGCGCCCGGTCTCGAGTGCGTTCACCGTCTGCCTGGAGACGCCGAGGGCTTCGGCGAACTGGACCTGGGTCCACCCGCGTTCGGTGCGCAGGACGCGGACGTCGTTCTTCATCGGGTGGCCCGGAAGGAGACGACACCGATGGACACGCCCCAGACCGCCATCCCGCCGATGAACACCCACCATTCCGGCTGGGGGACGACGACACCGGCGGTCGACAGGAACACGACCGCGAGACTGATCAGCATCGCCGCACCGAACCCGATGGCGAGACTCAGCACGATCACTCCGCGCTGCAGTTCGTCGACACGACGCACGTGCCGGATGAGTGCGATCGCGATCCACACCACCGGCACGAGCGGGACGAGCGCCACCACGACGGCTGCGGGCGATCCCGGCTCGGTGGGGAACAGTTCCGGCAAGAAGAGGAACGTCACGAGGAACCCGACGGTACCGGCCGCGATCTCCCACATGTATCTGCGGGACGCACGACGCTCCTGTGGCGTCGATCCCCGTGTCGTGTGCTCGTTCATGCAGCCACCTCTCGTTGTGTATCGGACGTCGTGGTCGTCCGCCCGTCGCGCTCGGACTGATCCCACTCGAACCACCGCACGGCGAGCACGCCTGCTGCGACGGTGACGAGCGACATGAGCCCCCAGAGCGCGGGGACGGGGAGGAACGGTTCGGCCCCGGTCAGTGAGGCACTCGCGGCGGCGGCGAACCAGGTGGTCGGCAGGCAGTCCATTGCGACCTGCACGGCGGCAGGGAGGATGGACTGCGGCAGGAGCCCACCCGACGCGAACACGAGCCCGATCGTCACCATCACCATCGTCTGTTGTGTCGCCTCGGCGTTCCGCGATCGGGCGGCGAACACCAACGCCAGAGCGAACAGCATCGCCGCCCCGAGGAGGAACGAGACCCCCAGGGCGAGGAGGTCCACACCGTCGACGTACCTGCGCCAGACCGCGATCCCGGTCGTCAGCACCAGGATCCCCACCGCCACCAGCGCACGCAAGGGGAGCTGCGCGAGGAGGAACGTCGACCGTCGGAGCGGCGTCACACCGAGCAGCCGGAGCAGCCCGCGCTCCCGCATCGCCACGAGCGGGACGGTCGTCCCGACGAACGCCAGGCTCGCGACCCCGACCAGGACCACGATCCCGAGGTTCTCCTGGAGGGGGTCGATCTTCACGTCGCCCTCGTCATCCGTCACCGTCACGTCGTGCGCAGGGACGCCTGCGTCGCGCAGGCCTCGCCAGATCGGGTCCCACGCGGCCTGGTCGGCAGCGGCGAGCACGACCAGGGCGCTCCCCTCGTGCACGGTCACCCGCGTGTTCCGATCGGGGGCGTCGTCGGTGACCAGTCGTACACCGGCGCGCTCCAGAGCCGACGGGACTGCCGGGTCGTCCGTGTCCAGCACGACGACCGGAGCGGGGCCCAGGACGACGAACGCGAGCCACATGGAGACGTAGATCACGAGGACGATGCCGGTCATGAACCACATCGAGATCCCGGTGAGCGGGTTCCTGAGCACGTCGCGAGCGCTCATCGACGCCAGCCGCCGGAACGCGGCGCCACCGCGCCCCGCGCGCTCGGTGAGCGCCGCCATCAGCCGCACACCTCGGGTCCGCGATCCGCGGTGACAAGGAAACCTGACATAGGTCAAGCATGCTTGTCACACGATGACGTGTCAAGTGACCTTGTCAGCGCGCGACGGACGCCCCTGGCTCCACGAACACCGAGAGTCGACTCGTCGATCGACGCCGACAACGACGAAGGCCCCCGATTCCTCGGGGGCCTTCATGTCACATCCACTGGTGCGCGAGGCGGGACTTGAACCCGCACGCCCTTTCGAGCACTGGCACCTGAAGCCAGCGCGTCTGCCAATTCCGCCACTCGCGCGAGACACCAGACGTCACCGCTCTCGCGGCAACTTATCGAGGATAGCACGCGGAGCCCGGGTGGCAGAACACCGGAGATCCGCGCCAGAGCAGGACGAAACGGCCCCGACGGTCCGGTGCCGATGCTGATCTCCTGCTGCCGAGCGGGTGAACACCTGGCGTCGGCGCCCGCGTCGATTGGCCTCGTGTGCAGGCAAACCGTCTAACATTGCCTGGACACCGACACGAATCGAGAGACCGTGGGCATTCTGGACAACTTCGAGAAGGGACTCGAGCGCGCCGTCAACGGCGCCTTCGCGAAGACCTTCAAGTCCGGACTCCAGCCGGTCGAGATCACGAGCGCGCTCCGACGCGAGCTCGACACCAAGGCTGCCGTCGTCTCCCGCGACCGCATCCTCGTGCCGAACAAGTTCACCGTCCGCATGTCGCCCACCGACTTCGAGCGCATGGACGCCATCGGCCCCTCCCTCATCGACGAGCTCGGTTCGCTCGTCCAGAAGCACGCCAAGAGCCAGGGGTACTCCTTTCCGGGTGCCGTGACCATCAAGCTCTCCGGCGACCGCTCCCTCCCCGACGGCCTCGTCCAGATCGACAGCGTCAACCTCAAGGGCTCCGTGACCTGGGCACCCGTGCTCGACATCGGCGGCAAGCGCTATCCGATCACGCAGGCCCGCACGGTCATCGGCCGTGGTGCCGAGGCCGACATCACGATCCCCGACACCGGCACTTCACGGAAGCACGTCGAGATCCTCTGGGACGGCAACGCCGGTCAGGCGCGCGACCTCGGCTCGACGAACGGTTCGAAGCTCAACGGCCAGCCCTTCCGCCAGGCGGCCCTCTCCCCCGACTCCGTCATCGAGATCGGCCGCACCAGGATCGTGTTCCGGGTGGTCGCCAAGGCCGGCGGATCCGATCGCCAGATGAGCGATGCGACCCGACGTCACGATGTGTCGTCCTTCGGCGACTCCTGGGGGGACGGCGCGTGAGCGAACTGACCCTGCTGGTCCTCCGCATCGGCTTCCTGCTCCTGCTCTGGACGTTCGTCTTCGGCATCGTCTACGCCCTCCGCACCGACCTCTTCGGACCACGTGTCCGGAAGCCGCAGCAGCAGTCGTCGAACGGAGCTCCGGCCACCCCGCCGCAGCCGATGCGCGCCGCGACCGCCCCGGCACCCAGTCGGCCCGCTGCCGGAGGATCGAGCGGCACGCCTCCGCGCGCCACGGTCGACAACACCTCGCGCCTCGTCATCGTGTCCGGCCCCAAGCAGGGCACCGAGCTCCCGCTCGGCCGCGAGCCGATCACCATCGGCCGTTCAGCGGACTCCGGCCTCATCATCCGCGACGACTACACGTCCACGCATCACGCGCGCCTCATGCTCTGGAACGACGAGTGGATGGTCCAGGACCTCGACTCCACCAACGGCACCTTCCTCGCGGGCAAGCGCGTGAGCGTCCCGACGCAGATCCCACTCGACACCCCCGTCAAGGTCGGCCAGACCAGTTTCGAGTTGCGGCGGTAACCCGGTGACGACCAGCGGCGCCGGCGCAGCGCTCTCCCACGTGGGTAAAGTGCGCTCAAACAACCAGGATTCCGGCTACTCCGGGCACCACCTGTTCGTCGTCGCCGACGGCATGGGCGGCCACGCCGGCGGTGACGTCGCCTCGGCGATGGCACTCAACCGGATCATCGAAGCCGACGAGCCGTACCCGTCGTCCGAAGCCGCGGAGGCGACGCTCCAGTCCGCGATCCTCGCGGCGAACTCCATCCTGGGCGACACGGTCTCGAAGCACCGCGAGCTGACGGGCATGGGCACCACGGTCTCCGCGCTCGCGGTCATCGGCAACGAGGTCGCCATCGCCCACATCGGTGACTCCCGGATCTACCTCTTCCGTGAGGGCGAGCTCAGCCAGATCACGGTCGACCACACGTTCGTCCAGCGCCTCGTGGACTCCGGCCGGATCACGGCCGAGGAAGCGATGGTCCATCCCCGCCGATCGGTGCTGATGCGCGTCCTCGGCGACGTCGACGCCTCCCCCGAGATCGACACGATGACGCTCGGGACGCAACCGGGTGACCGCTGGATCCTCTGCTCGGACGGTCTCTCGGGCGTGGTCGACGAGACGCACATCACCGCGACCCTCACCGAGAAGCTGTCCGCGCAGCGCACTGCCGAGAAGCTCGTCCGGCAGAGCCTGGACCGCGGTGCACCGGACAACGTCACCGTCGTGGTCGTCGACATCGTCGACGAGCCGGTGGGTGACGGCGAGCCCGTCGTCGTCGGTTCGGCCTCGAAGCCCGTTGCCTTCGCGCTCACCCCGTCGGTGAAGAAGCCCTCGCTCATCCCCAACAGCTGGCTGCATCCCGGTCGGGTCACCTCGCTCGGCAACTCCCACTTCGAGCCCGCCTCCGAGGACTACCTCGACGAGCTCATCGAAGAGGACGAGCGTCGTGCGAGACGGCGGCGCATCACCTGGCTCGTCGGCCTCATCGTGGTCATCGTCGCGATCGTCGGCGGGGTCGTGCTCGGGTACGCCTGGACCCAGACCCGCTACTTCGTCGGCGGCGACGACGACACCGTCGTCATCTACCAGGGCATCCAGCAGGACATCGGCCCCATCCAGCTGTCGAGCGTCAAGGAGGACACCGGCATCCCGCTCGGCTCGCTCTCCGATTTCGATCGCCAGGCCGTGGACCAGACCATCAGCGCCTCCTCCTTCACCGAGGCCCTCGACATCGTGAAACGTCTGCGGGTGACCGATGACCAGTGACGTCGCTGCCCCCATCCAAGCCGACACCGGCGTCATCAAGACGATGCGCCGACTCCGGCTGCCGAAGAAGCTCCGCAACCTCGAGCTCGCGCTCCTCATCTTCGCGTTCGCCATCAACGCGGTCGCGGTCATGCTCGTGCAGCTGGGCGCGCTCGGACACCTCGATTTCGCTCTGATCACCTTCGGCTCGGGCCTGTCGCTCCTGGTCCTCGCCTTCCACATCGTGCTGCGCTACACCGCGGCGGAGGCCGACCCCTTCCTGCTGCCGATCGCCACCGTGCTCGGCGGCGTCGGCATCGCCGAGATCTACCGGATCGACATCGCCCTCGGCGACTCCGGTTGGGCGAGCGCCGCGGTCCGACAGATGGTGTGGAGTGCGATCGCGATCGCCGGAGCCATCGCCGTGGTCCTGATCATCCGCAACCACCGCGTCCTCTTCAAGTACACGTACATCGCCGGCCTCTTCGCCTTCGTCCTGCTCCTGCTGCCCCTGCTGCCGGGCATCGGTCGCGAGGTCAACGGCGCCCGCGTCTGGATCGGCATCGGCGACGCGGTCACCTTCCAGCCCGGTGAGATCGCGAAGATCGCTCTCGCGGTCTTCTTCGCCGGTTATCTCGTGCGCACGCGCGACAGCCTCTCGATGGTCGGCAAGAAGTTCCTCGGGATCCAGTTCCCCCGCCTGCGCGACCTCGGCCCGATCCTCGTGGTGTGGGCGATGGCGATGGGCGTGATCGTCTTCCAGCGCGACCTCGGAACCGGTCTGCTCTACTTCGGCATGTTCCTCGTGATGCTGTACGTCGCGACGAGCCGTGCCAGCTGGATCATCATCGGCCTGACGATGTTCTTCGCCGGTGCGTTCATCGCCGGTCAGACCCTCTCCTACGTCGCCGGCCGTTTCCACAACTGGTGGGACGCCTTCAACCCGGAGGTCTTCGACCGCGACGGCGGCAGCTACCAGCTCGTGCAGGGCATCTTCGGCCTCGCCCACGGCGGACTGCTCGGCACCGGGCTCGGCCAGGGCATGCCCGAGATCACCCCCGTCCCGCAGAGCGACTACATCATCGCCAGCCTCGGTGAGGAGCTCGGTCTCGCCGGTCTCTTCGCGATCTTCGCGCTCTACCTGCTGCTCGTCTCGCGGGGCTTCCGGGTCGGCTACGCCGGTACCGACGACTTCGGCAAGCTCCTCTCGGTCGGCCTGGCGTTCACCGTCGCGCTGCAGGTCTTCGTCGTCGTCGGCGGCGTGACCCGCATCATCCCGCTCACGGGGCTCACCACGCCCTTCTTGGCGGCCGGCGGGTCCTCGCTCGTCGCGAACTGGATCATCATCGCCGTCCTGCTCCGCATCTCCGACACGGTCCGAACCCAACCCAAGGCGGTGGTCTCATGAACCGCGAACTCAAGCGGGTGGGCATCGTCGTCCTGGCGATGTTCCTGGCGCTCTTCGGGTCGACCACGATCATCCAGATGTTCCAGGCCGACACCCTCAACGCGGACGGTCGCAACACCCGGACGCTCTACGACAGCTACCGGACGGAGCGGGGTCCCATCCTGCTCACGGACGGAACCGCCATCGCCTCGTCCGTCGCGAGTGACGACGAGTACAAGTACCAGCGCGTCTACGCGAACGGCCCGCTGTACGCGCCCGTCACCGGTTACTTCTCGCCCACCCAGGGCTCGTCCGGTCTCGAACTCGCGACGAACGACCTCCTCAGCGGTACCTCGAACTCGCAGTTCCTCGACTCCATCAACCGGCTCATCTCCGGACAGGCGCCGAAGGGCGCGGCGGTGGAGGTCACCCTCGACCCCGTCGTTCAGCAGGCCGCCTTCGACGCGCTCGGCGACCAGGAGGGCGCGATCGTCGCCATCGAACCGAAGACGGGCAAGATCCTCGCCTCGGTGTCGAGCCCCGGCTACGATCCGAACGTCCTGGCCAGCCACGACAACGCGGCGGTGCTCGACGCCTACCGGACCCTCGACGACGACGACCGCCAGCCGCTCCTCAACAAGGGCGTCGACGGCGACCTCGATCCGCCCGGTTCCACGTTCAAGCTCGTCACGGCGGCCGCGGCGTTCGCGTCGGGCGATTACACGCCGGAGTCGGAGTTCCCCAACCCGTCCACCTACACGCTCCCCGGGACGAGCACCGTCATCCGCAACTCCGAAGGTGGAAGCTGCGGCGGCGGGGCGACGGTGTCCATCGCGACGGCCGTCGAGCTCAGCTGCAACATCCCGCTCGCGGAACTCGGCGTCGAGCTCGGCTACGAGAAGATCCGTGACATGGCGCAGAGCTTCGGCTTCAACATGGACGTCAACATCACCGGGACGGGACTCAACCCCATGCCGATGCAGCCGAGCACCTTCCCGAACGCGCTGAGCGACGACCAGACCGCGATGGCCGCCTTCGGGCAGTACACCGTGCGGGCCTCGGCACTCCAGATGGCCATGGTCTCGGCCGGCATCGCGAACGGTGGCATCGTCTGCAACCCGCAGCTGGTGAACCGCGTCGTGAACCCCGATCTGAGCGTCCTCAAGGAGTTCGAACCGGCGCAGCTGTCGCAGCCGATCTCGAGTTCGGTGGCCAAGGAGATCACGGACATCATGGTCCAGGGCGTCCAGAGCGGTGCTGCGACTAATGCAAGAATAGATGGGGTCGATGTGGCTGGAAAGACAGGCACTGCGCAGAACGGTTCCGACGATCCGTACACGCTGTGGTTCACCGGTTTCGCGCCTGCGGACGACCCGAAGGTCGCCGTGGCGGTCGTTGTTGAAGATGGCGGTGGACTCGGACAGGACGGTTACGGCAACCTCGTGGCCGCGCCGATCGCGAAGAAAGTACTAGAGGCGGTGCTGAACAAATGAGACCGACAGCCGGGCTGACCTTCGGAGGTCGCTACGAACTGCAATCTCGCATTGCGATCGGTGGCATGGGCGAGGTGTGGCAGGCCACTGACCTGGTCATCGGCCGGACCATCGCCATCAAGATCCTCAAGGACGAGTACATGGGGGACCCCGGGTTCCTCGAGCGGTTCCGTGCCGAAGCGCGGCACGCCGCACTCGTGAACCACGAGGGCATCGCCAACGTCTTCGACTACGGCGAGGAGGACGGCAGCGCGTTCCTCGTCATGGAACTCGTGCCCGGTGAGGCCCTGTCCACCGTGCTCGAGCGCGAGCGTGTCCTGCCCACCGACAAGGTGCTCGACATCGTCGCGCAGACCTCGTCGGCACTCCAGGCCGCACACGCCGCGGGCCTCGTCCACCGTGACATCAAGCCGGGCAACCTGCTCATCACGCCGGACGGCCGCGTCAAGATCACCGACTTCGGCATCGCCCGCATCGCCGACCAGGTGCCGCTCACGGCTACCGGTCAGGTCATGGGCACCGTGCAGTACCTCTCGCCCGAGCAGGCGAGCGGGCACCCCGCCTCACCGTCGACGGACATCTACTCGCTCGGCATCGTCGCGTACGAGTGCCTCGCCGGACGCCGTCCGTTCACGGGCGAGTCGCAGGTCGCCATCGCGATGGCGCAGATCAACGAGCAGCCGCCGGAGCTCCCCGTCACGATCGCCGAGCCGGTCCGCCGGTTCGTCATGTCGATGATCGCGAAGAACCCGGTCGACCGTCCGGCATCGTCCGCCCACGTCGCGCGCGCCGCCCAGGCGCTCCGTCGGGGCGATCTCAACGCCGCGGCCGCAGCCGTGCCGATGATCCTCGGTGGGGCCGGCGACGCCGCGACCACCGTGATGGACCAGACCCGCCGGATGCCCGCAGCCGACGACGCGACGACGCAGTTGCTGTCCGCCGCCGAGGCGGACCAGCTCGAGGACGACGTCGAGGGCGAGGGCGAGAAGAAGCAGCGCAGCAAGTGGACCTGGCCGCTCATCGGTCTCGTCGCCCTGCTCGTCATCGTGCTGGTCGGTTCGCTGATCGCCGTGTTCGCGAACCAGGGCAACGACGCAGGGGGCAAGACGCCGTCGGCGACATCGACCTCGGCCTCGCCGACCCCGTCGAAGACCCCGACCCCGACGCCCACGCCGGTGCCCACGGTGTTCCCGATCAACCTGAGCGATCTCCAGGGACGGTCCTTCGAAGAGCTCAACGCCATCTTCAGTGCGGCGCCGTACAACTTCAGCGTGTCGAAGAACGTCGGCAACCCAGCGACGTCGCCGGAGCAGGTCGACACGGTCTACGACGTCAACCCGACGGGTAACGTGAAGACGGGTTCAGCCATCACCCTCACCGTGTACGGCGAGATCGCCGTCATCGATCCACCCACGGAAGCGCCGAAGGTCGATCAGTCCAAGTTGAACGACGCCGGTCAGCTCGAGATCCCGAAGGACGCGACGTCGACGACCATCGCCGTCGACTGGGCTACCGTGCAGAACGCCTGTCCGACCGGCACGGACTTCCTCGGCTACACCGTGACGGTCGGCGGCGGTTTCTTCCAGAACAACGCATCGGGTCAGTTCGACGCCAACACGACGAGCGGCACGATCACGGTCGACGCCGCCGGTCAGCTGACCGTGTCCTACGCGGTCCGGTGCAGCACCGGCACGTCGGCGGCATCACCGGCATCGACGCCGATCGACGTGGTCAAGGCTACCGAGTAGTCACATCTCGTCGTGTGCTCTCAGGGGCATCCCTGAGAGCACACGAAGGGTGCCCGGGTAAGCTGTTAGTGTTTGTCCTCCAAGCGAATTCAGGGGTGGTACGTGGCTGACGATCAACGCCTGCTCGCAGGTCGATACGTCGTCGGCGACCTCATCGGTCGCGGGGGCATGTCCAACGTCTTCCGTGGCGTGGACACCAAGCTCGGTCGCACCGTCGCCATCAAGGTCCTCAAGTCCACACTCGCCACCGACCCCGCGTTCCGCTCCCGCTTCCGTCAGGAGGCACAGGCCGCCTCGCGGATGGCGCACCCGACGATCGTCCGCGTGTACGACGCCGGCGAGGAGCGGGTCAAGGACGGCTCCGGTCACGACCTCATCGAGCCCTTCATCGTCATGGAGTACGTCGAAGGGCGCATGCTCAAGGACCTCATCGCCGAGGGTCCCGTCGAGTCCGACGAGGCGGTGCGCATCGCGCACAGCATCCTCACCGCGCTGGAGTACTCCCACCGAGCCGGCGTCGTGCACCGCGACATCAAGCCGGGAAACGTCATGATCACCACGGCCGGCGACGTCAAAGTCACCGACTTCGGTATCGCGCGCGCCGTCTCGGATTCGTCCACGACAGTCGCCCAGACGACCGCCATCCTCGGCACCGCCGCATACTTCTCTCCCGAGCAGGCCAAGGGCGAGACGGTCGACGCACGGACCGACCTCTACTCGACCGGCGTCGTCCTCTTCGAGATGCTGACGGGCAAGGCGCCCTTCCGCGGCGACACCGCCGTCGCCGTCGCGTACCAGCACGTGAGCGAGCGCCCGGTGAAGCCGAGCTCGATCAACCCGAAGGTGTCGCCGGCACTCGATCAGGTCGTCCTCCGAGCCCTCGCGAAGGATCGCTTCGAGCGGTATCAGAGCGCCGTCGAGTTCCGTGAGGACCTCGACGAAGCCGGAGCCGGCCATGTGCCGGTCCGACGCGATGACCACGATTCACTGTTCGGCCCATCACCGACCGCGGCCTCCAGTACCGAGCAGGCGATCCGTCAGCTCACCTCGGACGACACCGTCACGCGTACCCAGCGCCGCCCGCCTGTCGTGTGGATCTGGGCTGCTATCGCCGGAATCGCCGTCATCCTCTTCTCCCTCGTGTTCTGGGTGGTCCAGCTCCCGCCCGCGACGAGTATCTCCACGGACTCCCGAGAAGTGCCGGATCTCGTCGATGCCACGTGGGAGAGCGCGAACAGCACGATCGAGCAGCTCGAACTCGTCCCGACCAAGTTCGACGAAGCGAGCAGCGACTACGATGCCGGGCACGTCATCCGAACGGATCCGCCAGGCGGAACCACGGTCACGAAGAACACACAGATCAAGGTCTACGTGTCGACCGGTCGAGCTCAGGTCGAGGTTCCCGACGTCATCAACCAGTCCTCCGAGGCCGCGTGGGCCGCGGTCGCCGCTGCCGGCCTCACACAAGGCTCCGTGACTCGCGAGAACTCACCGACTGTGCCGGCAGGTGTCGTGTTGCGGATGGATCCCGAGGCGGGTACCTCCGTCGACCAGGGGTCCACGGTGAACCTCGTCGTCTCCAGCGGGAACGTCACGCTGACGGACGTCGTCGGGCAGCCGCTCCTCGACGCGACGAACTACCTCCAGGACGCGACGAGGCAGTTCACCGTGCAGCCGCAGGCCGACGCGACGTGCAAGGCTGTCGCCGGCGACCCGGTCACGGCCATGTCGCCCGCACCAGGCGACATCCCGCAGAAGTCCGTCATCACACTCACCTACTGCACCGGTCCGTAGGCTGCACCGGTCCGCGGGCGGCGCTGGTCCCTGAGCCTGTCGAAGGGCCTACGGGGTCACGAGCGGACTGAGCCCCCGTGCCCGCTCATGCGCGCCGCTGAGCCCGGTCGTCTCAAGCCAGTTGGCCAGGAGCTGATAGCCGCCCTCGGAGAGCACCGACTCCGGATGGAACTGCACGCCGTGGATGGGGGCGTGACGGTGGCGGAGCCCCATGATGACGCCGCCGGTCGTCCGGCTCGTCACGACGAGCTCCTCGGGCACGGTGCCGTCGACGACGGCGAGCGAGTGATACCTCGTGGCGTTGAACAGCTGCGGGATGCCCCGGTAGAGGACACTGCCGTCGTGTTCCACGATCGAACTCCGCCCGTGCATCAGCTCGTCGGCGGTCTGCACGGTCGCTCCGAACGCCTCCGCGATCGCCTGGTGGCCGAGGCACACACCGAGGAGTGGTGTCCCGGTGCGGTACGCCGCGTTCACGGTGGCCAGCGAGATCCCGGCGTCAGAGGGTCGACCTGGTCCGGGTGAGACGAGTACGCCGTCGAACCCACGGATCCGCTGCTCGAGGTCGTCGAGTGCTACGCCGTCGTTCTGGACGACGACGGTCTCTGCACCCAGTTGTTCGACGTACCCGTTCAGCGTGTAGACGAAGCTGTCGTAGTTGTCGATGACCAGGACGCGGGTCATTCGTCGCCGACGGTCACATTCTGATCGACGATGAACGAGTCCACGTAGGGGAACACCCAGGTGAAGAGCGCGGCCACGACCGCCACGAAGAGGACGACGAGGATGATGATCCTCAGCCAGACGGGTCCGGGCAGGACCCTCCAGAGTGCGCCGTACATCGTCAGCCTCCAGCGGCCGCGACGGACGCGGCGATCTCGGCGGGCGGCCCGGCGGACAGCGGCTGCCAGGACTCGTACACCGCGTAAGCGATACTGCGTTCCGCCGTCGAATAGAGCGGGTTGCAGGTGGTCAGGGTGAGGATGCGCTGTGTCGGTGCGACGCCGTCCACCTGCGGGACGGGGTTGAGGACGTCCACCTGCGTGGGCAGCACGTAGGTGATGTTCCGGAACACGTAGGTGTAGTAGCCGTCCGCCGTCTGGACGTAGACCTTGTCGCCGATCTGCAGGTCGCTGATCAGGGTCATCGCGCCGCCGTAGGCCTTGCGGTGACCGGCGACCACGAAGTTGCCGACCTCTCCGGGCATCTGGGTGCTCGGGTAGTGACCGACGCCGAGGTCGAAACTGTTGAGGACGGTCGCGGTGTCGACACCCTCGGCGACCACCCGGCGGTAGTCGGCGCCGTATCGCGGCACGTAGAGCACCGCGAACGGGTCGCCCGGCGCGGGGCGAGCGGTCACGGGCGGTTCACCGTAGTTCGGCGTGCCGCTGGCGTCGACGGTCGGTTCGGGTGCGGGAGCGGTCTCGGCGTTCTTGATCCACTCCTGCGACTGGCTCGATGCCGCGTTCGCCTGGCTGCCGGCCATGATCATGTCGTTCCACCAGAGCTGCCAGGCGAGGAACAGCAGGACGACCATGCCAGCTGTGATGAGCAACTCGCCGGCGACCCCGAAGACGCTGATGCGGTGCTTCGACGGCGCTCTGCGCTCAGCGGCGCGTGCGCTCGCTCGCGAGGGTAGGTCGTCGGTCACGCATGGATTCTACCGAGAAGAGCTCCGGATCGGCTGATCCCAAGGCACCGATTGGGGTGAACAGGTAGAATGTCGGCATGGCACGCACGAAGTCACGAAGCAAACCGTCCCGCGAACCCGAGCAGACGAGCGGCGAGCCCGCACCGAACGCGGTCTGGTTCAAGCCGGTCATGTTCGGCTTCATGCTCCTCGGCCTCGCCTGGATCGTCGTCTACTACCTGAGCGGCACGCTGCTCCCGATTCAGTCGCTCGGCCCGTGGAACATCCTCGTCGGCTTCGGCATCGCCTTCATCGGCTTCCTCATGACCACCAGGTGGCGCTAGCCTCCCTCACTTCACGCGTGCACAGCGGGTCGTCCTCTCGGACGGCCCGCTGTTTCGTTGTACTCGGGATCCAGTGACGCGAGTTCTCCACAGGAATGTGGAGAACTTCCGAGTTATCCACATACCGGTGTGGAGAACATCAGAGACTCCCGGAAACACGGGGAACAACACCGGTGTAATTATCCCCAGTGTTCATAACTCTGTGGATAACTCGCGCAACCTTCAACGTCTGCTGCACGGTTGTGGCTCGCCGCCGGGCGCCGACTGGTCGACGCTGGTCACCCGGCGGTACCCGGTCACTGAGCCGACCCCGGTCACCGGGGCCACACCCGGTCTCTGAGCCGAACCCGGTCACTGAGCCTGTCGGAGTGCGGTCCCGTTCAGAGCAGGGCGGGCAGCAGGCTGGCTCCCACGAGGACGACGCTCAAGGCGCCGATCAGAACCGCCTGGAGCGGCTGCTGGGAGCGCTTACGGGTGTTGACGAGGATGAGGCCGACGAGGGCTCCGCCGACGAGCCCGCCCAGGTGGGCCTGCCAGGCGATGTTCACGCCGGGGATGAAACCGATGACGAGGTTGATGCCCAGGAGCACCAGCAGCCCGCGGGTGTCGGCACCCATGCGTCGTTGGATGACGAGGAACGCGCCGAGCAGACCGAAGATCGCGCCCGAGGCGCCGACCACGGCCGTCGTCGGGTCGGCGAGGAACAGGACACCGACCGAACCGGCGAACCCGGCGACCAGGTAGAGGGCGAGGAACCGCCAGTGACCGAGCATGGTCTCGAGGATCCGGCCGAAGATCCAGAGCGTGTACATGTTCAGCAGGATGTGGAAGATGAAGCCCTGCGAGTGCACGAACACGGCGGTCAGCATCCGCCAGGGCTGGAAGGCACCGTACGACGGATCGGAGTACACGCCGGCATAGAGCAGCGCGTTCGTGACGCCGAGCCCGGGTATCCACTGCAGCAGGAACACGAATGCCGTCACGGCGATGATCGCGTACGTGACGATGGGGGAGGAGTTGCTGATCCTCGCGCCGAGGCGGTTGCGAGGGGCGCTCTGTCGTTGCGCCTTCATGTCCTCCGGACAGATGAAACCGACTGCCCCGGGCGTCTGGCACTCTCCACAGATCGTCCGGCCGCAACGCTGGCAGAGCACGAAGCTCTGTCGGTCGGGGTGGCGATAGCAGAAGTTGGCCGACGGATCCCGGGGCAGGGTCACGGTCTGTCCTCCGAGCGGGGTCTAGGCCTCGGAGATGGTGACGCTCTCGAGGACGACGGGCTCGATCGGCTTGTCGCCGGCACCGGTCGGGACGGCCTGGATCGCATCGACGACCGCGCGGGACTCGGCGTCGGCGACCTCACCGAAGATGGTGTGCTTGCCCTGGAGCCACTGAGTGGGAACAGTGGTGATGAAGAACTGCGAGCCGTTCGTGCCCTCGACGGCGCCCGTGATGGCGTTGCGGCGCTTGCCGGCGTTCGCCATGGCGAGGATGTAGGGCTCGTCGAAGTTGAGCTCCGGGTGGATCTCGTCGTCGAAGTTGTAACCCGGACCACCGGTGCCGGTTCCGAGCGGGTCGCCGCCCTGGATCATGAACGCGGGGATGATGCGGTGGAAGATGAGGTCGCTGTACAGCGCGTCGTTCCGCGTCTGGCCCGTCTTCGAGTCCGTCCACTCGCGCCCGCCGGTCGCCAGGTCGGTGAAGTTCTTGACCGTCTTGGGAGCGTGGTCCCCGAAGAGGTTGACCTTGATCTCACCGTGGTTGGTGTGCAACGTGGCGACTGCGGTGTGCTTTGACATACTCCCAATTCTTGCACAAGGGTTCGGGACTCTCGGATGGTATCCAGGGGTCTAAGTGGCAAGATGGAGGTTACGTTGTTGCCGCGATCATTGGAGATGACCACATGAGCCTGTCACGCAAGCGCCGGAAAGAGCTCAAGAAGCTCAAGGGTTCCGCTGCCGACCTCTGGGACTCCCAGCAGGATGTCCTGAACCACGCCAACGAAGTCGCTCGTGAGGTGAGCCGCCAGCTCGGGAACTTCTCGAAGGAGCAGGTGGTCCCCGTCGTGCGCGACACCTATGAGCACCGCGTCGTCCCGACGGTCGACCGGGGGATCAAGGTCTCCCGCAACGCCGTCGACGGCGTGAAGAAGGGCATCTCGGATGGCGTCGTCCCCGCAGTCGGTGGCGTCGTCGGCACGGTGCTGAGCATCGGCGACATCGCCAAGGACACCCGCGTGCAGGCAGCCCTCCGCCGCCTTCACGTCCCCGAGCAGGTGCTGCCCGCCAAGAAGGGCGCGAGCGCCGGTACCGTCATCGCGATCGGCCTCGGCGTCCTCGCCGCTGCCGGTGTCGCCTACGCCGTCTGGCAGACGTTCCGCGCAGACGACGAGCTGTGGGTCTCCGACGAGGAGCCTGCCGCTTCCTGATCCCGCATCGCACGACGCAGCCCCTCGCCGGTTCCGACCGGGGAGGGGCTTCGTGTTGTGACGGCTGTGCTCAGATGAGGCCGGCGAAGCGTCGTCCGACGTCGACCAGGCTGACACGGTCGAGTGAGCCGACCTCCTCGAGCGGGTACCACGCGGCGTAGTCGGTGCTGCCGTCGGCCTCGTAGGTCAGGGTGCCGCCGGTGAGGTGCGCCCGGTAGACGATGCGCAGCGTGTGGAGCGGGCCGGTGGCCGTCGTGCTGAGCCGGCGCTCCGCCGGCACGACCTGCGAGTCGACGCCGATCAGGTCGTCGAGCTCGGCGTGGTAGCCGGTTTCCTCGAACACCTCGCGGACCGCCGCGTCGGCCGGGTCCTCGCCGGGGTCGATCCCGCCGCCCGGGAGCGTCCATCCGCTGTGTCCGCTCTCGTTCCAGTGGGAGAGCAGCATGCCCCGTTCGTCGACGATGATGGCATATGCAGCGACGCGGATATCCATGACGCCAGCCTAACCGCCGGTCCGCGAGAACTGGGAAATGCCCCAGAGCCCCATCATCTCCCACCACCCGTCAGCGCATCCAGCTGAGAACTCTCTGCCACTCGACGTCATCGGAACTGGAAGACCATGTCGGGGACGCCGCTCATCCGACATCGACAGTAGGTTGCGGGCCGTGCGAACCGTTACGTGGACGACGCCGCGGTAGCCCGCCTGCATTGGTCCAGGTAGTCGACGTGTCCAAGAATATGGAGCAGATGCCGAAAGCTCCGGCTATTGCGCGCCGTGGCCAATGGGTCAATCCGCGTTGCGATTTTCTTGCCGTCATCAATCTTGTCGTACTGCCTGCCCTTAGCTGCCCTCTTTAGTAGATCGAGGGCCTTGACACTGTCTGCCTTATCCGGCTCAACGCGCCTGATCAATGCGTCAGAGACATCGTAGCGAGCCGGCTGTCTCCTGAGGGCGTCGAGGTCAGCGATGAGCCAGTTCTCAAAGGTTCGATCTTTGTAGACAACTTCGATCCGAAAGGACCCAGGAGAGACACGATCGAGTTCGGTCTTCAGCGTGGCGGCCAGCTCGCCCGGCTTCGTTGTTTGCTGCTCGCGGTCAATAACGAGAACGAACAGGTCAACCTTCCTCGCATAAGCCTGCCGTAGTAAAGGTTCGCATGCCTTGGCTATACCCTTAACCGCGCCATCAGGCTGACATGTCACATGCACAACCGTGGGCGTCAAGGCTCCCGCAATTGTTGGCAGGGACCTCAGAACAGTTTTGAACGCAGAGAATTCGCCCATCCCTTCTGTCGCGATCATCGTGTTCATAACGGCTTACTCGAGTCCGCGCGGCAGCGCCTCAGCGACCGCCCCACTGTCGAGAAGCTCGAAGACCGTGATCTCGCCATCGAGCACTTGCTTCGCGATCTCGGGGTCCATAGCCGCAACCTGGGAGATGCGGCTTCGCCCTTGCTCCATCCACATAAGGTTCACTGACTCGGGAGGCACAGCAGTCAGCAGGACCGGCGAATGGCTCGTCAGCAGGATCTGCCTAGGTGAGTCCTGACATAGCTGTAGGAGCTGACGGAGTATCCAAGGATGCAGCGCGTTCTCGAGCTCCTCGATCACTAGCATTGTCGCCCTTGGATCAAAGATCGCCACGAGCAATGCGAAGGCCTGAATGGTGCCGTCAGAGACCTCCGAGGAGTTCCACGGTCGACCAACTCCTCGCTCCCGAAACTGTACCGCTAGTCGCCTGTCTTCCGTGTAGGCAATCGAAATCTCCTCAAGCGTAGGGATGATGGTGCGCATGGCAGACTCAACGCTCGCCCAAGCACGCGCATCATTACGACGAAGGAAGTCGGCTGCCCCGGGAAGATTGTCGCCATGCAGTTCCAATTGAGCCCGCGGGGAGGCTACGCCAGGGAGTCTTGAGGTGTGGGGTGATAGTTGGAAAACTCTGATAGACGAGAGAAATCGCGATACCTGCCAGAACACATCAATATAGAACGCGCGTCCGAAGATCAGGTCACTTGGGGCAGGCTTGATATCAGTCAGGAAATCGGCTCGCTCATAGGCGTAGAGGAGGTCATCGAGAAACTCAGACTGATCCTCTTCACCGGATGCCCGATTGACGCTAACACCGCCGCCCTTTTGCCGCACAATCGTCGCCAGCACGACTCCACTCAGAGTGGTGATCGAGATCGACTCCTGAGTGACTTCAAAATCGGCGGTCAACTTCTGGGAAACCGCACGGAACGCGAAGTCGTGCCGAATGACCACACTTGGAACTTGCTGCCGCTTCTTTCCCTTCTCGCGCTCCCTGCCACGGATCCCGGCGTACCTCAAACCCTCCGTTACCTCTTTTTTCTGGAGCTCAACCTCCACAGTGAGCCGGATTGGTCGTCGGGCACGCCGCGTGCGACGGTGAGCGAGGTTTTCATACCCGCCTCCGTGGCTCACGGCTAGTTCGAGTCCATGCAAATAGGCATTGCTAATGAAGACCAGGCCGTCAACTAGGTTGCTCTTCCCCGAACCGTTGGCTCCCGTGATGACAGTTAGATCGGCAAGATCTGCCGTGAAGTCATATAGCGACTTGAACGCCTCAAAATGAACTGATCTAATTCTCATAGGCCGACCTCATTAGCGAATCCACTGTTGGCTCAAGCGTCTTCGCGAGAACCGGCACCGCATCGGTCGCCACCCCCAGACTATCTGGAGCCCAACGGATGACGGTGAAATCAACGCTGGTGATTCCAAGAATCGTCCCTCAACCACCGCAGCGTGCGCCCAGTTGAGGCGGGTCCGCCGGGCGCTGCGTTTCCTGCGCCACATGTGGAGTCCGCGCAAGACGGTGATGAGACGTCATCGGACAGGGAACTCTCGACTCTGCGGCGCCCGGCGCGTTCATACGCGGCTCTCTATGCCACGACTGTCGCGGATCGAGTGTTCTGGTTGGTCTACAAGATGGTTGCACCGTCGTAAACCCAACGACGCCCCTCCCATCGCATAGGTTCTGCATCCAGGTGAAGCCTGCATTGGAGCGCCTGCCCGCAGTCCGGATGAACCTCTTCGTTGGTTACGACCACGGGAGCGTGCTAGTCCTAGTGGCCCAACCCGATGTGGGCTGGTCAAGTGACTGCGCGCGGCGAGCGTGGGCGCCACAGCTTTCGCTCGACATCGTCCATCGCAACGGTTTCGCCGCGAACGCGGAGGAGGTTCCAAAGGAAGTTCCCCCGACGCAGCGTTGTCAGTCGATCTGAGGGCTTGGTATCTAGGGCCGAGTCATCGGCTACTTCCGAACTGTGGAGCCTGGGAGAATCGAACTCCCGACATCCTGCTTGCAAAGCAGGCGCTCTACCAACTGAGCTAAGGCCCCGGATGGAGCAGATCCGGAGATCCGATCCAATCGGTGTGTTGCTGGTCGTGCAGGGTGGGGCTACCAGGACTTGAACCTGGGACCTCTTCGTTATCAGCGAAGCGCTCTAACCGCCTGAGCTATAGCCCCGTTTTGAACCTTGTTGAGACTACCCGATTCCCGTCGCAACTCATAATCGAGCGGCGCCGCACGGCGCGGCGCCGACCCGACCGAGCGTCAGTTGTTGGTGAACCCGACGAGCAGGCCACCCGTGATCTTCACGCTGAGGTTGTAGAGCCCCGCGAGGAGGGCGCCCATCAGCGTGATGACGATGAGGTTGAGCAGCGCCACGATGCCCGCGAAGGCCATGACCTGCGGCAGGTTGACGTACTGCAGGATGTTGTTCCCCGGGCCGGCGATGTCGGTGAACAGGCCACCGACCTTCGTGAAGACACCGGTGGTGTTCAGCACGGTGTAGACGAGGAAGAAGAACACCACGATGACCACGGCGACCGCGATCGCCGCCAGGAACGACAGCTTCACCGCCGACCAGAAGTCGATGTACACCAGCTTCAGGCGCACCTGCTTGGTGCTGGTGCGTTTGGTCGACTTCTTGGCCAACTTCTCTGCGACGCTACTGCTCATCTACTTCTTCCTTCATCGCCGGAGTCTCTTCCGGCACGGATGCCTCGGGTTCTGCACCCTCCGGGGCGGCTGCGTCTGCAACCGTCTCCGGAACATCCTGGGTCTCAAGGTTTCGGTCACTGTTCTTGGCCAGCGCGATGATTCGGTCGCTCTCCGCGAAACGCGCGAAGACGACGCCCATCGTGTCGCGCCCCTTCGCTGGAACTTCGGCCACGGCAGACCTTACCACCTTGCCACTGGCAAGAACCACAAGGACCTCGTCGCTCTCATCGACGATCAAGGCGCCCGCGAGGGTGCCTCGATCGTCGTTCAGCTTGGCCACCTTGATGCCCAGACCGCCGCGGTTCTGGCCGCGATACTGGTCGATGTTGGTGCGCTTCGCGTAGCCGCCCTCGGTCACGACGAAGACGAACGCCTCGCGTTCCTCACCCTCGACGGACGGCAGCACCGACGCCGAGAGCAGCTTGTCGTCGTCGCGGAAGTGCATGCCGATGACGCCGCTCGTCGCACGTCCCATCGGCCGCAGGGTCTCATCGCTCGCCGTGAAGCGGATCGACATGCCCTTGCGCGACACGAGCAGGACGTCGCTGTCGTTCTCCACGAGCAGCGCGGAGGTGAGCTCGTCGCCCTCGCGCAGGTTGATCGCGATGATGCCGCCCGAACGGTTGGTGTCGTACTCCGAGAGCGCCGTCTTCTTGACGAGGCCGTCGTGCGTCGCGAGGACCAGGTACGTCGCGGCCTCGTAGTCGCGGATGTCGAGGATCTCGGCGATCTCCTCATCGGGCTGCATGGCGAGCAGGTTTGCCACGTGCTGGCCCTTGGCGTCGCGGCCGGCCTCCTGCAGTTCGTAAGCCTTCGCGCGGTACACGCGGCCCTTCGTGGTGAAGAAGAGGAGCCAGTGGTGCGTCGTCGTCACGAAGAAGTGGTCGACCACGTCGTCCGCGCGCAGCTGGGCACCCTTGACGCCCTTGCCACCGCGGTGCTGCTGACGGTAGTTGTCGCTGCGCGTGCGCTTGATGTACCCGCCGCGGGTGACGGTGATGACCATCTCCTCTTCGGGGATCAGGTCTTCCATGTTCATGTCGCCGTCGAAACCGAACATGATCTCGGTGCGACGGTCGTCGCCGTACTTGTCGACGATCGCGGTCAGTTCCTCACTGACGATCTCGCGCTGGCGGACCGGCTTCGCGAGGATGTCCTTGAGGTCGGCGATCTGCGCTTCGATCTCGGCGGCCTCGTCGATGATCTTCTGACGCTCGAGGGCGGCGAGACGACGCAGCTGCATGTCGAGGATCGCGCTGGCCTGGAGCTCGTCGATCTCGAGGAGGTCCATGAGGCCCGTGCGCGCCTCGTCGGCGGACGGCGAACGACGGATGAGCGCGATGACCTCGTCGAGGGCGTCGAGCGCCTTCAGGTAGCCGCGGAGGATGTGTGCGCGCTCCTCCTTCTTGCGGAGTCGGAACACGGTGCGGCGGACGATGACCTCGACCTGGTGCGTCACCCAGTTGGTGATGAACCCGTCGAGCGGCAGCGTCCGCGGGATGCCGTCGACGATCGCGAGCATGTTCGCGCCGAAGTTGTCCTGCAGCTGCGTGTGCTTGTAGAGGTTGTTGAGGACGACCTTCGCGACCGCATCGCGCTTCAGCACGATGACGAGCCGCTGGCCGGTGCGACCGGAGGTCTCGTCGCGGATGTCGGCGACGCCGCCGAGACGACCCTCCTTGACGAGGTCGGCGATCTTCAGCGCGAGGTTGTCGGGGTTCACCTGGTACGGGAGCTCGGTGACGACGAGGCAGGTCCGACCCTGGATCTCCTCGACGTTCACGACGGCCCGCATCGTGATGGAACCGCGACCCGTGCGGTAGGCGTCCTGGATGCCCTTGACACCGAGGATCTGCGCGCCGGTCGGGAAGTCCGGCCCCTTGATGCGCTGCATGAGCGCCTCGAGGAGCTCTTCCCGGCTGGCCTCGGGGTTCGCCAGGTGCCAGAGGGCACCGTCGGCGACCTCGCGGAGGTTGTGCGGCGGGATGTTCGTCGCCATGCCGACCGCGATGCCGACGGACCCGTTGACGAGGAGGTTCGGGAAGCGCGCCGGCAGGACGACCGGCTCCTGGGACTCGCCGTCGTAGTTGGGCTGGAAGTCGACGGTCTCCTCGTCGATGTCGCGCACCATCTCCATGGCGAGCGGGGCCATCTTCGTCTCGGTGTATCGAGGGGCTGCCGCGCCGTCGTTGCCCGGTGAGCCGAAGTTGCCCTGGCCGAGCGCCAACGGGTACCGCATGCTCCACGGCTGGACGAGGCGCACGAGCGCGTCGTAGATGGCGGTGTCACCGTGCGGGTGGAACTGACCCATGACGTCGCCGACGACGCGCGCGCACTTGGAGAACGAGCGGTCGGGGCGGTAGCCGCCGTCGTACATCGCGTAGATCACGCGGCGGTGGACGGGCTTCAGGCCGTCGCGGACGTCGGGCAGGGCACGGCCGACGATGACACTCATCGCGTAGTCGAGGTAACTGCGCTGCATCTCGAGCTGCAGGTCGACCTGGTCGATCCGTCCGTGCACGCCGTGGTCCTCGTCCGGGACCGTGATCTCGTCGTTGGTTTCGTCTGCCATGTTCTCTTACTTCTCCTGGTCCCTGAGCTTGTCGAAGGGCCTGTTTGGTGCGAGGTGGATCACTTCGACAAGCTCAGTGACCGGTGGATGAGGGTGGTTCGTGCCACTCAGATGTCGAGGAAGCGGACGTCTTTCGCGTTCTTCTGGATGAAGGTCCGGCGGGACTCCACGTCTTCGCCCATGAGCGTGGAGAAGATCTCATCGGCAGCCGCGGCGTCGTCGAGGGTGACCTGGAGGAGCGTCCGCGTCTGCGGGTCCATCGTGGTCTCCCACAGCTCCTTGTAGTTCATCTCGCCGAGACCCTTGTAGCGCTGGATCCCGTTCTCCTTCGGGATGCGCTTGCCCGAGGCGACACCGTCGGTGAGGAGGGCGTCGCGTTCGCGGTCGCTGTACACGTACTGGTGGTCGGCGTTCGACCACTTCAGGCGGTAGAGCGGCGGCTGCGCGAGGTACACGTATCCGAGGTCGACGAGCGGGCGCATGTAGCGGAACAGGAGGGTCAGCAGCAGCGTCGTGATGTGCTGGCCGTCGACGTCGGCGTCGGCCATCAGCACGATCTTGTGGTACCGCACTTTGTCGGGGTTGAAGTCCTCACCGATGCCGGCACCGAAGGCCGTGATCATGGCCTGGACCTCGTTGTTCGCGAGGGCGCGGTCGAGGCGTGCCTTCTCGACGTTGAGGATCTTGCCACGGAGCGGGAGGATCGCCTGGGTCTCCGGGTTGCGACCCTGCACGGCGGAGCCGCCTGCGGAGTCACCCTCGACGATGAAGATCTCGGACAGCGACGGGTCCTTCGACTGGCAGTCCTTGAGCTTGCCGGGCATGCCGCCACCCTCGAGGAGGCCCTTGCGGCGGGCCGTCTCGCGCGCCTTGCGGGCGGCGAGTCGAGCGGTCGCGGCCTGCAGCGCCTTCCGGATGATCTCCTTGGCCTGGTTGGGGTTGCGGTCGAACCAGTCGTTGAGCTGCTCGCTGACGACCTTCTGCACGAACGCCTTCGCCTCGGTGTTGCCGAGCTTGGTCTTCGTCTGGCCCTCGAACTGCGGCTCGGAGAGCTTGACGGAGATGACGGCCGTGAGGCCCTCGCGGACGTCGTCGCCGGAGAGGTTGTCGTCCTTCTCCTTGAGGATGCCCTTCTCACGTGCGTAACGGTTCACGAGCGTGGTGAGCGCGGCACGGAACCCTTCTTCGTGGGTGCCGCCCTCGTGCGTGTTGATCGTGTTCGCGTAGGTGTGGACGCTCTCGTTGTACGCCGTGGTCCACTGCATCGCGACCTCGAGCGCGATCTTGCGCTCGGTGTTCTCCGACTCGAAGGAGATGATCTCGTCGTGGACGAGCTCGGCGCGCTTGGCCTTGTTCAGGTACTCGACGTAGTCCTCGAGACCGCGCTCGTAGAAGAAGACGTCCTTGCGCTGCGAGTGGGCCGCCGAGTTGTCGTCGACGTCGTCGGCCTCGATGGCGTCGCGCAACGGGCGCTCGTCGGCGAGCTCGATACGGAGGCCCTTGTTGAGGAACGCCATCTGCTGGAAGCGGGTCCGCAGCGTCTCGTAGTCGAACTCCGTCGTCTCGAACGTCTCGGCGCTCGGCCAGAAGGTGATCGTGGTGCCCGTCTCGGAGGACGGCTCGTCCTCGTGGAGCGGGGCGTCGGGGACACCGTGCTGGAAGCTCTGGCGCCAGACCGAACCCTGACGACGGACCTCGACGGAGAGGCGCGTGGACAGTGCGTTGACGACGGACGAACCGACGCCGTGGAGCCCACCGGAGACCGCGTACCCGCCGCCGCCGAACTTGCCGCCGGCGTGCAGGATGGTCAGGACGACCTCGACGGTCGACTTCTTCTCCACCGGGTGGATGTCGACCGGGATGCCTCGACCGTTGTCGATGACGCGGACGCCGCCGTCCTCCAGGATGGTCACGAGGATCGTGTCGCAGTAGCCGGCGAGGGCCTCGTCCACGGAGTTGTCGACGATCTCGTAGACCAGGTGGTGCAGACCACGTGGACCGGTGGACCCGATGTACATACCGGGCCGCTTCCGGACGGCTTCGAGACCTTCGAGAACCTGGATGGCACTTGCGCCGTAATCAGAGTCTTGGGCGTGCGTGTTGGGTTCTGATGTCATAGGAAAAGAGGGCTCCAAACCGTCGAGATTCGACCGTTCCATCCTACCAAACAGACCCCGTGAAGCCGCGAGAAAACGCCCGTTTGAGGCGCTTTTCCATGCCCGGAGGCCGTATTTGCCTCCCTAGCCGTAAGTATCGCGTGGACCACGCCCTGGGATCGACCTGGGGCCTCTTTTCCAGGAGGGTGCTCCGGGGCCCTGGAAACGGATCGTGTCGACGCCGGCGTCGGGATAGCGTTCGGCGATGCGGACGAGGATCTCGTGGCGCATGTGTCGCAACTGTGTCGCCCAGGCCGTCGACTGGCATTGGACGAGCAGGACGCCGTCCGCGATCGACACCGGTTCGGAGTACCTGGCGGTGTCCTCGCCGCACAACTCCGCCCAGTTCCCGAGGACCTCGTGTTGGGCGAGTGGCGAGTTCCACCCGAGTCCGGCGGTCAGCGAATCGATGACCGTCCCGAGGCCCTTGGGGTCGCGTCCGACTCCGTACGGCACCGAGTCCTGCGGCCCCTCGGCCGAGCGTTCCCGGCGCTTGCGATCACGGGAGACCCGTTCGCCGCCGAAGATCTCCTTGAACCGGAGGTACACCGTGGCGGACAGTTCCCCCGCAGGGTCGGCGTCCCGTCCGAGTCGCCGCGGCTCAGTCATGCGTCGACTCCGTGGTGAGCGGCTCGTTCACTGGGCCGGCCGCCTCGTCCGGACCGTCCACGATCCGTCCGGCTTCGATGCGCACGACGTGCGCGGTGAACCGTTCGGGGACGTCGTCGAACACGGCCGCGGTGATGATGACCTGGTCGTACTCCGCGACCGCGGCCGCGAGGCGTTCCCGGCGACGTGCATCGAGCTCGGCGAAGACGTCGTCGAGGATGAGCACCGGATCGCCGAGGGACGAGTCGGCCCGGAGGAGTTCGGCAGAGGCGAGTTTTGCGGCGAGCGCGAACGACCACGATTCACCGTGGCTCGCGTAGCCCTTGACCGGCAGCCCGTTGAGACCGAAGAACACGTCGTCGCGATGCGGTCCGACGAGCGTCAGGCCGCGCTCGAGTTCGGCCGACCGACGCTGCGCGAGCGCCGCACGGAACCGTTCCGCGATGCGCGCAAGATCGACGGGTGCGCCAGGTTCGACACCCTCCGTCGGATCAGCCGCTGCCGACTCGTCCTCGGCGTCGGTGCCGGCGATACTGAGCACGGGCAGGAGGACCGGTCGGTGATCGTCGCCGGCCACGGCCTCGTACGCGGCACGCAGTGGCCCACCGAGCATGGCCAGGAGCTGCAGACGTTCGGCGATGATCTCCGTGCCGTACTGCACGAGTCGGTCGTCCCAGAGGTCGAGCGTCGCCAGGGGACCGGATTTCAGCCCACGCGCCCTCGCCGACTTGAGGAGGGAGTTCCGCTGCTTCAGGGAGCGGTCGTAGTCGGCCATCACGCCGGCCAGGCGAGGGATCCGCTGCACGAGGAGCTGGTCGATGAACCGCCGGCGCGCCGACGGGTCGCCTCGGACGATCAGGAGGTCCTCCGGGGCGAACAGCACGGTGGACACGTACCGCGGCAGTTCGCGCGGCTTGATCTGGGACCGGTTCACCTGGGCGCGGTTGGCCGAACCCCGGTTGAGCTGCACCTCGGCGAGCAGCTCACGACCGTCGTGCACGATGCGCGCCCTGATGATCGCCGCGTCTGCACCGTGTCGGATGAGTGCCTGTTCGGAGGAGACCCGATGGGACCCGAGGCTGCTGAGGTATCCGATCGCCTCGACGAGGTTGGTCTTGCCCTGGCCGTTGCGACCCACGAACAGGTTGGGTCCGGGTTCGAGCGCCACGTCGACCACCGCGTAGTTGCGGTAGTCGGTGAGATTCAAGTGCCGCACGATCACCACGTCACCCTACCGCCTCGCCCTGACGCCGAACGGGTCGGGGCGCCGTCGGACGTCCGAGCGCGCCCGTCACGACGACGCAGGGTGAACGAAATCGACCCTCCAGCGAAGCGGAATGCTCCGGGAGGGTCGATTTCGTTCGTCAGGAGACGTCGTGTCGTCAGTCGTCGGCCTTCTTGACCGCGTGTCCGCCGAACTGGTTGCGGAGTGCGGCGACCGCCTTCATGGCCGGCGAGTCCTCCTGGCGCGACACGAAGCGCGCGAAGATCGAGGCCGAGATGGTCGGGACGGGCACCGCGTTCGCGATGGCCTCCTCGATCGTCCAGCGACCTTCACCCGAATCCTCGACGTAGCCCTCGATCTGCTCGAAGTCCGGGTCTTCCTCGAGGGCGCGGACGAGGAGCTCGAGCAGCCAGGACCGCACGACGGTGCCGCGCTGCCAGGCCTTGAACGTGCCGGGGACGTCCTTGATGATGTCCTCGCGCTTGTCGAGGAGCTCGAAGCCCTCGGCGTACGCCTGCATGAGCGCGTACTCGATGCCGTTGTGCACCATCTTCGCGTAGTGGCCGGCGCCGACCTCTCCGACGTGGACGAAGCCCTCATCGCGCGGGCCCTCGGGGCGCAGGGCGTCGAAGACGGGCATGACCCGCTCCACCTGCTCCTTGGAACCGCCGACCATGAGGCCGTAGCCGTTGTCGACACCCCAGACACCGCCGGAGACGCCGGCATCGATGTAGTCGATGCCCTTCGCCGACAGCAGTTCAGCGTGCTTGAAGTCGTCCGTGAAGCGGCTGTTGCCGCCGTCGATGATCAGGTCGCCGGCCTCGAGCAGGCCGTTCAGCTCCTCGACGACGGAGTCGGTGATGGCCCCGGCGGGGACCATGACCCAGACCGTGCGAGGTGCCGGGAGCGCAGCGACGAGGTCGCTGATCGTCGCGACGTCGGTGACATCGGGGTTCCGGTCGAAACCGGTGACCTCGATGCCGTTCGCACGCAGACGCGTGCGCATGTTGTTGCCCATCTTGCCGAGACCGACGAGACCGATGTGCATGGAGGATCCTTTGCGTGTCAGCGCAGCAGCAGGTTCGGCTGCAGCAGGTACTTGTAACTGTCGGCACCCGGCTGATCCTTGGAGGATTGGCTCGTGATGAGCATGGGTCCCGGCTTGTTCGTGTTCTCCGTCTTCGTGAACGAGAACCGCACGTACTCGCTCCGGACCGCGGTCAGACCGTCGATCAGGAACTGCGGCTTGAGGGAGAGCACGATGTCGTCGCCGGTGAGGAGGGCGTCGATGCCCTCGGATGCCTGCGCCTGCTCGGATCCGACGGCCTCGAGCGTGAGGCCGTCGATGGTGAAGGTGAAGCGGAGGGCCGCTTCGCGCTCGAGGACGAGCGACATACGCCTGGTCGCCTCGATGAGTTCCGCCGTGTTGATGATCGCGTAGTTGTCGGTCGTCTCGGGGAAGAGCCGCTTGACCGGCGGGAAGTTGCCCTTGATCAGCAGCGAGGTGACCGTCTTGCGGTCTGCCCGGAACGCGATGAGCTCGCGGTCGTCGCGATTCGTGATCGCGACGTTGATGTTGCCGCTGTGGCCGAAGGTCTTGCCGACCTCCTGGAGGGTGCGGGCCGGCACCAGGGCCGTGATCGTCTCGCTGGAACCGTCGCCCTGGCCCGAGTCCCAGTCGATCTCGCGGACCGCGACGCGGTAGCGGTCGGTCGCGACGAGGCTGAGGCTCGTCTTGGAGACCTCGAGTTGCACGCCGGTGATGACGGGGGTCACATCGTCGCGGCTTGCGGCGACAGCGACCTGGCTCACTGCGGTGGCGAACTCGTCGGCGGGCACGAGGCCGAAGTCGGCGTCGACCTGCGGGATCGTCGGGTACTCCTCGACGGGCATCGATCCGAGCGTGAACCGGGCAGAGCCACAGGTGACCTCGATGCGGTTCTCGACCTTGCTGAACCGGACAGGCGCGTTCGGAAGGCGGCTGGCGATCTCCGAGAGCAGTCGGCCGTTGACGAGTGCCGTGCCGGCCTCCTCGACCTCGGCCGCGATGCCGGTCTGGCTGGAGACCTCGTAGTCGAAGGAGGACAGGATGAGTCCGTCGTCACCGGCTTCGATGAGGATGCCGTTCAGGATCGGCAGCGTCGGGCGCTGCGGGAGCAGCTTCACTGCGAACGAGACGGCTTCGCTGAATACATCCCGGTTGACGCTGAATCGCACGACAAGTCCCCTGTCTCTGGCTCTCGATGACGTCACCAATGCTAGTGGGTCTGCTTCCGGGGTCGAGTGGGACGAGGTGCTGTGGAGAAGCGAGCCTGGGGAAAGGTTGTTTGGCGGAGAGATCATTGAATTAACGGTTAACAGTCTTAACCGGTGTGGAAACTGTGGATAAGTCCGCCGAACCCGCTCGAACACAGGGAACTACATGTGTGTAACTTGGTGGTGGCCTGTGGAGAGAACGACACGAGGGTGTGGGACGCGAAGGTCGGTGAATGATGTTCACTCACAAGCCCGCCCGGAGCTTCCACATCTCTCCACAGGTTATCCACAGGGCTGCGACGGCGGAATGTGGAGAGATCGGTCGCGCATCCTGTCGTCGAATGAGCGCTCGTCGTCGCCTGATAAACGAAATCGGCCCCTCGAGCGCACCGAGTGCGTCGAGGGGCCGGAAACGTTCACCAGGACGCGTCAGGCGCCGTAGCGGAGGTTCTGCTTGATGCGGCTCGTGAGCTCGGTCACCTGGTTGTAGATCGAGCGCTTCTCCTGCATGAGGTCGGTGATCTTCCGGTTGGCGTACATGACCGTCGTGTGGTCCCGGTTGCCGAACAGCTGACCGATCTTCGGGAGTGAGAGGTTCGTGAGCTCGCGACAGAGGTACATCGCGATCTGACGCGCCGTCGCCACGGCCTGCGACCGGCTTGAGCCGTACAGGTCGTCGACAGAGAGCTTGAAGTAGTCGGCCGTCGTGTTGATGATGTCGATCGGCGAGATGACGTTGTCGTCGTCGAGGCTGATGACGTCCTTCAGCACCGTCTGGGCCAAGGTCATGTCGACAGCGGTCCGGTTCAGGCTCGCGAACGCGACGACCCGGATGAGCGTGCCCTCCAGCTCACGGATGTTGCTCGACACCTTGGTGGCGATGAACTCCAGGACCTCGTCCGGGATGTGCAGCTTCTCGTTCTGCGCCTTCTTGCGCAGGATCGCGATGCGCGTCTCGAGGTCGGGAGCCTGGACGTCGGTGATGAGTCCCCACTCGAAGCGGGAACGCATCCGCTCTTCGAAGCCCGTGAGGGCCTTCGGCGGCAGGTCGCTGGTGATGACCACCTGCTTGTTGTGATCGTGCAGGGTGTTGAAGGTGTGGAAGAACGCCTCCTGCGTCTCCGCCTTGCCCTGGAGGAACTGGATGTCGTCGATCAGCAGGATGTCGATGTCGCGGTACCGCGACTGGAAGAACGAGCCGCGGTTGTTGGCGATCGAGTTGATGAAGTCGTTCGTGAACTCCTCGCTCGACACGTACCGGACGCGGATCCCCGCGTAGAGGTTCATCGCGTAGTGGCCGATGGCGTGGAGGAGGTGGGTCTTGCCGAGCCCGGAGTCGCCGTACACGAACAGCGGGTTGTAGGCCTTGGCCGGCGCTTCGGCCACGGCGACCGCGGCCGCGTGCGCGAACCGGTTGGACTGACCGATGACGAAGTTGTCGAAGCTGTACTTCGGGTTGAGTCGGGTGTCGTTCTCGCGAGCCGGAAGCGTGGGCGTCGGGGTCAGCTGCGGCTGCGGTGACTCGAGCGGTGCCGGGTCGATGTGCTGGAAGCCGGTCTGCTCGTACCGTTCCTCGACGATGTCGGGGTTGACGACGATCGCGTAATTGCCGACGGGACCGCCGTCGACGATGGAAGCGAGTGCAGCGAGGATCGGTGCCCGCATGCGCTGGTTGAGCATGCCCATCGTGAACTCGTTGGGCACCTCCAGGTAGAAGGTGCCGCCCATGATGCCCTTGGGGACGATGAGGTTGAGGAACCCGCGGAGCGGCGGGGTGATGCGGTCGTCGACGGAGAGGATCTCGAGCACCGATTGCCAGGTCTCAGCGATCGCATCGTCGGCGTCCGACATAGTTCTCCCCACACATACTCACAGGTTCATCCACAGGCTCTCCCCTGAGTATTCGGGGCTGAGCGCGGTGCTATCCACACGCTGTGCATAACCCGAGGGCTTACGCTAACAAGACGTCGCCCCAGTCCCAAATCACTGTACGGCCGCCCTGCGTGTCACTGCTACAATTTCTGAGAATCCTGTGGATAATCATTCGTTTGGGCGCCGCTGGTTTGACCTTCGCGCGAGTAGACCGTAGGTTTAATCAGTTGACTTCTGCCCACGGGCACCCTTCCGTACCCTGCTGCCACCTGTGCAGTGGTGGGTCATGATCCGGAGATCGTAATTATGAGCAAGAGAACCTTCCAGCCGAACAACCGTCGTCGCGCCAAGAAGCACGGCTTCCGTCTGCGCATGCGCACGCGTGCCGGCCGCGGCATCCTGTCGGCTCGTCGCGCCAAGGGCCGCACCGAACTCTCCGCGTAGAGCCGTCGTGCTCGAGCGTGCGAGCCGGATCACGTCCGGCGACGACTACCGAGGGGTAGTTCGTCGCGGGTCCCGGTTCGTCGGCGAGCATACGGTCACGTACGTACGCATGAACCCGAAGGGCGGACAGCCGCGCTTCGGGTTCATCGTTGCGAAAACGGTCGGAAACGCAGTGACCCGCAATCTCGTCAGACGTCGCTTGAAGGCCATCTGCCACGACAGCGTCGTTCACGCTGCCCGCGGCGCTGACGTGGTCATCCGTGCGCTGCCGACTGCAGCGACGGCGCCGTTCGCCTCGCTCCATGCCGAGGTCGATCGAGCCTTCGCCAAACGCGGTGTGACCGCCGAGACTGCGGACACGCACCGATGAACGGCGTCCTCGCTGCCACCTGCCTCGCGCCCCGCAATGCTGCGGTGCTGGCGCTTCGCGGGTATCGCGCCGCGATCTCCCCGTTGTACGGCGACGTCTGCCGGTATTACCCCAGCTGTTCCGCGTACGCTCTGGGAGCGGTGCAGCAACACGGTGTCGTCGTCGGTTCGGCGATGGCAGCGGCCCGCATCGCGAGATGCCACCCCTGGGCAGCACCTCGTTTCGACGAGGTACCACCCAAGAAGAACTTCCGGTACAGCGTCACTTCTCACGGATTTGTCGTGCAACCGAGCCACGGAAAGGGCTGACCCGCACCTATGGACATCATCGGCACAATTCTCTGGCCGCTCAAGTGGGCGGTCGAGCTGCTCCTCGTGGGCTGGCACCTGCTGTGGACGGCCATCGGACTCGACCCCGCGGCCGGTCTCACCTGGGTCCTCTCGATCGTCGGGCTCGTCCTCGTCGTCCGTGCCGCCCTCATCCCGCTGTTCATCAAACAGATCAAGAGCCAGCGCAAGATGCTCGAGATCGCGCCGCAGATGAAGAAGGTGCAGGAGAAGTACAAGGGCAAGCGCGACCAGGCCAGTCGCGAGGCGATGTCCCGCGAGACGATGGAGCTGTACAAGAAGCACGGCACCTCCCCCGTCAGCGGATGTCTGCCGCTGCTCGTCCAGATGCCGATCTTCTTCGCCCTGTTCTCCGTGCTCAACGACGCCCAGAAGAGCAAGGCCGGGGTCGGCCCCCTGAACGAGACCCTCGCCGTGCAGTTCGGTGACGCGAACCTGTTCGGGATCGCTCCGCTGCACACGAGCATGCAGGCGGCACTCGCCGGTAACCCGGTCAACTGGGCGGTCGTCATCATCGCCGCCGTCATGGTCATCCTCATGTGCGCCTCGCAGTTCATCACGCAGCTGCAGATCGTGTCGAAGAACATGTCGGCCGAGACGAAGGCCAGCCCGCAGTTCAAGCAGCAGCGGATCCTCCTGTACATCCTGCCGTTCGTGTTCCTCTTCTCCGGCTTCGCCTTCCCGCTCGGCGTCATGTTCTACTGGCTGACGTCCAACGCATGGACGATGGTGCAGCAGTTCCTCGTCATCCGGAACATGCCCACCCCTGGTTCCGACGCTGCGAAGGCTCGTGAGGAGCGTCTCGCACGGAAGGGCAAGCTCATGACGCCGAACGGCGACGTCATCTCGATCTCCGAGGCGCCGGTACCCGAGAAGAAGACCCCGACGCAGCGCCAGCAGCCCATGGGCAAGGCGCGTGCGAAGAAGCAGCAGACCGACGGACGAGACAAGTAGGAGTATCGGTGACTGACCAGGAACTGGCCCCGGCCCAGGACGAAGCACCCACCATCACGCAGCTCGAAGAAGAGGGCGACGTCGCAGCGGACTACATCGAGGAGTTCCTCGACATCTGCGACATCGATGGCGACATCGACATCGATGCCCGCAATGGTCGTGCGTACGTGTCGATCGACTCCCCCACGGAGAGTAACCTGCGTCTCCTGTCGCGTCCCGACACGGTCAACGCGCTGCAGGAGCTGACCCGCCTGGCTGTTCAGAACCGTACCGGTGGCTTCTCCCGGCTCATCCTCGACATCGGCGGATCTCGCGAAGCGCGTCAGCAGGAGCTCGGCGCCCTCGTGGAGCGAGCGGTCGAGCGCATCGAGGCCGGTTCCACCGAGGCGGCACTCCCCCCGATGTCGAGCTACGAGCGCAAGCTCGTCCACGACATCGTGTCGGCTCGCGGCTTCGTGTCCGAGTCGCACGGCGAAGGCCGGGACCGTCACACCGTCATCACGCGCGGCTGACGCGGCCTGATCGTTTCACGTGAAACTGCGATGACTGACGTGCCTGCAGGACTCGAACCGGAACCGGCGGAAGCAGCGGAGTTGTTCGGCGACCGGATCGATGTCGGTCGTGCCTTCGCCGCGAACCTGGCGGAGTTCGGTGAGCCTCTCGGGCTGATCGGGCCCCTGGAACTTCCGCGTCTGTGGACGCGCCACATCCTCAACAGCGTGATCGTGGCACCGCTCCTTCGTGCCGGGCGAGTCGGCGACGTCGGCACAGGCGCGGGGCTGCCTGGACTGGTGCTCGCGATTGCGCGGCCAGATGTCGAGTTCGTCCTCATCGAACCGATGGAACGTCGGGTCGCCTGGCTCAACGACCAGGTCCGCGTCCTCGGGCTCGAGAACGTCACCGTCGTGCGAGCGCGCGCTGAGGAGGTTCGCCTCGATGAGCCCCTCGACCAGGTGACCGCGCGCGCGGTCAGTGCGCTGCGCAAGTTGCTCCCCCTCACCGCTCCCCTGCTTCGGGATGGCGGAGAGCTGGTCCTCATGAAGGGCGCCGGCGCGCAGGCGGAGGTCGACGCGTCGACCAAGGAGCTTCGCAAGTACCGGGTCTCCGGCGTCGAGGTTCGAACGCTTGGTGAGGGTGTTCTCGCGGAGCCGACCCGAGTCATCGTGGGAACCGTTCGCGCCTGAGGTCGGTCGGGAGCGCCCGGGCCTCCGTGAGGGGCGCCGCAGACGGTATCGGTCGGCTTGTGAGCCCTCGGGAGAATGGCTCCTGACGAACCGGCCCGGAATATGCGGCCAGTTTAACGGTCCTGAGTTCGTCAGGAACGATTCTCCGGTCCATTCGGACACGAATCCGGCGCGCTGGGCGGGCTGGATTCGAGTGTTTTCTGACGTTTGTCAGCCCTGGGGTCTCTGGTATCTCATATATTTCCTTCTTTGGCCGGTCATCCCCTTCCTGTGACGCGGGGTCGGCACGGCCACTGGCGGGCGGCGATGCTCTACGCTCCGCCGATCGTCCCACCCAGACGTCGATACTTGACGCGGTGGCTGACCGTCCGACCGCCCCTTCGGAGATGACGGCCGAGTGTGGGTGGCAATTGTTAACCTCCCAGGTTGGTGATCCGGGCGTGCTGGTCAGGGATCTGCGGCCTTCGTTCGAAGTCCGGGTAGGCCCGCGAGTTCGTCCTTGGTTGCAGGGAAGATGCGTCGCCCCATCCCGCACGTTTGACTGACTCGCGGTGGTTCATCGCGTGGCGGATGGTGCCGTCGGGCCCCTGCGGCGAGGTGCGCATTCCGCCAGTTCCTCAGGTGCTTGCGGGCTGACTGGTGCCCGGCCGCCGGCAGACTCACGTCCGCCGGCGGGTTGGTGTTGGCTGAAGTGCTGGGAGAACCGCCGCACGGGAGGTCGGGGATGGTTGGGCTGGTGCTATCGCCTGCGTCGGAGGCGCCCCGCTCTCGGAGGTTCTGGCGTCGAGCGACGCGGTCAGATCCGAGCAACCTGCTGCTCCCCCCGGTGCTGTACTTGGCCGGGCGGTGACGTGCGCTGCGCAGAGGCCAGTCGGCGTGACGACGTGTCGAGGTGCGCCGGCACTTCGGAGGTCGTGCTCGTGACTCCTTTCGGCCTGGACGGAGTAGGCGTGCTACCGATTGACGATGCATCACTTTGCGCGCCGAGCCGGCTTCGGTAGAGGGTGCTCAGTGCCTGAAGGTTGAGATTGCACGACGTTTCACGTGGAACGTGGAAGGATCCCACTCGCTGGGGCTCCTCGTTCTCAGAAGTGGTTCGTATCGGACAGGAAGTCGTGTACTCAGTTCTCTCAGTAGGTACGCTCCCGAGGGAGGCGGTCGTGGTTGGATCGGCTCCGTGTTCGATGTTTCACGTGGAACATGAGTCACAAGCGTTTCCCGCGTTGCTGTAGCGCGGTGGTGGTCATCAGTGGAGTTCGACGAGCACCACGCGCGGTCGCCGGCTGGCTCGCGCTCAAGGTCACACTCATCCGTTGCGTTGATCCTGTCGAGAGTGTTTCACGTGAAACAGCGGTCGAGTGCGGCGTTTCGAGTGCGGGGCTGGAAAACGGTTGTGTAATGTCGCGCCGCTATCGCTCCCCCTCGTGTCGTGTCAAGCCGGTGAGGCGAGTGGCGGGCTGTGGCCAGAGGCCGTAGGGGTGCCAACCGATGCGAGCCGTTGGGTGGCTCGGCGTGCGCCACACCTTGGTTTCACGTGAAACGCTGGCGCGGACTCGTGCCAGTCGCACGGTGGTCCCCCGTGCAGCGTGTGGGGATGACGCCTGTGGATAACTCTGTGGACAGTTCTCGAGCGCAACCGCAGAAATTGGTGGTCTCTCGGAAAGACGCGGGCTCCAATCCGTACACCACCACCCTGTGGCCAACGCGCGCTGGGGCAGGAGCCCAGACCTGCCGGAGCCGGAGTGCGGCGTTCGGGTCCGAACTTCCGCGGAAAGACGCGGATCTCTGCCCGATCGCGGAGGGATCTCCCCCATGGTTGTCAACACACGTCCGCTGGGCTCGTCTCGGGTCGATCGGACCAGCATCGACCTCCACGCGCGAAGCGCACGCGGTTGCGCGGGATCGCGCGTACCGTTGCCCTGTGGATAACCCTGTGGGAGATGGAGGGCGGGGTGTCCCTGCTGGGCACCATTCGAGGCGTTCGATGAGATGCGGGTGTCGCGAAACGGCGCTCTGAGGCTGGCATGCGTACGCACTTCCCCCGAGCACGCTCGGAGATCGCTCCCCCGGCGTCAGCCCACGCTGGTACGGTTGAACTACACGTTTCGAGCGAGAAGGTTTCACGTGAAACAACCCGAACCAACGCATTCCGCGGCTCCCGAGCGCGACTCCGTTGGTAGCGCCTTCGACGCGTCCACGCCGTTGGCTCGCGAGCTCCATCATCTGACTGAGAGGCGTAAGGCCTTGGCTCACGCAACCCTGCCGACGCCCGACCACACTCGGGTCTTCACGGTCTCCAACCAGAAGGGTGGGGTCGGCAAGACGACGACCACTGTCAACATCGGCGCCGCCCTCGCCCGTTCGGGCGCTCGTGTCCTCGTGATCGATCTGGATCCCCAGGGGAACGCGTCCACCGCACTCGGCGTTGAGCACCACTCCGACGTCCCGAGTGTCTACGACGTCCTGATCGACGACTTCCCCCTGGCCGATGTCGTCCAGCAGAGCCCCGAGTTCCCCACGCTGTTCTGCGCTCCCTCGACGATCCATCTCGCCGGTGCGGAGATCGAGCTCGTTTCACAGGTAGCCCGCGAGCATCGACTCCGGACGGCCCTCGAACAGTTCATCCAGGATGCCGATGAGCCGTTCCACTACGTCTTGATCGATTGCCCACCGTCCCTCGGACTCCTCACGATCAATGCCTTCGTTGCGGCCAAGGAGGTGCTCATCCCCATCCAGTGCGAGTACTACGCGCTCGAGGGATTGAGTCAGCTCCTCAGCAGCATCCAGCTGATCCAGCGGCACCTGAACCCAGGGCTCGCCGTCAGCACCATCCTCCTGACGATGTACGACGGGCGCACCAACCTTGCGCAGCAGGTGGCTCAGGACGTCCGAGACCATTTCACCGGGCAGGTCCTCGAGTCCGTCATCCCACGAGCGGTGCGTATCTCCGAGGCGCCCAGCTTCGGACAGAGCGTCATCAGCTACGACCCCACGTCGCTCGGCGCGGTGTCCTATCTCGAAGCAGCGGCGGAGATCGCCAACCGATGGGCCGCAGGCTCCTCCGATACACCCGATACGAACCACCCTGAGGGAGTCAGTCACTGATGGCAACGAAACGAACTGGACTCGGTCGCGGGATCGGTGCACTCATTCCGACGACGAGTTCAGACTCGCAGGCGAACCGTCCCGTCGATGTCTTCTTCCCCGACAACCAGGGCACTGCCCGCAAGGCGGCGAAGGATGCTGCGACTGCAGCCGCGGACGCCGCCGCAGCAGAGGCCGCGGCAGCCGACGCCCCCACTGGCCCGGACGCCGCTGCTACGACGGCAGATGGACCGCAGCTCGTGGCCGTTCCCGGTGCCCGTCTGGCGTACCTCTCCCCCGAACTCATCGTGCCGAACGCCAACCAGCCGCGCACGGTCTTCGATGAAGACCACCTCGCGGAACTGGTCACGAGCATCCGTGAGGTCGGCGTCCTGCAGCCGATCGTTGTCCGTCCGATCCCTGGCGACGACGAACGATACGAACTCATCATGGGTGAGCGGCGTCTTCGAGCCTCGAAGGAGGTAGGTCTCGACCGCATCCCCGCGATCATCAAGGACACCGCCGACGAGGAGATGCTGCGCGACGCGCTGCTCGAGAACCTCCACCGCTCAGAACTGAATCCGCTCGAGGAGGCTTCTGCCTACCAGCAGCTCCTGGCCGACTTCGGAATCACCCAGGACGAGCTTGCCAACCGCATCGGGCGGTCCCGCCCGCAGATCAGCAACACCATCCGCCTGCTCAAGCTGCCGGCGGCCGTGCAGCAGCGCGTTGCTGCCGGTGTGCTGAGCGCTGGACACGCCCGAGCCATCCTGTCGCTGACCGATCCTGAGGCACAGCAGCGCCTGGCCGACAAGATCGTGAACGAGGACCTGTCCGTCCGCGCGGCCGAGGCTGCTGCGGCTCAGGGTGTTCAGGCGAAGAAGCCGCGTCCGATCGCCGGATCGCGACGCGGCCAACTCGATGAGATCGCAGACCGTCTCGGCGACCGTTTGAACACCCGCGTGAAGGTGACCCTCGGTGCGAAGAAGGGCCAGATGGTCGTGGAGTTCGCCACCATCGCCGATCTCAACCGGATCCTGAGCGAGCTTGGCGAGTCGGGCTTCGGGCAGTCCTCCTGAGGTTGTTTCACGTGAAACATGGGTTGCTCGGCGCTGAGTTCCCCGCACCCTTTGACAAGCTCAGGGACCGAGATGGTGGGTTTTCAAGCTTGACAGGCGGTCGCCCCATCGCGGTCGTTGAGCTTGTCGAAGTACCACAGACACGCTCTGTGTGATTTGGGAATCCCTGGTCAGGAGGCAATTCACTGTGTTTCACGTGAAACACCGCGATAACGAAGAACCGCCCGACTCGGATGAGCCGGGCGGTTCGGTGGTTTAGAAAAACCTGATCAGGCGAGGAAAGCTGCGAGATCCTTCTCGAGTGCGGCCTTCGGCTTCGCGCCGATGACGGTCTGCACGACTTCGCCGCCCTTGAAGACCTTCATCGCGGGGATGGAGGTGATCTGGTACTTCATGGCGAGGTTCGGGTTCTCGTCGACGTTCAGCTTGAGAACGGTGATCTTGTCGCTGTTCTCGGAGCCGATCGTGTCGAGGATCGGGCCGACCGCGCGACACGGACCGCACCAGGCGGCCCAGAAGTCGACGAGGACGGGCTTGTCGCTGTTGATGACCAGTTCGTCGAACGTGGCCTCGGTGACTGCATCTGACATGAGTGTTCTCCTTCGTGGTGGCCAGGCCGACAGCCTGGCCGTCGATCAAACGGTGGTGGTGAGCACGGGGTCGGCCGGCTGCGGACGACCGGCCGTCTGTGCTTCGCCGATGGCGGACGCTTCCCCAGCAGCCTGCTCGAGGTCTGCGAGATAGTGCTCCGCGTCGAGGGCGGCGATGGTGCCGCTGCCGGCGGCGGTGATGGCCTGTCGGTACGTGGGGTCGATGACGTCGCCCGCGGCGAAGACGCCGGGCAGGTTGGTCTTCGACGAGCGGCCCTTGACGGCGATCGTGCCCTCGGGGGCCAGCTCCAGTTGGCCGTGGATGAGGTGCGTCCGCGGGTCGTTGCCGATCGCGATGAACAGGCCACCGAGCGGCAGGTGGGTCTCCGTGCCGTCGGTCGTCGAGCGCAGCGTCACGCCGTCGACCGCGTCGGCACCGGTGATGCCGACGACTTCGCTGTTCCAGATGAACTCGATCTTCTCGTTCGCGAAGGCTCGGTCCTGCATGATCTTCGACGCGCGGAGGGTGTCCTTGCGGTGGATGACGTAGACCTTCGACGCGAACCGCGTGAGGAAGGTGGCCTCCTCCATGGCGCTGTCGCCGCCACCGATGACAGCGATCGTCTTCTCCTTGAAGAAGAAGCCGTCGCAGGTGGCGCACCAGGACACACCGTGGCCGGAGAGTCGCTCTTCGTCGTGCAGACCGAGCTTGCGGTAGGCGGAGCCGGTGGCGAAGATCACGGTGTGTGCCTCGTGAACCTGTCCGTTGCCCAGGGTGACCGTCTTGACGTCGCCGTCGAGCTTGAGCTCGGTGACGTCGTCGTAGAGGACCTCGGTGCCGAACCGCTCCGCCTGCTCCTGGAGCTTCATCATGAGCTCGGGGCCCTGGATGCCCTCGGGGAAGCCGGGGAAGTTCTCGATCTCGGTGGTGTTCATGAGCTCGCCGCCGGCCTCGACCGATGACGCGACGAGCAGCGGCTGCAGCGAGGCGCGGGCAGCGTAGATCGCCGCCGTGTAGCCGGCGGGTCCTGATCCGATGATGATGACCTGACGCACGATGCTCCTCAGTGGTTCGTGGGCTCCCGGACCAGGTGGGTTCCGGGGTTCCGAGTGGTGTAACACATCCTAACCGGCCGCTATTCCGCTCCCCCAGGGCCCTCGGGCAGCTCTCAGTCGGGGTGCGTGGGGTGGTGCCGACGCGTGCGCGTCAGCGCCCGAATCGGGCGAGGACGGGCGCCAAGGCAGCCTTGAGCTCCGGCGTGCGCAGGAGGGCGAGCACCGCGAGGTACACGGCGGCCATCACCGCCCCGACGACGGCCATGGTGACGATAGCGCCGGGGATCGTGGCGGTCGGGAACCCCTCTTCGCTGACACCGCCGAGCAGCAGCAGCACGACGACGCCGACCACGGCCGCAGGCACGGCGGCGGCGATGAACCGCACCAGGCTCAGGACGATGCGTCGGCCGTCGAGACCCCCGAGCCGGCGCCGGAGCAGCAGTGCGGCGACCACGGTCTGTGCGACGCACGCGATCGTGATGGCGAGCGCGACGCCGGCACCCACCAGATGCGGTGGGAGGACCAGGAGCACGATCAGCGCCAGGAGGACGAACAGGAGGGTCTGGAACAGGGTGAAGAAGAAGGGCGTCTTCGTGTCTCCGAGGGCGTAGAAGGCGCGCTGGAGGACGAAGAGGATGCAGAAGGGGACGAGTCCGATCACAAAGGCGATGATGATGCCACCCATCGCCTGCGCCTGCTCGAACGTCTCGGCGAAGACGCTCCCGAATGGCACGGCGACCACCATGATGACGGCCACTGCGAGCACGATGAGGACGCTCACGACGCGGATGGCCCCGGAGATGTCGGCCTGCAGTCGCTGGATGTCCCGTCCGCGCTCGCGTGTGCCCTGCGCGTGCTCGCTCATCCGCGTGAAATAGGCCGTCGCGATCGAGACGGTGATGATCGAGTGCGGGAGCATGAAGATCAGCCAGGCGTAGTTGAGGATCGCGACCGAGGGCCCCTGATCGCTCACGGAGGCGACGATCTGGGTCTCGACGATCCCGGCACCGGTCGTCAGGAGCAGCATGCCGAAGGTCCAGCTCGCGATTCGTCCGGTGGCCCGGAGGCCGACGCCTCGCCATTGGAAGTCCGGTCGGAAACGCAGTCCGGCCCGACGCCAGAACAGCATGAGGAAGGCGGCCTGGACGACGACGCCGAGGGTGGCGGACCCTGCGAGGAGCACCGTTCGACCGTCGGTCCACTCGCTGACCGCGAGGTCGCCGCTGCCGTACAGCGTGATGAAGGCGATCAGCCCGGCGATCGCGATGACGTTGTTGAGCACCGGTGCCCAGGTGAACGGTCCGAACATCTTGCGTGCGTTCAGGACCTCCCCGAGGACGGTGTAGAGCGCGTAGAACAGGATCTGCGGGAGACACCAGTAGGCGAACGCCGTCGCGAGCGCGAATTGATCAGGCGACAGCGTCGCGGCGACGATGAACACGAATACGGGTGCGAGCAGGGTGATGAGCGCGGTGGCCCCGCCGATGAAGACGAGGGTGATGGTGACGAGCTTGTTGATGTACGCGTTGCCACCGTCGGCATGGATCCCCGCACGGACGATCTGCGGCACGAGCACGGCGCTGAGCACGCCGCCACCGATGATGACGTAGATCGTGTTCGGGAGCTGGTTGGCGATCGCGAAGGTGTCACCGATGACCAGGACGCCGATGGCCTGAGCCACGAGGATCGCTTTGACGAAGCCGAGCAGTCGGGAGACGAGGGTTCCCGAGGCGAGGAGCGCGCTCGCCCTGCCGATGCCGTCAGCCATTCGTCTCCTGTCGTCCGGGTGACGACTCTACCGGGGGCTCATCGCCCGGGGGCTGACCGCTGTCCGGAGCAGCTGCGGGGGCGGCGGAGGAGGCACCCGAGCCGCGTCGCTTGGCTCGTCGGCTCAGCACCATGCGGACCACGCCGCTGACGAACAGCAGGGTGACGAGCAGGGCGAGGACGACGGCACCGATGCCCTCCCAGTCGGCGCGGACGTTCACGCCCACGAAGGACTGGTCACCGATCGCCTGCCCGCTGGTGCTGAAGAGTTGCAGCCGGAGGGTGACGTCGCCGTTACCGATCTGCGACTGCACGGGGATGAGCACGGTGGCTCGCGAGTCCGCGGCGATCTCCTGTGTCACGGAACCGGAGATGCTCAACCGACCGTTGCTCGGTGAGGCCTCCATGACCACGGTGACGGGATAGGGCAGGTCGTTGCGAACGGCGAACGGCAGGGACACCTCGCCGCCGACCATGTTGATGCGACTGCTGTCGGTGACGCGTACCGATGCGAGGACCGTGTCCGTCCGTTCCTGCTGCGCGGTGACCGCCGATCCCCAGGCGTCCTCCGCACGCAGCCAGCCGGCCGCGAGGCTGGAGAGCAGGGTGGCGCGTTCCCGTCCGGTCAGCAGCTCGGGTTCGTCGAGCACCGAGGAGAAGGCGGTGACGTCCTGTTCCTCGTCGAGGAGGACCTGCGCGTCGGACACGCGTTCGCTGTCGGGTGTCATCGCCCCGAGCGTCGCCACCGACGGGGGTTCGGCGAGCGTCGCCGCCAGGGAGGTCTGCGCCGTGGCCGGCAGGGAGCGGAGCGCGTTCACGGTCTCACCGAGGGCTGGGAGGGTCGCGTCCACTCCCCGAGGCAGCACGGCGACGACCGTTCCGCCCGACGAACCCTCCGTGCCGATGGCGGCCGCCCGGGCGTTCACGTCGGCGATGGCGCTCTCGAACGCGGCGTCCGTCGTGGCGGCGGCGGCGTCCCCCAGCGACTCGGCGAGGCCGTGGTCGGCGAGCAGCGTCTGCGACGCGCCGATCGTCGCCGAGGCGCGCACGGTCTGTCCGGTGTCGGTCGTGTTCGCGGAGTCGAGCATCGTGACCGTTCCGCCCGACGCGGCGAAGACGGCGAGATCCGCATCGGTCACCGCGCCTCCCGCCCACACGATGCTGGGGAGCGAGTAACTCCAGTTGAGGAGCTCGTCCATCGTCGGGACGGTCGGCACCGCCTGGCCGGGCGTCTCGGAGGGGCTCGGTGTGGGTGTCGGTTCCTCCGAGGGAGTGGCTGCCGCCGATGGGTCGGAGGACGTGGCCGTCGAGGAGCCGGCCTGCGGAGTCGGCTGGACGTCGTCGGGCCCGGTGGTCGGCGACCCGGTCGGGGTGGGCGTCTCGGTCGGCTGCACGACGGGGAAGTCGGCGACGTTCAAGGCGAAGGAGAACGAGCTCGGGGTCAGCAGTCGATCGAGGCCGGCCTCGGCCTGCACGGCGGGTTCGGCGTCGCCGTACTGGAGCGCGAAGGTCTCGTTGGGTGCGGCCTTGAGGCGGGCGAGCCAGGCGACGGCGCTCTCCGGAGCGCGCGTGCCGAGCGCGCGGACGGACGCGATGATGCGAGGGTCGATCCCGAGCGCGATCTGCTCGCCGAAGAGTGCGTCGAGCTGCGTCGTGAGCGCACCGTCGTCGGCCGTGAGCTCGGTGAGTTCGTCCGCATCGAGGAGTCCGCCGTAGCTGAGCGGCACGGTGAGCGGGGCCACGAGCGCGACGGTGGCGGACGTGGGCTGGCCCTGCGCCCGCCAGACGAGCGCCGTCCGACCTCCGGCCGCCGTGTCGCCCGCGACGTAGCCGGCTGAGACGCCGTAGGAGCCCCACGCGTCGGTGTCGTCGAAGCCCAGCGCCGGAGGAGTGAAGTCGAGCCCGCTGACGACGTACTGCTGTCCGGCGATGAGCTCGGGGATGTCGATCGTCCGCACCACGGTGGTGCCGGCGGGGGTCGCGGCCGCGTCCGCCCCGGTCGTGTCGAGCCACGCGTCGAGCGCCGCCGTGCCGGTGATCCTCGCAGTGGTGACCGCCACGGACACGGAGCCGGCGGGGAGATCGGCGTCGGTGCCGTTCGTGAGCGTGATGCCGAACGAGGTGAGGGACGAGGGTTCGACCGCTCCCCCGTCGCTCGGGCTCACCTCGACGGACACGAGGCCGTCGGGAGTCGATGCCGTGTTCGCGCTCAGCTCGGGCGAGGCGATCGCGCTGGAACCCGTGGACCAACCGCCGGCGGACACCACGGCGAACGACAGCGCGGCTGCTGCGAGGGCGCTGAGGAGGCGTGGGCGGTGGCGGTGGCGTGTCATGGGCGGTGGGGACGGTCCGCTCGGGCGGAGCCGTCCGGTGACGATTGTACGGGGGCCTCCCAGTCGAACCTGGGTGCTGGTGTCCTGGGAGACGCCGTTGCGCCGCCGGCGGAGGTGTGAGGTGGCCTCGTGCCCTACGCCCGCGGGGCCGGGTCGGACGTCTCGGACGAGTCCGTCCCACCCGGTCCCGCTCCGGCTTCGTCCTGCCGGTCCTCTCGGCGCCCGGACCCGAGCGACAGGGTGGCGAGGAAGCCGACCGCCAGGAATCCTGCGGCGGCGAACGCCGCGGAGCGGGTGCCGTCCGACAGGGCGATCCTGGCGTCTTCGGCCACCGTCGCGGTCGCCGGGTTCGCGTCGAGACCGGCGATGGCGGCGCCCGAGCTGTCGACGACGCTCGTCACGAGGGCGTCGCGCTGTTCGGTCGGTACACCGGCGTCCTCGAGTCGTCCGTCGAGGACCGACGCCGTGCTGACGAAGAGGATGGTCCCGAGGACGGCGATACCGAGTGCCGAGCCGATCTGTCTCGCCGTGCTCTGCGTCCCGGAGCCCTGGCCGCTCTGCTCGACGGGTACGTCCTTCAGGACGACGCCCGTCAGCTGTGCGGTGGCGAGACCGACGCCGAAGCCGTAGACGAACAGGAACGGCACGATCGCGAACCATTCGGTCGCCGGCCCGACGACCAGCCCGATGCCCGCGACACCGATGATCTCCGCGACGAGGCCGACGCGGACGATCAGGACGGGCGCGACCCGGTTGCCGAACGCGCCGGCGAACCCGCTCGCGGCGAAGGAACCGATCGCGAGGGCCAGGAGGATCAGACCGGTCTGCAGTGCGCTGTAGCCGAGGACGAACTGGAGCCAGATCGGCAGCGAGAGGATGATGCCGAACTCCCCCAGCGAGACGATGAGGGCGGCGATGTTGCCGTTCCGGAACGATGGCAGCGAGAACAGGGAGAACGCGATGATCGTGCTGCGCCCCTGGCGCATCCGATGGCGTCCCCAGAGGACGAACGCGACACCTGCGACGACCGCGACCATGAGGGCCACAGGTACCGGGGAAAGGGTGAACGGCCAAGTCCAGTCCCCGATGACGAGTGGATCGTCCGTGAGCCACCATCCGAGACTCCGGCCCTCGATGAGTCCGTAGACGAGGGACGCGCTCGTCAGGATCGACAGCACTGCGCCGACGACGTCGATGCGGTCGGTCGCGGGTTCCCGCGACTCCCCCACGAACAGGAGGAGTCCGACGATGATGAGGACGCCGAGGGGCACGTTGATCCCGAACGCCCAGCGCCAGGAGAAGTCGGTGGTGAGCCAGCCGCCGAGGAGCGGACCGACCGCCACCATGCCCCCGATCGTGGAGCCCCACACCGCGAAGGCGATCGCGCGGTCGCGGCCTCGGAAGGTCGCGTTGATGATCGAGAGGGTCGTCGGCAGGATCATCGCGCCGCCGACGCCCTGGATCACCCGGGACAGGATCAGGAGGTCGCCCGTCGGCGCGAGGGCGGCGAAGACGGAGGCTCCGCCGAAGACGACGACGCCGACGAGCAGCATCCGACGACGGCCGAAGCGGTCGGCGAGCGTGCCGAAGACGATGAGCAGCGCGGCGAAGACGAGCGTGTAGGACTCCTGGACCCACTGCACCTGGGTCGAGGAGATCCCGAGATCGTCGACGATCGACGGGATCGCCACGTTGACGATCGTCGAGTCGACGATGATGAGGGCGACGGCGATGCTGATGACGACGAGACCGAACCATTTACGACGGTCCGACGGCGAGCGCTCAGGCTTCGCGGAAGGCGTGGACTCCGTCATGCGCGGAAACGATCAGCTGGCTGCATATTCTGATTATGCGCCTTCTCGAGGCTGATGTCACACGGACGTCCGGCGGTCAGACCAGGAGCGGCTGCAGCTGGCGCGAGCCGTCGATCAAGAGGTCGAGGAGTGCGGCGGGGCGCTCGATCCGCTCACTCGGTGCCGAGAGCGACAGCCCCGCGACGAGACCGCCGCGGTCGTCCCGGATCGGGACCACGAGGCAACCGTGACCTGGCGTCACCTCACCCACCTGTCGTGCGTACCCGAGTCGTTCGACGTCGTGGATCAAGGGCTCGGCGTCCCGGAACGGCCGCTGGACGAGTCCTGACCAGTCGTATCCACCGTGAGCGAGCTCGTGCAGGAGCAGACGCCCGATAGCGGAGGTGTCGAGGCGCCTGACGATCCGCTGCTCGTCACTCAACGGGAAGTCGGGATCCGCATCCGCGATCCTGATCCGATCGCGCTCGTACCGTACGAGGTGGACGCCGCCTCGCACGCTCGACCGCAATCGTCCGATCACCTCGCGCGCAGCGAGCGGGGGTGGTGCTGGAGCGACGAGGTGGGCGAGCTCGACGACCTTCCGCCCGAGTGCGAATCCGCGCAGGTCGGGCATGCGGACGAGGTACTCGTCCTGGACGAGGAGGTTGAGGAGTCGGTACGTGGTCGCCCTCGGCATGTCGAGTCCGGCCGAGACCTCCTGCGCCGTCACACCTGCACCGCATCGCGCGACCTCTTCAAGCACCGTGAGCGCGCTGTGCACGGCCTTCGGTTGTCGGGCGCGGAGCTCGCCCGCGCCGCTCACCGGTGCTCCGCGGACGGTCCGCCGAGCACGTCGGCGCTCACCGTCTCGTCGTAGACCCCCACGGTCGAACTCAGCCACGGACGGCGTCGATGCCGGATCGCCCAGATCGAGATGCCGAGCGCCATCGTGACGAGGAACACCCAGACGCCGACGCCCCGCTCGCCGGCGCTCTCGACGACCAGATAGACGACGAGCGCGACGGACAGCAACACCCCGGCCACCACCGCTCGCAGGAGCGGCCAGAGCGTCAGTTCCCCGATCCGCCAGAGGAAGGACGGGGCTGCGATGCAGACGAGGACGTAGGCGGTGATGTACCCGGCCGCGGCCACGACGATGAGGACCTGCATCGCCGCCCAGGCCCCTCCGGTCAGCACGAGCGCGAGCACCGAGACGGGCGTGACGATCGCCAGAGCCGCGATGATCGCCACATGGGGCGTACGGAACCGGCCGTGCGTGGTCCCGAGGCGCGACGGGAGGACGCCCTCTCGACCCATCGAGAACACGACCCGCGAGAACGCCGTGATGGAGGCGATCGCACAGGCGAGGAACGACGCCGCGACGGACAGGTCGAGCAGCAGCCCCATCCATTCGACGCCGAAGGCCAGCGCCAGATCGTTGATGGGCGTCCGCGTCGCGGTGATGTCCTCCCCCAACGCCGCGAAGCCCGCCAGCTGACTGTATGAGGTGACGAGGAAGAGGAGACCCGCACCGACGACGGTCCAGACCAGGGACCGGGGGATGCTTGCGAACGGCCGACGGGCTTCGACGCCGAGCGTCGAGGAGCTCTCGAATCCGACGAAGGCGGTGACGGCGAGGACCGATCCGACCGCGAGGTGCTCCGGGGAGGCGTCCAGCCCGAGCACGGCCCAATCGGGCGTCGGTCCGAGCTGCGACAGGAGCACGCCCACGAGGATGAGGATGGTCGCGACCGAGGCGCTCTCCACGATCAGGGTCACCCGGGTGGACAGGTGGATCCCGCGGACGAGCACGACGAGGCAGACGACGGCCATGCACACGAGGAGTGTGGACACGACACCCGTCGAACTCGGCATGCCGGGCCAGAACCGGTGCAGCAGGATCGACAGGTAGTACCCGGCACCGGCCAGGGCGAACATGGCGATGAAGCCGTACCCGATGAGCAGCGCGACGCCCGTGACGAAGGCCGCACCCGTTCCGAGCCCCTTGGACACGAAGGTGTACAGCGAGCCGGTCGCGGCGATGCGCTTCGCGAACACGTTCACGGTGGTGGCGACGAGCAACGACAGCAGCATCGCGATGGCGAGCGACCACATGGTCGCCCCGCCCGCGGTCACGGTGACGATCAACGGGATCGTCGTCGCAGCGGCGGACGGCGCCACCGCCGAGACGGACTGGGCGAACACGTCGATGAACCCGACACTGCGCCGCTGGAGGCCGTCGACCGGTGACCGGGACTCGAGACCACGGACGCTCGGAGGATTGCTGATCGCGCGTTCCAGAGCCGTCACGTCCCTCACCTCCTCCTCGTCGTTCAGGCTAGGCGCGTCCCGTTGCACCGGCGTGGCGGGCGTGTTTCGGCTTCATGACCGTCAAATGAGACAGCGGTGTCGACCGGTCTCATTCGGTGCCGAGCAGGTGTTACGGCGACGAGACGAGGCGGCAACAGGAGACCGGGATGCTGGCCTCGTCCCGATACCGCCGCATTGCTCGAGGAGTGTCCATGACCGTCACGAAAGGTCCGGCCACCGATGCCGGACAGCCCACCCGGTCCCTGAAGGGATCGCTCGGCGTCACCGCCATCGTCTTCATGGTCGTCGCCGCGGCGTCGCCGTTGACGGTCGTCGGTGGAGCCGCACCGCTCGGCATCCTGCTCGGTAACGGGGTCGGCTTCCCGAGCATGTACGTCGTGTCCGCCGTGATCCTCCTGCTGTTCGCCGTCGGACTCTCGGCCATGACCCGGCATGTGCCCAAGCCGGGTGCCTTCTTCACCTTCGTCGGATACGGGCTCGGCAAACCGGCCGGTCTCGCGTCGGCGTTCCTCGCCCTCCTGACCTACACGACCATCCAGGTGTCGGTGTACGGCTACATCGGCTACCTGTTGAGCGTGACCTTCGCCGGTCTCGGCGCCCCGGAGATCCCCTGGTACCTCTACTCGCTCGCGTCGATCGCCGTGGTCGGTCTGCTCGGCTACCGCCACATCGACCTCAGCTCGAAGGTCCTCGGCGTCCTGCTCGTGGCGGAGGTCGGGATCGTCCTCGTCCTCGCCGGGGCGGTCATCGTGACCGGCGGTGCCGACGGGCTGTCGGCGGAGCCGTTCGTGCCAGAGCAGGTGTTCTCCGGGTCGCCCGGTGTCGGACTGATGTTCGCGATCGCGGCGTTCATCGGGTTCGAGGCGACCGCGATCTTCCGCGACGAGGCGAAGGACCCGTCCCGCACGATCCCACGGGCGACCTACATCGCGGTCATCGGGATCGGCCTGTTCTACACCCTCGCCTCCTGGGCGCTCGTCATGGCCTGGGGCCCGGACGACGTCCTCGCCGTGGCCGGTGAGGATCCCGGCGCGATGATCCTCCGCACCACCCTGCTCTACCTCGGCCCGGTGGGAGAGCTCGTCATCAACGTCCTCCTCATCACGAGCATGTTCGCCTGCGTCCTCTCCTTCCACAACGTCATCACCCGGTACCAGCACACGATGTCGAACGCCGGCGTCCTGCCGGGCCGGCTCGGCGGCGTCCACCCCAGGCACCTCTCGCCGCACACCTCGTCGCTCGTCCAGAGCGCCACCGCGGCGATCCTGATCGTCGTCTTCGCCGTGCTCGGTCTCGACCCCGTCCTGCAGGTGTTCACGTGGTTCGCCGGCGTCGCGACCCTCGCGATCGCGATCCTGATGGCGGTCACGAGCCTCGCGGTGATCGTGTACTTCGCTCGCACGAAGCAGGATCGACGGGTGTGGAACACGGTCGTCGCACCCGGCCTCGGGTTCATCGGACTCGTCGGTTCGGCCGTCGTGATCGTCGTCTATTTCCCGATGCTCGTCGGAGACGTGGATGCGGGCGGCAACCCCGTGTTCGGAACCGTGAGCGCCGTCCTCCTCGCCCTCATCGTGGTCTGCCCGGTCATCGGCCTCGTGCAGGCCGCGTACCTGCGTCGTCGTCGCCCGGCCGCCTACGCCGACGTCATGGACGCCATCGGCGGTTGACCATCCGACCCTTCCCCTCGCCTTCCGAGACCAGCCGCATCACCGAACCAGGAGCCTCACGATGACCATCACCGACCCCACCACCCTGCGCAGCACCGACGGCGACACGCCCGTCCAGCACCCGCTCGCCAGCCTGTCCGCGCCGGAGTTCGACCGCATCCGCGACATCGTCACCGGCTTCGACGACTTCACCGAGACGACCCGGTTCGCCTACGTCGGCCTCGAGGAGCCCCACAAGCGGGCGGTGCTCGCCTGGCAGGCCGGCGACGGTCCCCTGCCGGAACGCCTCGCCCGCGTGATGCTGCTCGACATGGCCACGGGTCGATCGACGGACAACGTGGTGTCCATCGACAGCGGGTCCCTGCTCAGCACGGTCGTCCTGGACGGTTCCCGCGGCCAGCTGCCGATCCTCATCGAGGAGTTCGACGCCATCGCGGAGATCGTGGCGGAGGACGAGGGGTGGGTCGCCGCCCTCGCCGCCCGTGGCTGCACGGTCGACGAGGTGAAGGTCGTCCCGCTGTCGGCTGGCTTCTACGACTATCCCGAGGAGGTCGGGCGTCGGATCGTCCGGGTCCTCGCGTTCCGCCAGGACTACCCGGCCGACCACCCGTGGGCCCACCCCGTCGACGGACTGAGCGCCTATGTCGACACCGCGGCACGACGGATCACCCGCCTGATCGACGCGACAGCCCTGGCGATTCCGGCGGAGCCCGGGAACTTCGACGACCCGGCGGTCCAGGGTGCTCCGCTCTCCTCGCTCAAGCCGATCGTCATCACCCAGCCGGAGGGTCCGAGCTTCCGGGTCGACGGCGAGTTCGTCGAGTGGGGCAATTGGCGGTTCCAGGTCGGGTTCGACGTCCGTGAGGGCCTCGTCCTCCGTCAGCTCTCGTTCGACGATGCCGGCGAGGAACGACCGATCATCTACCGGGCGTCGATCAACGAGATGCTGGTCCCCTACGGTGACCCCTCCCCCGTGCGCTTCTGGCAGAACTACTTCGACACCGGCGAGTACCTGTTCGGCCGGTTCACGAACTCCTTGGCGCTCGGGTGCGACTGCGTGGGCGAGATCAAGTACTTCGACGCGGTGCTCGCCGATGAACTCGGCAACCCGTTCACGATCGAGAACGGGATCTGCATGCACGAAGAGGACTTCGGAACCCTCTGGAAGCACTCAGACCTGTACACCGGCTCCAACGAGGTCCGGCGGTCGCGTCGGCTGGTCATCCCCTTCTTCACGACCGTCGGCAACTACGACTACGGGTTCTACTGGTACCTGTACCTCGACGGCACCATCGAGTGCGAGTCGAAGCTGACGGGCATCCTCTTCACCTCCGCGTACCCCGGGCTCGACGCGGAGGGCGCCGACTACCCGTACGCCTCGGAGGTCGCGCCCGGGCTCGGTGGGCCGTACCACCAGCACCTCTTCTCGGCCCGTCTGGACATGATGGTCGACGGTCTGTCGAACGCGGTCGAGGAGGTGGACGCGGTCCGGGTGCCGATCGGGCCGGGGAACGAGCACGGCAACGCGTTCACGAAGCGGGTCACGCGGCTCAGCACGGAAGCGGGGTCCGGACGCATGGCGGACGGCTCGGCCGCTCGAGCCTGGCACATCGTCAACACGGAGAAGACGAACCGGATGGGACGCCCGACGGGGTACGTGCTGTACCCGCAGGAGTCGCCGACGCTCATGGCCGACGCGTCGTCGTCGATCGCCAAGCGGGCGGAGTTCGCGACGAAGCACCTCTTCGTGACGAAGTACGACCCGGCTGAACGATACGCGGCGGGCGACTTCGTCCACCAGAACCCGGGTGGCGACGGGATCACGCGGTTCATCGAGGGCGACGAGTCGATCGACGGCGAGGACATCGTGCTCTGGCACACCTTCGGACCGACGCACTTCCCCCGTCCGGAGGACTGGCCGGTCATGCCGGTGGACTACGCCCGGTTCACGCTCAAGCCCTACGGCTTCTTCGGCAAGAACCCGACCCTGAACGTCCCGCCGAACGAAGCGGTCGGGCACTGTTCGCACGACACCGGCGCCGCGCACGTGGGACACGGCGGTCACGACCAGGGTGCCGAGGAGCACTGTGGCCACGGGCACTAGGTCGCGGCGATGAGCGAGGTCCTCCACCTCGGGGCGCTCGTCCCGGCCGCCGTCGGCGCCTGTTGCACCGTCGGCGGCCGACGCGGACCCCTCGACCTCGTGGCCGCGATCGTCATGCTCGCGGCGATGCTCGACCTGGCGACCGGTGCCGGGATGCTGCATCCGTTGCTCTGGGTCGTCGTCCTGATCGTCCTCGCCGTCGCCTCGGCGGTCCGGCTTCGGTCCATCGCCGGGCTGCCGGCTCCGGTCGACGACGCGGTGGCGCTCGCCGTCACACACCACCGTGCAGCGATGACCGTGCACACCTCAGGCGGTCTCCTGATCATGGCGGCGCTCGTGTGCACCATGGCGGGTCATGCCGCCGGGAGTATATATGCCGGATCGGGTATACATCCGGCAGGACATCAGAACGGAATGGGCGTCCTCCCCGCCGTACTCCTCGCGGCCGGCATGGCGATGTTCACGGCCCTGTCCATGCGGCTCGCGGTCGAGGCGGCTCGCCGGCGTGAGCGGGTCGTGGTCGTCGAGGTGGTGAGCATGACGGTCTCCGTCGTCGCCATGGGGCTCGCCGCGGCGCTGTGAACCGGGCGGCGGCGTCGATCTACTCGGCGTCGTCGCCCTCCCACGGCGGCCGGGCGACCTTGCCGGACATCCGCCATACCGCTCGGGTCAACTCGGGGTGCACGCGGGCGATCTCACGGAGTACCTCGTACTCCAAGTGGTCCGCGTTGTCGCGATGGTCCTGGGCGTCGTCGAGCGACGAGTACCCGGCGAGCCGCGCCATCGCGTGCTGGGCGGCCAGACCCCGGGCGTGCAGCGCGTCGTCCCGGAGGACGGCGACGACGAGCTCGTCGACTGTCGGCATCGAGGGCAGGAAGTCCCAGGGGTCCTCACCGTCGCGAGCGCGGTGCTCGATGATCACCTCGCGCTCGAGCTGCGCGTCGCGGCGCAACCTGGGGAGGTCGACGGCCTGCAGATCCACGTACCCTCCTCGCTCCGGCGCACCCCGCGGCGCGCACTCGGGTATCAAGGGTACGCCCGGTATCGGAGGACCGTGCCGTCAAGGCGCAGCTTCCTCGCGGTCGAGGCTGGTACCGCGGGACCACCGATGTCGTCCGATCGGCGGATACCGGTGCCGTTTCAGGTCCATCCTCGTGCGGATGTGATCAGGGGCGCCGCTCCATAGCGTGGAGTGGGGCGGATGGCGCCCACTCCGCGACCGAGAGGCCCGTCCTTCCATGTCATTCCTCACGAGGCTCAGCCTCGCCAATCGACTGATCGTCGGCCTCATCACTGCGGCGATCGTGGCCTTCGGACTCTTCGCGGTCGGTTCCCTGAAGCAGGAGCTGCTGCCGTCCGTGCAGCAGCCGGGTGCCGTCGTTGCCGCGACCTACCCCGGCGCCTCGCCGTCGTCGGTGGAGCGCGAGGTCACGAAGCCCGTCGAGCAGGCGGTGCAGGGGGTCAAGGGCGTCACCGGCGTCACCTCGACGTCGGTCAGCGGTTCCACGTCCGTGCAGGTGAGCTGGGACTTCGGGCAGGACGACGAGAAGATCGTCGGTGACATCCGCAGCGCCCTCGCCGGCTTGAAGAGCACGCTTCCGAACGACACGACCACCGAGGTCTACGCCGGCGGGAGCGACGACATCCCCGTGCTGCAGCTCGCGGTCGCGTCCGAGGACGAGTCCGGTGAGTTCGCGGGCAGGGTCGAGACCACCGTGCTCCCCGCGCTCCGCGGCATCGCCGGCGTGCGCCAGGTCGATCTCGCGGGCGAGAACGCCACGCAGCTTGTCATCACGATGCGTCCGGCCGACCTCGCGGCCAAGAAGGTGACCGCGGAGGAGGTCATGGCGGCCGTCCAGGCGAGCGGCGTCATCACGGCTGCCGGGACGAGTGTCGACGCCGGCAAGGAGCTCTCGATCGAGGTCGGCTCGGCCGTCGGCTCGCTGGCCGAAGTGCAGGCGCTCCCCATCCAGCACGAGGACGGGCCCTTCGCGCTCTCCGCCGTCGCGGACGTGGAGCTCGTGCCCGCAGCCGAGACCTCCATCGCCCGGGCGGACGGTCTCCCGTCGCTGTCGCTCACGATCCTCAAGGACCCGTCGGCCAACGCCGTCCAACTCGCCCACACCATCCGTGACGCCCTCCCCGGCCTAGAGCAGGAGCTCGGCTCGGGTGCGGCCTTCACCGTCGTCTTCGACCAGTCGCCGATGGTCGAGCAGTCCATCCACGACCTCTCCGTCGAGGGCGGGCTCGGGCTGTTGTTCGCGATCATCGTGATCCTGGTGTTCCTGCTGTCGATCCGGTCCACGATCATCACGGCCGTGTCGATCCCGCTCTCGCTCCTCATCGCGATGATCGGTCTGTGGATCGGCGACTACTCGCTCAACATCTTCACGCTCGCGGCGCTGACCGTCGCCGTGGGGCGGGTGGTCGACGACTCGATCGTGGTGATCGAGAACATCAAGCGTCGGCACACCGGGCGGGCGATGACGACCACGAGCGTCGTCGAGGCGGTCCGCGAGGTCGCCGGGGCCGTGACCGCGTCGACGATCACGACCGTGGCCGTGTTCCTCCCGGTCGCCTTCGTCGGCGGGACGGTCGGCGAGCTGTTCCGACCGTTCGCCGTCACCGTGTCGGTCGCGCTCATCGCATCCCTCGTGGTCTCGCTCACGATCGTGCCGGTGCTCGCCTACTGGTTCATGCGAGGCTCCTCCGCCCCGGCTGTCGGCAAGGCAACCGACGATGCGGCCACCGAAGCGGCGTCCGTCGTCGAGGACGAGTCCGAGGCGTACTCGAAGCTCCAGCGCGCCTACCTGCCGGTCCTGCGCACCGCCCTGAAGCGTCCGGTCGTGACCCTGCTCGTGGCGGCGGTCGTGTTCGCGGGGACGATCGTCTCGGCCGGGTTCCTGAAGACCGACTACCTCGGCGACATCGGGGGCGAGAACACCGTCACGGTCACGCAGGAACTCCCGGAGGGGACGAGCCTCGACGTGACCAGCGACGCGGCCGCGGCCGTGGAAGCGGTCCTCGCGAAGACCGCCGGCGTCTCCGGATACCTGACCACCGTCGGTGGGAACGGTTCGAGCAACACGGCACAGATCAGCGTGACCGTCGGTGAGGAGAGCTCGCGCGAGGGCGTCGCCGACACCATCCGGGACGCCGTGGCGAAGCTCGACGACGTCGGCGAGGTCACCGTCGGCGACGCCGGGGGCGGATTCACCGGTGGCGGAGGCGGCATGGAGGTCACACTGCAGGGTGAGGACCCAGCGGCGCTCGCCACGGCGGCGGCCGCGGTACAGGACATGCTCGGCGGTACGGACGGCCTCCGCGATGCGACGAGCGACCTCGCCGACGAGCAGGGCCTGCTCAAGGTGAACGTCGACCGCGCCGCCGCCGCCCGGTACGGCTTCACGCAGGAACAGATCGGCCAGGCCATCGCCAGCGCGCTCCGCGGCACGCCGATGGGTTCGGTCATCCTCGAGGGAGCGTCTCGCGACATCATCGTCCGCTCGCAGCGGGTCGGCACGACGCCGGCCGAGATCGCCGCACTCCCCCTTCCCGTCAGTGCCTTGCAGCAGGCCGCGGCTCAGAAGGCCGCGACCGACGCCCTCACGGCCGAGCAGGACGAGGCCACCCAGCGCGCGAAGGACGAGGCGGCATCCCAGGCCGCGACCCAGCGCTCGGAACTCCAGGACGCCCGCTCGACCGCGGCCTCGCAGCTCGACGCCCTGCGGGCTCAGCTGAGTGCGTTGCAAGCGGCTCCCGTCGAGGTGCCGCCGGTCACGCCCACGACACCGGAGGAGGAGGCGGCACGACAGGCCTATGAGGCACGCGCCGCCCAACTCGCCGGACTGAGCGACGCCATCTCCCAGCTCCAAGGCTCGATCACGACCATCGACGAGCAGCTGGAAGCGATGCGGGACGCCGAGAGCGAGGCCGCCGAACAGCAGGCGGAGGCGGACCGCCTCACCCAGGCGCAGAAGGACCTCGCCAACGTCAGCGCCGTCCCGATCCCGGTCAGCGCCGTCGCGCAGGTGGGCGAGGAACGTGCCGCAGCGGCGATCACGCGTATCGACGGCGTCCGGACCGTGACCGTGTCGGCGACGCCGACGGGTGACGACCTCAGCGCGACGACGCTCGCCGTCCGGGAGGGCCTCGACGGCCTGGACCTGCCGAGCGGGGTCACCGCCTCGGTCGGTGGTGTCGCCCAGGAGCAGGAGGAGTCGTTCGCGCAGCTCGGCCTCGCGATGCTCATCGCGATCGTGCTCGTCTTCATCGTCATGGTGGCGACGTTCCGGAGCCTCCTGCAGCCGCTCATCCTGCTGGTCTCCGTGCCCTTCGCGGCGACCGGCGCGATCGCGGCCCTGCTCATCACGGGGACCCCGCTCGGCATCCCGTCGATGATCGGCCTCCTCATGCTCATCGGCATCGTCGTCACGAACGCGATCGTCCTCATCGACCTGGTCAACTCGTACCGGGCTCGGGGCGACGGCATCGACGACGCGGTCCTGCACGGAGCTCGACTCCGCTTGCGGCCGATCATCATGACCGCCTGCGCGACCATCTTCGCGCTCGTGCCCATGTCGCTCGGACTCACCGGCGGTGGGGTGTTCATCTCGCAGTCGCTCGCGATCGTCGTGATCGGTGGCCTGGTGTCGTCGACGCTCCTGACGCTCATCCTCGTGCCCGTGCTGTACCTGCTCCTGGAGCGCCGGACCGAGCGCCGTCTGGAGAAGCGTGAGCGGAAGCGCACGGCGAAGGCCGCGCAGCGCGAGGTCGAGGAGCACGACGAGCAGACCGATGAGGACCTCGACGCGATCCTCACCACGGATCGCTGACGGCGGCTGCAGGGTGGGCGATCCGGCCCACCCCGCAGCTGGCACACTGGTGGGCGTGGACCAGCGACTGATCGACCTCCTCCGTTCCGACCTCGACGCGGCCGGGTACACGGTGGAACGGGTGCGCGGTCTCTGGGGTGAGACGGCCGAGGCCGCCCTGCACCGCTCGAACCGGGTCGTGGCGATCCGTTCGCTCGACGAACGCCGCCGGACGGCCGGCACTGAACCGATCGCGACGCTGGCGACGCTGTTCGTGCTCGGCGTCGCCGTGGGGGCCGATGACGCGGCGCGTGCACTGCCGTCGCTCGGCCTCGACGGCGCGGTGGCGCTCGGTCTCGTCGGCCTGAGTCACGACGGATCGGTCGCCCCGGCCATCGATCTGCGTCCGTACGCCTGGGTCGACGCCAACGGGAGCGGTGCGTGGTGGATCGCCTCCGACCTCGGCGAGCTCGCGCTGGGTCACGAGCTCGGCGAAGAGCACGTCCTCGGGGTCGGCGGCGCGTCGATGACCCTGAGCGGCATCATCCTCCCCGAGCGGAGCGGAACGGCACTCGACCTCGGGACCGGGTGCGGCATCCAGGCGCTCCACCTGTCGCGGATCGCGGATCACGTGGTCGCGACGGACATCTCCGAGCGAGCACTCGAGCTCGCCGCACTCAACGCGCGCCTGAACGGCATCGACTCGATCGAATTCCGCCACGGCAGCATGTTCGAACCCGTCGCCGGCGAACGGTTCGACCGCATCGTCTCCAACCCGCCGTTCGTCATCACCCCGCGCGCCGAGGGCGTGCCGAGCTACGAATACCGCGACGGCGGTCTGGTCGGCGATGCGCTCGTGGAGTCGGTGTTCCTCGAGGCCGCCCGGCATCTGACGCCCGGCGGGGTCGCGCAGTTCCTCGGGAACTGGGAGTACCGAGACGGTGCCGACGGGCTCGACCGCGTGGCCGGATGGGTGGAGCGCAGTCCGGAACCGGTCGACGCCTGGGTCATCGAGCGCGAGGTGCAGGATCCGGCCGAATACGCGGAGACGTGGATCCGGGACGGTGGCACCCGCCTCGGGACGCCGGAGTTCGAGCGCCTCGCGGGAGCCTGGCTCGACGACTTCGCGGCTCGGGCTGTGACCGGCGTCGGCTTCGGTTATGTCCTGCTCCGTCGATCGGACCCGTCCACGCCGCTGCGCCGTTTCGAGCGGCTGCACGGGCAGGCGGGTTCGAACGCTGCCGGGCTCGGTGCGCACCTCGCCGTGTGTCTCCTCGCACACGACTGGCAGGTCGCGCTCGACGACGAGCAGCTGCTCGGCGAACGCGTCATCCTCGCGGGCGACGTCACCGAGGAACGCCACTACTGGCCCGGTGACGAGGATCCGACGGCGATGACCCTGCGGCAGGGTGGCGGCCTGGCCCGCTCGGTGGGAATCGACACGGGCCTGGCGGGGCTCGTCGGCGCCTGCGACGGCGAGTTGACCCTGGGAGCCATCATCGACGCGATCGCCCAGCTCGTCGAGGTCGATGCGGCGGAACTCCGCGCCGAACTCCTCCCCCGGGTCCGCGCACTGCTGGACGACGGCATCCTCCTACCGAGCTCCTGAGCCGTTCCGGGTCCCCGGCCCTACTCGTAGTGGAAGCGCGCCTGGGCGATGAGGACGCCGTCGTCCGTGAGGCGGTAGACCAGCCGATGCTCGTCGGTGATCCGTCGTGACCAGAATCCCTGGAAGCCGTGCTTGAGCGCCTCAGGTTTGCCGATGCCCTCGTTGCCGTTCCGGATGATGTCCTTCAGGAGGAGATTGATCCGTTTGACGATGCGCCGATCCTGTTGCTGCCAGTGGCAGTAGTCCTCCCAGGCGGCGTCGGACCAGATGAGCCGCACGCCGACTACTCGACCAGGTCGTGCTCGGTGCCCGCGCCGGCCTCGAGGTCGTCGATGGCCTGGAGGAGCCGACGTGCGTTCGACGGCGTCCGCAGCAGATACGCCGATTCCTTCAAGGACTCGTAGTCGTCGAGCGCGACGATCACGACCGGGTCGCGCCCCGCTCTGGTGATGATCACCTCCTCGCGGTCGTCGAGGACCGAATCGAGGGTGGCCGCGTAGTTCGCGCGGGATTCCGAATAACTGAGGGTACGCATCAACATCCTCCAAGTACAACAAACTGTACGTTGGCTCGCTGGAGTAGTCCACAGCGCCGACCGGGCGCCGGTTCGGGCGGTCTTCCAGGTGATGGCGATAGTCTGCCGTGTCGGACCGACCGACGCCGCCGACGAAAGCGACCACCCTCCATGCCGGAGAGCCCACTCTCAGCCAGCCCGTACGAGGTGCTCGGTGTGAGCACGACGGCGACGCAGGACGAGCTCCGGAGGGCCTACCGACGGCTCATGCGCGAGACCCACCCCGACCTCGGCGGGAGCGCGCGCCAGTTCAACGCCGTCCAGCTCGCCTGGGAGCGCGTCGGAACCGAACAGGACCGGGCTGCCTACGACCGCGGGCGCAACACGCCGTCCTCCGACGCGGGCGACGACGACGCTCCGACCTGGTCGGCGTCGAGCACGGGTCGGTCGGGTACGCAGTGCGCCGACTCGCGACCCCGCGCTCGCGCCTACGGGCACCCCGGCGGAGACTCGCGCGAGGCCTACCTCGGGCTCATCCGGGAGTGGGTCGGCCGTGGTGTCCCGCTCGACGACCCCTACGACCCGAAGCTCGTCCGCTCGGCTCCGCGCGAGATCCGGCACCAGTTGGCCAACGCGCTCGCCGAGGAGCAGACGGCGCGCACCGTGGCGACGCTCGGCATCGGATACACGGTCTGGCACGACGTCCTGGCGCCGGGCGAAGCGAAGCTCGACCATGTCGTCCTCGGCCCGACCGGCCTGTTCGCGGTCAAGTCGGAGGACTGGGGTGGGCCGGTCCGGGTGCACCGCGGCGAGGTCGTCGGGGAGACGCTCGATCCTCGCGAGGAGCCCGTCCGGTCGATCGTGCGCTCGGCCCGGACCGTCGCGAAGGCGGCCCGGGTGAAGTTCACGGCTTCCGTCATCGTCGTGCCGGACGGCGCCACCCCGGAGTCGGTGGAGTTCATCGGTCGCAAGCATCCGGTGACGGTGCTCGTCGAGCGCTCCCGCCTGGCCGACCTCCTCCGCACCGGTCTCCCGGGCGTCGACCGCATGGGTGGCAACCAGCTGTTCGACATCCGCACGCGCCTGCAGCAGACCATCCGCTTCGTCGGACTCTGACGAGCGGCCCGACACGGCGGGGGAGGAATCCCCTCTCGCCCCACTCGGGGACCTTGTGCCGTCCTGCTCCAGGCCCCAGCATCAGGGCATGACTTCTCCCGCAGGCTGGTATCCCGATCCCGAGCAGGCCGGCCAGCAACGATGGTGGACCGGAGTCGGCTGGGGTGGACAACGCGTGCCGGCGGCCGTGCCCGCTCCCCCGGCCACCGTCCCTCCTGCTGCTGGGGCGACCCGGACGCGCCACCTCGGTCCGCTCCACATCGTCCTGCTCAGCCTGGTCGGAGTACTGTTGCTCGTCAGCGCCGTCGGTGGCGCGTTCTGGGCGATGCTCGCACTCGTCGCCCTGGTGGCCATGGTGATCGGTGCGGTCGCGCTCGTCCGTGGTCGCGTCTCCTCCCTCGGGATCCGCAACCGCGGGATGGCGGCCGCGGTGATCGGTGCCGCCCTGTGCCTAGTCGTCGTGGGTGGTGGCGCCAACGCGGCCATCCACCCGGTCGCGCCCCGGCCGGCGGCGCTGTTGTCGGCTCCGGAGGGGACGTCCGCCGCCGAACCGAGTGCCACGCCGACCCCCACCCCGACCGAGGTCGTCACCGAGGTGACCGAGGTGGTGGAGATCCCGTTCGCGGTGACCGAGGTCCAGGACCCGGACATCGACGTCGGTCAGGTCGTCGTGACGACGGCGGGCGTCCCCGGGCAGCAGACGAACACCTACCGCGTCACCACGCGAGCCGGGGTCGAGATCGCTCGAGAGCTCGTCGCGCAGCTCGTGTCGGTCCAACCGATCGCGCAGGTGACGTCCGTCGGGACGCGGCAACCCGCTCCGCCGCCGCCTCCTGCGCCCGTCGCCGAGCCCGCCGGTGGAGGATGCGACCCGAACTACGAGGGGCAGTGCGTTCCGATCGCCAGCGACGTCGACTGCGCCGGCGGGAGCGGCAACGGCCCGGCGTACACGCCCGGCCCCGTGTACGTCGTCGGAAGCGATGTCTACGACCTCGATCGGGACGGTGACGGCATCGCCTGCGACGCCTGAGCAACCCCGTTCGCGTTCGGCGGAAGCCCGGGTCCGAGCGGTGGAGCCGAGCGTATCGTCGCTGGCGAGGCGCCGGACGGTGTCTCGACGCTGACGGATTGGAGCGACGATGAGCGCAGAACTCAACGGCAAGCAGGTGGCCTTCCTGCTCACGGACGGCTACGAGGACAGTGAACTGACGAGTCCCTGGGAGGCGGTCACCGGAGCCGGAGCGACCGCCCGACTGGTGTCGCCCGCCACCCAGGACGTGACCGGGAAGAACGGACACGTCCAGCCCGTCGACGTCGCGGTCGCCGAGGCCTCCTCCGACGACTACCACGCACTGGTGCTGCCCGGCGGTGTCGTCAATGCGGACGACCTCCGCGTGGACGAGACCTCGGTCGCCTTCGCGAAGGCCTTCTTCGAGCAGGGCAAGCCGGTCGGGGTGATCTGCCACGGCGCCTGGATCCTCATCGAGGCGGACGTCGTCCGCGGTCGCGAACTCACGAGCTACCCGAGCCTCAAGACGGATCTGCGCAACGCGGGTGCATCCTGGGTGGACGAGGAGGTCGTGGTCGACCAGGGACTCGTGTCGAGCCGCACGCCCGATGACCTCCCGGCCTTCAACGCGAAGCTCGTCGAGGAGATCGGCGAGGGCGAGCACGAGGGCCAGCACGCCTGACTCCGGTCGCAGCGTGACGCACGAACGCCCGGTCCTGGTAGACCGGGCGTTCGTGCGTGCGGGTCAGAGCCAGCCGCAGATCGCGCGCAGCAGCTCGAGCAGCTTCCGGTAGAAGTCCATGAGACCCCCTCCTCTCATATCAGATGCTGATATCGGACATCAGACATTCTGACAGGACCCGGGACGCTACACAGTCCCCGAAACGGCGGACACCGTGCTGTCGGCGACGACCTCGACACGCACGAACGCCCGGCCCCCTGGTGGGGCCGGGCGTTCGAGTGCTGTGTGGAGGCGCTTACGCCTTCTTGTTGCGGGTCAGTGCGCCGTAGATGAGCAGCACGACGATGGATCCGCCGATGGCGAGGAGCCACGTCTGCAGGGAAAAGAACTCCTGCAGGTTCGCGCCGAACAGGATGCCACCGAGCCAGCCGCCGAGCAGTGCTCCCACGACGCCGAGCAGCAGCGTGATCAACCAGCCGCCGCCCTGACGGCCCGGAAGGATTGCCTTTGCGAGGGCGCCGGCGATGAGGCCGAGCAGCAGGAAGCCGAGAAAACTCATGATGTCTCCAAATGTGATTGCTGGATCGAACGGGGTGCCGGTCGACCGTGTTACCGCCCCCGCCGGTGAGCGGGGGCAGCCACTGTATCGCGAGGACTAGTGCTTGAACGCGTCCTTGACATTCTCGCCGGCCTTCTTGGCGTCGGCCTTCGTCTGGTCGGCCTTGCCCTCTGCGACCTTGCTGTCGTCGCCGGTGACCTTGCCCAGGGCCTCCTTCGCCTTGCCCGCGAGGTCCTCAGCGGCGTTCTGGATCTTGTCCGATGCACTCATGGCGTTCTCCTTCGTCTGCGTTGGAAACCGGTGATGATGTCCGGTCATCGGGTAAGACGCAGCTCAGTGGGCATTCGTCACGAAATCCGTCGAAAAACTTCCGGGGCGCAGTGGGTGTCCGATCGAATGCGAGACTGGACGTTCGTGTTCCGCCAGGCAGCGCCGCCGTCCAGACCCGCCAGGAGGTGAATCGCTTGAGGACAGCACCCCCTCGCTCGGGCTTCGCGCGCTTCCTCCGTGTCGTCCGCAACACGATGTTCTGGATCATCGGCGTGATCCTCGCCATCGCGCTGGTGATCTTCGTCTGGTTGCAGCTGACCCCGTGGCCCGGCTCGATGGTCATCCGCATGGCCTTCGACGAGCGGGCGAAGGTCGTGCAATCGGACCTCGTGAAGTACGTCCCCGACGGTGTCGACGTCCGACTGGACATCCCGTACCGCTCCGGCGACGCGGACGCGCTGCTCGACGTCTACACGCCCGATGGCGTCCGCGGGAGTGGCGCGGCCCTCCCGACGATCGTGTGGGTGCATGGCGGAGCCTGGATCTCCGGCAGCAAGGAACTCATCTCCAACTACATGCGCGTGCTGGCCGGAGAGGGGTACACGGCGGTCGCGGTCGAGTACACGATCGCGCCGGAGGGCCAGTACCCGTTGCCCATCGAGCAGGTCGCCGACTCGCTCGGCTACCTCGACGCCAACGCACGCGCGCTCAACGTGGATTCGTCCAAGCTCATCCTCGCCGGCGACTCCGCCGGTGCCCAGATCGCCGCTCAGGTCGCGAACGTGGTCACGAGCTCCGAGTACGCCAGCTCCATCAAGGTCGAATCGCCGATCGAACCGGAGCAGCTCGCCGGGGTGGTCCTCGCGTGCGGGGCCTACGACCTCAGCCTGGTCAACGCCGAGGGCAGCTTCGGGTGGTTTCTCGACACGGTGCTCTGGTCGTACTTCGGAGCGCGCGACTACAAGACCCGACCGGAGGTGGCGTCCGCGTCCGTCGTCGATTATCTGACGGCGAAGTATCCACCGACGTACATCACGGTCGGCAACTGGGATCCGCTCTACCCGCAGTCGGTCGAGTTCAAGGCGAAGCTCCAAGGCCTCGGTGTCGACGTGCAATCGATGATCTTCAACCCGGACTTCCGACCGGGGCTCGAGCACGAGTACCAGTTCCTGCTCAACGACCAGGGCCGGTTCAACCTCCAGCGCATGGACGCCTTCATCGACGGCGTCACCGACACGAGTCTGCCGTTCGGCCAGCAGGGTCCGCCCGTCCGCTGAACGACCGGCGTCAGGGGAGGCGGATGCGGTCGCCGTCCTCGACGAGACGGCCGTGGAGCACCGCCTGGGCGAGCGTGAGGTCCAGCCAGCGTCGAGCGGTCTCACCGAGGCGACCGTAGCCGAGCACGGACGCCGCCTGCATCGGCAGCTGCTCGCGGTCGACCTCGTGCTCGGGGCTCGCGGTGATCACGAGCTCCATGGCGTTGCAGATCTCCGCGGGACTGATGTCGGTGACCGCGCGGTGATCGCGATGCACGACCCGGCGGACGCCTCGCCACGTGACGACGTCGAGTCCGGTGGGCCAGGCGAAACCGTTCTGGACGACGAACGCCTCCGTCACCAGCGCTGACAGCTCGGTGCGGGACTCCTCGGACGGTCGGTCGACGCCGAAGCGCCGGGCGACGATGGTCACGAGTCGCGGGACGGCGATCGGGCCCTCGGTCGTGAGGATCGCCGATGCGACCCGGGTCACGGCGGCCTTCGTGAGCTCGAGGTTGTCGAGGACGGACGCCGGGCCGATGACGGAGTCGTCGGCGAGCTCGAAATCGGTGATGGCGACGCTCAGGGGGACGACCGGGGCCGACGCGGTGACGGGGAGGGCGACCGGGTCGACCAGGCCGGTCGTGGACCGGTCATGGGCTGGTGCTACCTCGCCGACGTCCGGGCCGGCGACCGGCGTCCGGGGTGCGTGCGCGTCGCGGTCGTCCAGTGGCGCCGAGTCGTCGGGCTGCTGAGCCGGGGGTGTCGGCGTCGCCCGAGATGTGGGATCCGGCGTGCGCCGTGTCGAGTGGTCCGCTGCGGACTCGGCGTCGTTCGTGTCCGGTGTGGCCGCTGTCGAGGGGTCCTCCGAGAGCGCACGTTCAGCGCGTTCGCGCCAGGACTTCGGGAGCCACGCCGACTTCGCGACGAAGCCGTTCCACCCGCGGCTCACGGCGCCACGCTCCGCTCGGGGCGCGGGCTGGCGGAGCGACGATGCCCTGCGGGGTGGGTCGACGAGGTCAGAGGTGGCACCTCCACAGGATAGACCGCGGCGGACGTGCGCTCAGCTCGCCGTCTGCCGACGCGCCTCACGTCGGCGCTCGCGTTCGAGGTCGGCGGCTGCAGCCTCGGCAGGCGTGGGAGCCGTTCCGCCCAAGGCGCGAGGTTGCCACCACGCCCCGGTTCCATCGACGGGATAGTCGCGTTGCAGCTCGTCGACCATGCCCTGCAGACGGTCGCGGAGCTGCTCGGTACTCGTGCCGACGTCATCACCGGGCGCGACGATGATGGGCTCGCCGAACGAGAAGTGCACGGGGACCCCGAACCGCTCGCGGAAGCCGACCCGGTGGTTCTTCGTCATGAGGCGATGACCGCCCCAGACCGCGACGGGGATGATCGGCACGCCGGCCTCCTGCGCGAGGCGGACCGCGCCCGACTTGAGCTCGCGGACGGTGAACGAGGCGCTGACACCGGCCTCGGGGAAGACCCCGACCAGCTCGCCGCTGCGGAGCGCTGCGACGGCGTCGGCATAGGCGGCCGCACCGGCACGCATGTCGACGGCGATGTGCCGCATGCTCCGGAGGAGACGGCCCACGATGGGCTGGTCGAAGGCACCCTGCTTGGCCATGAAGCGGATACGGCGGCGGTTGTGGAGCACGGTCGCCCACTCGACGAGTGCGAACTCGAGGTACCCGAAGTGGGTCATCGCGATCACCGCGCCCCCCTCGTCGGGGAGGTGCTCGATGCCGGTGGCGTGACGGCGCAGACGCCAGAAGCCGAAGAGGGAGCGACCGACACCGACAGCGGTGTCGTACACGGGCTCGATGGGGCGTCTCATGGCGACACCGTACGACAGTGACCTGGGGAAGTACCGGGGTGGACACCTGGGGAAGGAGCGGGCTAGGGGTGTCTCGGGGACCCCTTCGTCGTCGGACCACACGCCCGATACGATCGCAGGATGACGGTGACGCAGACGGGCCGCTCCCGCGGCAGCTACGCCAAGACGGCGGCAAGACGTCGGGAGATCCTCGAGGCGGGGATGGACGTCTTCGCCGAGCAGGGGTTCCGCAGTGGATCGCTCCGTGAGGTCGCGGAGCGCGTGGGCATGAGCCAGGCCGGCCTCCTCCACCACTTCTCGACCAAGAACGACCTGCTCGCCGCGATCCTCGACTTCCGCGACGACCGGGATCGCGAGGAGTCCGGCATTGAGATCGGGAGCGGCATCGAAGGCATCCGCGGGCTCCTCCGCCTCGTCGAGCACAACATGCGCGTCCCCGGTCTCGTCGAGCTCCACTGCGTCCTGTCCGCCGAGGCGACCTCACCGGACCACCCGGCACACGAGCACTTCGTCCGGCGGTACAGCTGGTTGATCGACGGGATGACCGTCTCCTTCGAGGTGATGGCGCGTGAGGGACAGCTGGTGGCTGGCGTCGAGCCCGCGAGCGCGGCACGCATGCTCATCGCGATGATGGACGGTCTCCAGTTGCAGTGGCTGCTCGACCGGGATTCGGTGGACATGGCCGAGGAGACCCGCCGTTCGCTGCGGCCTCTGCTGACGGTCGAGCTGTAGCCCGGCACTCCCCCGCCGTGATCGGGAATTCTCCACATCCGACGGCATCCATCGGTCCACAACTCATATCTGATATTAGAGTTGGGGTGGCTGCGGGACAACGCGGAGGGGGAGTCCTTATTTTGACTAATTCAAAACAACTCGGTACGGTTGCTGCATGAACGGATCGGAGGTGGAGTCGGCGACGATCGACTTCAACACGAAGATCCGGGCAGCCGGGCTGCGGGTGACCACGGGACGCCTCGCCGTCCTCGAGATCCTCGCCCGGACACCGCACGCCGATGTGGAGCAGGTGGTCGCGTCCTTGAAGCCGCGAGCCCCGCAGACCTCCCCACAGGCCGTGTACAGCGTGCTCAACGCCTTCGTCGCAGCCGGTCTCGTGCGCAGGATCGAACCGGACGGCCATCCCGGCCGGTACGAGCTGCGCGTCGACGACAACCACCATCACCTGGTGTGCAGCTCGTGCGGCGCCGTGGTCGACGTCGACTGCACGCAGGGTGCGGCGCCATGCATGCACCCCGACGACACGGCGGGGTACGTCATCGACACGGCCGAGATCACGTTCTGGGGCGTATGCCCCGCGTGCCAGGCGGATGCTGCCTGACGCCGTTCCACAGACCACTCGACGGCACCTCCATGCCGATCGTCAGCTGTCACCGCCAAGGTGGCAGTGCTGAATCCATCCGACCGTCCGACCAGCCCCACCCTCGAGGAGAGACATGTCCGAGACCAGCTACACCACCACCAACAGCGGAGCACCCGTCGCGAGCGACGAGCACTCGCAGAGCGTCGGCGCAGACGGAGCGATCGCGCTCCACGACCACTACCTGGTCGAGAAGCTCGCGCAGTTCAACCGCGAGCGGGTGCCGGAGCGCGTCGTCCACGCCAAGGGCGGCGGTGCGTTCGGGCGGTTCGTCACGACCGGTGACGTCTCCCAGTTCACGCGCGCCGCGCTGTTCCAGCCGGGCGTCGAGACCGAGATGCTCGCACGCTTCTCCACCGTCGCCGGTGAGCAGGGCAGCCCCGACACCTGGCGCGACCCCCGTGGCTTCGCGCTGAAGTTCTACACGAGCGAGGGCAACTACGACCTCGTCGGCAACAACACGCCGGTGTTCTTCATCCGCGACGGCATCAAGTTCCCCGACTTCATCCGCTCGCAGAAGCGTCTCCCGGGCTCGCACCTGCGCGACCACGACATGCAGTGGGACTTCTGGACGCTCTCCCCCGAGAGCGCGCACCAGGTTACCTGGCTCATGGGCGACCGCGGCCTGCCGGGCTCCTGGCGGCACATGGACGGCTTCGGGTCGCACACCTACCAGTGGGTCAACGCCGCAGGCGAGCGCTTCTGGGTGAAGTACCACTTCAAGACCGACCAGGGCATCGAGATCCTCACGCAGGACCAGGCCGACCAGATCGCCGGCGAGGACGCCGACTTCCACATCCGCGACCTCTCCGAGGCGATCACCCGCGGTGAGCACCCGAGCTGGACGCTGTCCGTGCAGGTCATGCCCTACGCCGACGCCGCGGGCTACCGCTTCAACCCGTTCGACCTCACCAAGGTCTGGCCGCACAGCGACTACCCGCTCATCGAGGTCGGCAAGATGACCCTCGACCGCAACCCGGAGAACTACTTCGCACAGATCGAGCAGGCGACCTTCGCGCCGTCGAACTTCGTCCCCGGAATCGCTGCGAGCCCCGACAAGATGCTCCTGGCCCGTATCTTCAGCTACGCGGACGCACACCGCTACCGCGTGGGCACTAACCACGCACAGCTGCCGGTGAACGCCCCGCATGCGCCGGTGCACACGTACTCGAAGGAAGGCGCCATGCGCTACACCTTCAACGACGCGGACGCGCCGGTCTACGCACCCAACTCGGTCGGTGGCGCCCACGCCGACCCTGCGCGCGCCGCTGAGTCCAACGGCTGGCAGTCCGACGGCGAGCTCGTGCGGGCAGCCGCGACGCTGCACGCCGAGGACGACGACTTCGGTCAGGCCGGGACCCTCGTGCGCGAGGTGCTCGACGACGCCGCACGCGACCGTCTTGTCGGCAACATCATCGGCCACGTCTCGAAGGTGACGCGAGCGGATCTCCGCGAGCGGGTCATCGCCTACTGGACCGCCGTCGACGGCACGCTGGGCGCTCGCGTCGCAGCAGGCCTCCCGCCGCTCGTCTAGAGCCCGGCGCCCAATGTGCGGAAACGGTCGCCATCCCTCGCGGGTGGCGACCGTTCCTGTGCGTTCGCGGGGTCAGAACCCCATCGGGCCACCGCCACGGCGCGGCACGCCGCCGGTGCCCTCCGCGAGGCCTCTCGCGCGTTCGCGCTCGACCTCCGCGTCGTTGTCGTGCGAGTGGTGTTCGTCGGCCGAACGCGCGGCGCGGTCTCGCCGTGACACGTACCAGACGGCCGCGACCGCCAGGAGGACGAGCGCGGCGAGGATGACGATGGTGCCGATGTCCATGTGATGCTCCTCTCCTCGTCCATCGACCCTAACGAGGCCTCAGATGCACGCAACCCCCTCGCCCGACGGACGAGGGGGTTGCGAAAGGGGCGTGTGATCAGCCGGCGACCTGTTTGGCGCGGGCGAAGACCTTCTCGATCTCCTCGCGACGACCCGGCTGCTTCAGCGACAACGGCGAGGGGTGCGGAGCGTTGAAGGCGCTGTACGTGTTGCCGAGCAGTGGCTCGACGTGCTTCCACCAACCGTCCTGTGCGTGGGGTCCGCAGAGGACGACGACGCGCAGGTTCTTGAGGAGCGGCAGGAGGGCGCGCAGTTCCATCGCGCCCTGGGCGACCTCGGGTGCGTTCGGCTTCTTCCGCCCGGCGCTCAGGTACCACGGGACGATGTTCCACACCATGACGTCGTCGAAGCCGATGTCGTTCCGCAGATTCCAGAGGCTCTCGGCGATCGGGTCGTCGTTGTCGACCGAGGCGAACCCGGATCCCGGAGCGTCGAGGCTGTCGGGGGCGAGGGTCCCCGGGGCGTCGAGGAGGATCAGTGTCTTCGCGTTGACGGCCGCATCGGCCGGGTCGACGAGCGGGAGGACGAGGTCCGCCTGCCGCCGTCCTCTGCGGGTCATCATCGCGTCCGACCAGTCGCGCAGCGGCGCGAGTGCCGGCGACTCGGCCAGCATGCGGTGTCGTTCGGCCAGTTCGTCGGGGTCCTGCAGCCCGCGAGGGGCATCCATATGCATCTTCCGAGCGTAGCCCGTGACGGCTGCCCCGTCATCGTCTGCGCCGGTTCTGAGCCCGAAGATGCTGCACAGGACGGTGGATCCGCGCCCGTCAAGCCGGGGCGGACCGGGTTGACGCGGGCCTAGGCTGGCCAGGATGACTGACGAGCGAACCGCCCCCGACGACCGGACGAAATGGCGCGCGTTCGCCATCTGCGTGTCGGTCGCCGCCCTCACGATCCTCGACCTCTCGAAGGTCAACGTCGGACTGCCGTCGATCGAGCAGGCGCTCGACGCCGGCCCGACCGCCCTGCAGCTGATCGTCGCCGGGTACGCCCTGGCGTTCGGTCTGATCCTCGTGCCCGCCGGGCGCTACGGCGACCTGCACTCCCGGCGTCGCATGTTCATGATCGGCCTGAGCGTGTTCGGAGCGGCCAGTCTCGCCTGCGCCGTCGCACCGAACGTCGGGATCCTCATCGGCGGTCGGATCCTCCAGGGCATCGCCGCGGGCCTGCTGATGCCGCAGGTCATCGGGCTCATCCAGCAGCTGTTCGTCGGCAAGGAGCGTGGCCGCGCCTTCGGTCTCTTCGGAGCCATCATCGGCCTCTCGACGGCGTTCGGCCCGACGCTCGGCGGCCTGCTCATCGCCATCGGCGGCCCGGAGGACGGCTGGCGCCTGCTCTTCTGGATGAACGTCCCGCTCGCGATCATCCTGTTGCCGATCGCCGCGCGACTGCTGCCCAAGCAGCAGCCGCACGAGGCGGGCGCCGGATCGCTCGACCCGGTGGGCATCGTGTTCCTCGGTCTCGCCGTGCTGTCGCTCATGCTGCCGTTCGTCCTGACGACCGGTTCCCCGGGCGACGACCCGGCGCGCTGGTGGCTGCTGGTCGCGTTCGCCATCTTCGCCGGCCTCTTCGCGTGGTGGGAGGGTCGCTATCAACGCGCCGGGAAGACACCCGTCGTCGACTTCTCCCTGTTCAAGCTCGGCAGCTACCGCAACGGCGTCCTGATCTCCACGACGTACTTCGCGGCGATGCCGGCCACCTTCCTCACGCTCACGCTGTTCGTGCAGCAGGGGCTCGGGCTCGAGCCGGTCTTCGCGGGCATGATCACGATCCCCTTCGCCCTCGCCTCGGCCGTCAGCTCGTGGTTGAGCGGTCGGGTCGTCGACCGACTCGGACGCCCCCTGGTCGTCGGTGGGCTCGTGCTGGTCGTGGTGGGGTTCAGTCTCAATTCACTCCTCGCCTTCATCACGCCCCCGGAGATCACGCCGTACGCGATGGGTGCCGCGATGCTCCTCGCCGGCATCGGCGGTGGCGCGGTCATCTCCCCCAACCAGACACTGATGCTCGCGGACATCCCCGTGGCCTCCGGTGGTGTCGCCGGATCGATCGGCCAGCTCGGCCAGCGCATCGGGACCGCGGTGGGGCTCGCCGCCGCGACGGCGACGTTCTACGCGACGGTGTACTCCGAGAACGACGGCGGCGCCTCCGGTGCGTCGCTCGACGTCTATCACGACGCGTATCGCAACAGCACCCTCGTCACGATCGGCTTCGTGGTCGTGGCGCTCGTCTTCGCGTCGCTCGACGCCCGTTCCCGGAAGGTCGCCGCTGCCGAACCTGACGCCTCCAAGTAAGGGTGACCTGAGTTAGGGTAGCCTCAGTCGCGGCTGTCGGAGCCGCCTGAGGAAGGGGCTCGAGTGGCTCGCACGAATGCCGAGACGGCGCGCATCAAACCCGAGGCGGCGACCCTCCTCACGCTGCGGGTCGTCCGCCGCTCGCGCGTCTCACCGAACATCGCCAGGGTCACCCTCGGTGGCGGTGACATCGCCGACTTCACCTTCCTCGGGTACGACCAGTGGTTCCGGTTCTTCATACCGGTCTCCGAGGGCGGTCTCGAGCGGCTGCCGACCAAGCTCGACATGCTGGCCTACGCCAAGTACCTCGCGATCTCCAAGTCCGTGCGACCGGTGCTCAGGAACTACACGGTGCGGGATTTCCGTCGCGACGGCCCCGACGGGCCGGAGTTGGACATCGACTTCGTCATCCACGGGTCGGCCGCCGAGGGGACCGCGGGGCCCGCGGCGAGCTGGGCCCAGTCGTGCGAGGTGGGCGATGCGGTGGGGCTGCTTGACGAGGGGCGCATGTTCAACCTCCCGGCCGACGTGGATCGAGTGCTGTTGGTCTCCGACGAGACCGGGCTCCCCGCCGTCGCAGGCATCCTGACCTCGCTTCCGGCGTCGACCGTCGGGACGGCGATCGTCGAGATCCCCTCCGCGGAGGACGCGCAGGACGTGCGTGTCCCGGACGGGGTCGAGCTGCGATGGGTGGTCCGAGAGGATCCGCACGACGTCCCCGGACGAGCGGCGCTGGCCGCCGCGACGGCCCTCGGGGTGCCGCCCGCCCCGTGCTACGGGTGGGTCGTCGGAGAGCAGTCCCTGGCGGCGAACGTGCGTCGGCTCTGGGTCCGTGGTGGCATGCCCAAGGACCGTGTCATGTTCTGCGGCTACTGGAAGGTCGGCAAGGCGCACTGATCGGCTGACGGTGTCGGCGTCCGGGTCGGCCATGCGGTGAATTGGGTCGATCACCCGAATTCGGGGTGTCACCGACGTGCTGCGCTGACGGCTCCACTAACCTCACGACATGCCCTCTTCCGCCGGTGCGTCCGGAAACACGATCGGTGCGCTGCCGACCGGCGTCGCGACGGGTCTGATCCGGACGGTGACCGGCGGATCGGCCGACCGGGCGTTCGAGGTCGATGTCCCCGAAACGGCCTCGAGCGGTGTGGACACGTCGTCGGACTCGCACGACGCCCTCCGCAGCTGGGACGTCGTCCGCTCCACCTTCGGACCAGGTGAGGCGCTCACCTTCGACGAGCGCTACCGGTACGCCCAGCTCCCCCTGATCGACGCCGACCACCCGCTCGCGCTCGCCGCGAGTCCTGACGGCGTCTACCGTGACGGGCGGTACGACGAGGCGCGCCTGGCGGTCGTCGTCCCCGTCCCGGTCGAACGGCTGTTCGTCGATCCGATCTTCCTGAGCTACGAGGCCGACCTCGCCTCGGCACCCTTCGCACCCAAGCTCGCCCGAGGCATCGAGCTCCGACGCGCACACCGGTTGCACGCGACGCTCTCCTCCATCGACGCGGAATCCGGGTTCCTCGACGGGCTGCGGACGAGCGTCGGCGCGTTCACGCCCTTCCGGGTCAGGCTGGCGGGCCCCGTCATCGGTGGCTTCAACCGCGGACGCTGTTACCTCCCCGCCATCGCGGACGCCTTCGCCCCCATCCAGCGGGCGGTCGGCGGGCGTCCAGCACCGCTCGTCGGGGTGGGCCTGCACCACTTCCGCGATGAGCTCGACGCCGCCGAGACCGCGGCGCTCGCCGCATTCCTCGAGCGTTGGCGCGACGTCACCCTGTTCGAGTGGACGGTCACCGAGCTGGCGGTCACCTCGACCAACGACGACCTCGTGCTGAGCGGACGCACGCTCGCCCGCATCCCGCTCCACGCGGTCGAGTGACGCCCTGGGGCTCCGGGGTCAGCTCGCGGTGAGTCGCCCGACCATCGGGAGGTCGGGCGTCGCCCAGTCCAGCCCGAGGAGCCGTTCGCGGGTGACCCAGCGCAGTTCGTCGTGGTCCGTGCTGTGGACCGGGGGCGCGCCGAGGAAGGTGATTTCGTAGCAGGCGAGGTCGATCACGAGCTCGCCCACGGTGACGGTGGAGCGGTCCAGCAGCGCCCCCACAGCGACGTCGGCGTCGAGCTCCTCGCGCAGCTCGCGTGCCAGCGCGTCCTGCGGCCGCTCGTCGGCCTCGACTTTGCCGCCGGGGAACTCCCACAGGCCACCGGACGCCCGCCCGGGTGCCCGCCGGCACGCGAGCACGGTGTCGTCCTGCGTGGCGACACCCGCGACGACCTGGATCGTGGTGGTCATGATGCACTCCCGTCCCATGGCGTCGTGGTCCGTCTCCAGGCTAGGGGACGCGGGATCGAGCGCGCCCGACGCTGCTCCACAGACGGCTCCCGCTCGGCTGGCCTCACCCTGCGTCCCGCGGCGGCGCTGTGGTCGGTGGGGCGTGCCAGACTGACAGCGATCGGAGGCGGACCTGCCCCCGCAGCAGTCGTCTCGAAAGGCACCCACCGCACCGATGTTCCTCCTCGACGGTTCCGCCATCACGAGCGCCAGCGACCTCTCCAACGCCTCCCACTGCGAGTTCGCGTTCCTGCGCACGGTCGACGCGAAGCTCGGTCGGATCGAACCGATCGTCGAGCCGGAGGACGAGATGCTCATGCGGACCTCCAAGCTCGGCGACCAGCACGAGCTGCGGGTCCTCGAGTCGTACCGCGCCGAGTTCGGCACCGGCGTCGTCGAGCTCGACCGCCCCGACGTCCGAGACACGGTGGCGCTCGCCGCAGCCGTCGATTCGACGATCACGGCGTTCCGCGACGGAGCCCCGGTCGTCTTCCAGGCCGCGTTCTTCGACGGATCGTTCATCGGCTTCGCCGACTTCATCGTGCGCCGGCCCGACGGCCGGTATCGCGTGCAGGACACCAAACTCGCGCGCTCGCCGAAGGTCACCGCCCTGCTCCAGCTCGCCGCCTACGTGGAGCAGCTGGAGACGGCCGGGATCCCGGTCGACGACGACGTCGACCTCATCCTGGGAGACGGCACCGTCAGCACCCACGCGGTGGCCGACATCCTGCCGGTGTACCGTCGCCGTCGTGCGCGCCTGCCGCGGATCGTCGCCGAACGGCTCGAAGCCGACGCTCCGGTGGCCTGGGGCGACCAGCGCTACAGCGTCTGCGGACGATGCGCGTGGTGCGACGCCGAGATCACGGCCTCACGCGACGTCCTGCTGGTGGCCGGGCTCCGGTTGACGCAGCGCGACCGCCTGCTGGCGGCCGGCATCGCCACGATCGACGATCTGGCGTCGCTCACGCTCACCGGGTCGACCGAGCGACCAGGGCCGCACGGGCTGTCGGGTGGCGCCGGCGGGACGGTCGACGGCATCGCCGAGAGCACGCTCGCTGCGCTGCGCGAGCAGGCGCATCTGCAGCTCGAGCCGTCACCAGCCGCCGGCGTGCCGGCGTTCCGTGTGCACGACGCCACGGCACTCGGGCTCCTGCCGCAACCCGATCCCGGCGACGTCTTCTTCGACTTCGAGGGCGACCCGCTGTACACCGAGGGCGAGCCGGGTGACGCCCGCCGGGGCGACCGCACGAGGTGGGGCATCGACTACCTGTTCGGCCTGGTCGACACCGACGGCCGGTTCCGATCCTGGTGGGCGCACGACTTCCATGAGGAGCGGACGGCGCTGATCGACTTCCTCGCCTACCTCGCCGCCCGCCGTGCCGAGTTCCCGGGCATGCACGTGTATCACTACGCCGCCTACGAGCGGACGCACCTGCTCTCGCTGGCCGCCCGGCACGGGGTCGGGGAGGACACGATCGACGACCTCCTCCGCGAGGCCGTGCTGTTCGACCTCTACCCCTTCGTCCGCAAGACGGTGCGTGTCGGATCGCGGTCGTACTCGATCAAGAAGCTCGAGCCGCTCTACATGGGTGAGGAGCACCGCGACAGCGACGTCACCGACGCCGCGGCATCCATCACGGCCTACGCGGAGGCGCGCGAGCTGAGTCGGAGCGACGACCCGGAGCTCGTCGCCGAAGGCGAACGGAAGCTCTCGGAGATCGCCGAGTACAACGCGTACGACTGCGAGTCGACCCGTCGGCTGCGGAACTGGTTGCTCGACCTCGGTGCGGAACGGGGCGTGCTGCCCGGCACCTTCGTCACCGACGCACCCGAGCCCCTGGTGGACGAACCGACGCCACTCCACGACGCGCTGACGGCGTTGGCCGGCGACCCCCTCGACCCCGAACGCTCCGACGACGCCACCGCGTATGCGCTCGCGGCCGCCGCCATCGACTACCACCGGCGCGAGCACAAGTCGTTCTGGCAGGAGCACTTCTCCCGACTCATCGCCGCGCGCGACGAATGGGAGGACACCCGGAACGTCTTCACCGTCACCTCGGGAGTCGTCGAGCGCGACTGGTTCCGCGAGGGACGGCAGCGCAGCGACCGCCGTCACATGCGACTCCGCGGCCGATGGGCCCCCGGCAGCAGTGTGAAGGTCGGCGCCGACCCGTTCGCGGTCTACGACCACCCGGGACCGTACACGCTCCCCCGCGCCGAGCCCGGCTCCCGACCGGCCGGACAGATCACGGTCCTCGAGGTCGACGACGACTCCCTGCTCATCCAGGAGACGCTCAAGACGGATCGTGAGCCCTACACGGAGCTGCCGGTCGCACTCACGCCGTCTCCTCCCCCGCGACCCGGAACACAGGTCGATGCGATCGCCGAGTGGGGGCAAGCGGTCCTCGACACCGCTCCAGGGTGGCCGGACGACGGCGTCGTCGACATCCTGCGGCGACGACCGCCCCGCACGAGCTCGGGTGAGCCGCTCCCCCACCGCGGAGACGGGCGGACGATCGAGGACGTGACCGCCGCGTTGCTCGACCTCGACGACTCGGCGCTCGCCGTCCAGGGGCCGCCTGGAACCGGCAAGACCTACGTCGCCTCGCACGTCATCACGGCCCTCGTGCAGCAGCACGGCTGGCGGATCGGGGTCGTGGCGCAGTCGCACGACGTCGTCGAGAACCTCCTCGAGCGTGTGGTGAAGGCGGGGCTCTCCCCCGCGCTCGTGGCGAAGACCCTGCGATCCGGTGCCGACCCGGATGCTGAGCGCGGCTACACCGTCCTCCCGGCCAATGGTCATGGCGCGTTCATGGCCGAGCAGACCGGCGGCTTCGTCATCGGCGGGACGGCCTGGGACTTCAGCAACCCCAACCGGTTCGACCGGAGGTCGCTCGACCTGCTCGTCGTCGACGAGGCCGGTCAGTTCTCGCTCGCCTACACGATCGCGGCGAGCGTCGCCGCGCGGAACCTCCTGCTCCTGGGCGACCCGCAGCAGCTGCCGCAGGTGAGCCAGGGGACGCATCCCGAACCGATCGACACCTCGGCGCTCGGATTCGTGGCCGACGGGCGTGACGTCCTCCCTCCGGAACTCGGCTACTTCCTCCACGAGACCTGGCGGATGGACGCCGCGGTCACCGAGCCGGTCTCGCGGTTGTCGTACGGCGGCGAGCTGCGCTCGGCAGCGGCCACGACGAAGCGGCGTCTGGAGGGTCGTGTGCCGGGACTGCACGTCGTCCCGGTCCATCACGTCGGAAACGCGACGAGTTCGCAGGAGGAGGCCGACCGCGTCGCCGAGCTCGTCCGGTCGACGATCGGGCTCCGCTGGACCGATCCGGATGCCGGCCGCATCGACGACCCGGTGAGCGAGGCCGACATCATCGTCGTCTGTCCCTACAACGCCCACGTCGCCGTCGTCCGAGCGACGCTCGACGCGGCCGGGTTCGACGCGGTGCGCGTCGGGACCGTCGACAAGTTCCAGGGTCAGGAGGCCGTCATCGCGATCGTCTCGCTGGCCGCGTCCTCCCCCGCGGACGTCCCGAGGGGTATGTCGTTCCTGTTGATGAAGAACCGACTGAACGTCGGTATCTCCCGCGCCCAGTGGGCGGCGTACCTCGTGCACTCCCCCGCACTCACCGAGTACCTGCCGGTCACGCCGGAGGGCGTCGCCGAGCTCAGTGCCTTCATCCGGTTGGTCGACGGCCACTGACCAGTTCTGCGGCCGCAGCGGAGGAACGAGAACTCCGTCGCGCCGCGTCGGCACGACCGTTCTGTGCCGCCTTCGCGAGCCACCGCCGACGCTGCTCCACGGTCGAATCCTTCACCCGACCGAACCGGTTCACGGCGACGGGCTTGACCCCGCAGAACCTGAGGGTGGTGGTGCGGAGTTGCTTCACCGTCGTGTCGCCGACGAGCGGGAGGTACCACCACGGCGAGTCGGTCGTGACCATCACCCGCCCCGAGCGGCCGGCGAGCAGTCCCTCGGGGAGACCGTTGTCCTTGGTCCGGTAGGCGCGACGGGGAAGCAGCAGGCGATCGAAGAACCCCTTGAGCAGCGCCGGCACCGATCCCCACCAGACCGGCGCCACGATCACGAGGTGGTCCGCGGCGAGGATCTGCTCCCACGCTCGTTCGAGGTCGGGCTCCAGGTCTTGACGGCGGGTGTACCCGAGGCGGAGGTTCGGGTCGAACGCGAGGTCGCGCACGGCGAGGACGGTCGCGTCGCCGTGCGCCTCCGCGTAGTTCGCGGCGAGGGCGGCGCACAGAGGCCCGGGGTTCGGGTGTCCGTCGATGACGAGGGTGGGCATCAGTTCTCCATCAGTTGTAGGTCTGGACAGTGCCAAGAATCTGGACACTGTCCACTTTTGGTCGGAACCGACGGTACGGGTAGGATGTTGCTTGTGTCAAGATCGACGACGGCGTACCACCACGGCAACCTCGGGCCGGCGCTCGAGGACGCTGCGCTCGAACTCCTGCGGACGCACGGCCATGCCACGCTGAGCCTGCGAGAGGTCGCACGTCGCGCCGGAGTCAGTCACAACGCGCCGTACCACCACTTCGGCGACCGGACCGCGCTCCTGAAACGGTTGAGCGAACGCGGCATGGCCGAGCTCTTGGACGCCATGCGCGAGGAGCGGCACGCGACGGCGGGTCGAGACCCACAGGAGACGGCCGTCCGGATCGGTTCGACGTATGTGCACTACGCGGCGCAGCATCCGGAGCGGTTCCGCCTGATCTACGACCCCGAAGTCTGTGTCCCCGGCTCACCCAGCGAGGCTATGGCGCCACTCATCGGTGGCGTCGAAGCGCTGCTCGCCGAGACGACGGCGTCGCTGGCCCCCGGCGCCGAGCCGCAGATCATCGCCGCGCTGACCACGGCGGTCTGGGCCGCGGTCCACGGCCTCGCGGAACTCGTCGTCGCCGGACACATCTCCGAGGCTGAGGCCCGACCCGCGCTGGAGGCGTTGCTCACGCGACCCTGAGGTGGTGTCCCGCATGGAGCCTGTACACGATCGTCATCCGGGAAACGGTCGGGAAGCTCAAAGGTCGTTCATGGTCGAACCAGACGATTCACTCGGATTGCGGGAGTCAGATGATCTCAGCACCCCCGCCGAGAGGAACCCCCGTGAACACCACCCCAGACCCGGAACGCCCTGAGCCGCGTCCAACGGACGGCACCCGACCGGCGGAGACGCCGCAGTCGTCCCCCGCTCCCGATCCGTACCAGCCGCCCACCGGCTCGTACCAGCCCCAGCCCGATGTGGACGTCACTCCCCCGGCCGGCTACCCCGGCAACACGGCCGCGGGTGGCCCACGACGCGAGCCGACGACGCCCTTCGGTTACGCGACGGCTCCCCACGCGACGAGCGGTCACGTGCGGCCCGGTCATCACCAGGGCCCGCAGGGTCAGTACGGACCGTACGCCGCCGGCCAGGGCCAGTACGCCCCCTCCGGCACCTGGCAGCCCCGACCGTACGGACAGCAGACGATGCCCCAGCCGCCGTCGACCACCGGCACCCCGGCGAAGAAGCAGCCCATCGGGTGGATCATCGCCGCCGCGACGGCCGCCACGGTCGTGTCCCTCGTGACCGGTGGCCTCGGCCTCGCTTCGCTGGCGGCCGGCGCGTTCCAGAGTGTCGCCGCCTCCTCACAAGTGACGGAGACGGTGCCGGACGAGGGCGGTCAGAGCTTCCGCGCTCCCGGTGGGCAGCCTGGGCCACAGCAGGCGACGCCGGATGCCGCGACGGCGAACACCCGGAGCGCCACCGCCGCGGAGTCCGTGGGTGTCGTCGACATCGACACCGAGCTGGCCTATCAGGGGGCCGCCGCCGCAGGAACCGGGATGATCCTCACCGCGGACGGCCAGATCCTGACCAACAACCACGTCGTCGCGGGAGCGACGAGCATCGTCGTCACCGTCGTGGCGACCGGAGAGCAGTACGACGCGCGCGTCGTCGGGACGGATGCCACGAACGACGTCGCGCTCCTGCAGCTCGACGGCGCCTCGGGGCTGGACACCGTCACGATCGACGACGACGGCGGCGCAGCCGTCGGTGACGCCGTCACCGGGGTCGGGAACGCCGGCGGCACGGGTGGGACCCCCAGCGCTGCGGACGGGTCCGTGACCGCCCTCGAGCAGGACATCACGGTCCAGGATGAGACGACCGAGGCGGGCAAGCAGCTGACCGGATTGATCCAGACGGACGCGGACATCCAGTCCGGCGACTCCGGCGGACCGCTCTACGACTCGGAGGGCGAGGTCGTCGGCGTCGACACCGCTGCCTCCTCCGGTGGGACCGACATCGACGGATTCGCCATCCCGATCGACGACGCGTTGTCCATCGTCGACCAGATCCGTACCGGCGTCGAGACCGACACCGTCTCGATCGGCTACCCGGCCTTCATCGGAATCGGTCTGGCCGCGGCCGGCGCAGCCCAGACCGTGCCGGGTGCCGTGGTCGGTTCGGTGATCGAGAACACGCCCGCGGCGTCGATCGGCCTCGCAGCCGGCGACGTCATCACCGGCATCAACGGTGCCGCCATCGACTCCGCTCAGACCCTGACGGCGACCATGGCCACGCTCGAGCCCGGCCAGACGGTCTCCGTCACCTGGACCACGGCGAGTGGGACCTCCCAGACCGCTGACGTGACGCTGATCGAGGGCCCGGTCGGCTGATCGAGCGCTCGGGAGGCTCGACGGCTCCTCACCTCCGGCCCGCCGCCGGATCCGAGGAGTCGTCGACGTCTGCCCAGTAGGCTCGGGAGGCGGTGCCTCGCCGCATGCACCGGAAGGAACCGCTCGTGACCCGCTTCCTCGGAGTCGACCTCGCCTGGGGCGAGGGGACCGGCTCCCGCGCGGCGAACGAGTCGGGACTGGTGTGCATCGACGAGACCGGGACGGTCATCGAGGCCGGGTGGGCCGTGGGGATCGACGCCGTCGTCGCCTGGATCGTCGCCACCGCCTCACCGGGCTCCGTGATCGCGGTCGACGCCCCTCTGCTCGTCCGGAACGAGACCGGCATGCGTCTCTGTGAACGTGAGGTCGGGCAGCGGTACGGGCGCTGGCAGGTCTCGGCCTACCCGTCGAACCTCGGCCTGCCCGCGCTCGGTGGTGTCGCGCTCTTCACGGCGCTGGAGGCGGCGGGGTTCCAGTACTTCGACGGACTGAGCACGCCGGCGGCGGATGCCGTCGTGTTCTTCGAGGCCTATCCCCACACCACGTTGGTGGGTGCCGAGGAGTTCGGGTACCCGGATGCGCGGCCCCGGTACAAACGCCTCGACCCCGGTCTCCCCGCCGCCGAGCGACGGCGACGCCGCGCGGAGGTCTGTGACGACCTCGTCTCGCGCCTGCAGGCGCTGACCTCGGCGACGCCGCCACTCGACCTCGACACCCACCCGGTGACGGCGCTCCTCGCCGCGGAACCGTCGCCGCTGAAGGAATCGGCGCACAAGCATCGGGAGGACCTCATCGACGCGGCCATCTGCGCGTGGACGGCGTCCGCCTGGTCCCGTTGGGGCCTGGAACGGTTCCAGGTCCTCGGTGCCTCGGATGCTCCGGACGACCGTGGGCGTGTCCCCACGCTCCTCGCCATGGCGCGACCTGAACAGCGCCCCAAGCGGGACATTCCAATATCGGCATATATTAGGTCGGCTCCGCCGCTGGCATCTCCGCCGCTATCGGAGCCCATCGCCCGGCAAGCCACAACAATTCACGACCTCGATGAAGGACATATGAAGAAGAAGGCATACACTCCGGACGACACTCCGGCGGAATCGAACACGATCGAGTTCGTCCCCGGCGGAGCGGCGAACGCCGACGTCTCACCCGCGGCCTCGACGCGAGCGCCCTCCCCCGCTCCGACCACCGTCGAACTCCTGCGCAGTGCCACCTGGCACCTCGAGCATGCCCGGGTGGTGGGCCACCCCGACGACGTCGAGTTCGAAGCGGCGAGGTCGGCGTTGGCCGAGGCCGTCTTCGACCTCGAACACGTCCAGTACGGGGAGACGACTCGCGGCTAGGGCACTGGTCAGGCGGGTCCTGAGTCCGATCGGCGCCGTGTCTCCCGGTCCGCGCGTGCGCGTCGTTCGAGGATGTCGTTGCGAACCCAGCGGATCACCAGCGACATGGCGAGCGACAGGAACAGGAACGCCGCCGCGCCCAGGGCGTAGGAGATGAAGTCCGTCGGGATGAACGTCGTGCCCAGCACGAGCGCCGAGGGCGGCCACTGGTCCGCGAGTGCGGCCGGCACGCCCGTGGCCTGGAAGCACTCGATCGCCGCCGAGAAGCCGAACGCGCCGAGGGCGATCTGCCACAGCGGACGCCGTGGGGCGGCGAAGGCCAGCAGGAGCGCGACGAGGACCGTGTAGAGCGCGTTGGTTACGGGGTTCGCCCAGGCCGCTGCCACCGACCAGTGCACCGTCAGCCCGGCGACGATCGTGATGATGGCTGCGCCGAGGAGCAGCGCGCGCTTGAGCGAGGTGGCGGGGCGTGGCCCCTCATCCGTCTGGTCGGGTGCGTCGGTCATGCTTTCGTCCTCCGGGTGCGTCGTTGTCGCCCACGGGCCCAGTCACGGGCCTCGGTTCCGGAGAGGGCGAGGATGATGGAACAGTCGACCGCGAAGCCGATCAGGTTGGTCTGCAGCGTCAATCCGCCGGCGCCGGCGACATAGCTCGCGGCGAGGGTGGCGATGGACGTCGAGCTGAAGGTCATGGCGAGCAGGCGCGCGAGGTTGCCTCCCCGATGGACCCGCCAGGCGAGGACGAGGTAGCAGAGCGTCACCACGGCCGACAGGGCCAGCACGGCCCCGACGACCCACGGGATGAGGACGACGTCGTCAGCCGTCGCGGCCGTTGCACGGGCCTCCGAGATGACCTGCTTCCAATCGGAGACGAGGATGACGCCGGAGAGCACGGTGGACAGTGCCGCGACGACCATCAGGACCACGCCGACGGTGGTGTCCAGCGGCCGCGGGTCGCCGGCCCGGATGAGGGAGCGCGTCGGGGGAGCGTCGGCGGCCGGCAGGGTCGCCGCCGGCGGGACGACCACCGCGCTGAGATCGATGATCGGCAGGTCGCCGTCGGTGACGATCGCGTCGCCTCCGCCGTTCCGTGAGTGGTAGCCGGTGGAGAAGTTCTCGATCACGGACGTCGTCGCTCCGACGTCCGCTGCCGCGATCGACGCGACGATGTGATCGCGCTCGTCGTCGACGTCGTCGGCGATCCGGTGGGTCACCTGCAGCGTGAAAATGCTGATCCCGACCGATCGGTCGTACGTCCCGGCGGCCAACCAATCCGCCTGGTATCCGCCTGGCAGCAGCCAGCCCGCTGGTGTCGGCCAGAACCGGACGTGGTGCCGCTTCCCCGGACTGCCGTCGACCTCCTGCTGGTAGCAGAACGCCTGGCGGCGACCGAACAGGTAGAGCGACGAGACGGGCGCCTCCGAGTAGCTGCGCCTGGTCAGCGTCGAGGTCACGATCCGCAGGTTCGCGCGCAGCCCGAGGTCGTCGGCGAGCGTCCAGCCCGCCGAGAGCATCGCCATGTGGATCTGCTCCTCCCGACCCCGGAGGCCGAGGTTCACGGGATCACCGAGGATGCCCTCGCGCGTGCGAGTGCGTCCGATGAAGTAGTCGGGCAGGTAGACGCGCGACAGCACGGTGTGCAGGCGGGGGAGGACCAGGTAGGCGATGACGAGGTAGATGACGAGGATGAACCAGGCTTGGGCCCAACCGCGGGCGAACGCCTCGGTGAGCAGCACGTACGCCAGGAAGACGGCCGCAGCCGTGCCGAAGGCGAAGAACCAACCGTCGACGATGCGTGCGATCCGTCCGCGACGATCCTCGGACAGGCCGCTTGCGGGCCTGATGAGGTCGCTGCGGGTCTTCGTCACCCGTCCAGGGTAGGGCCTGGTGCATCCACGTGCCGGGTGCGTGGGTGGTGGGAGGATGGTGGGATGGACTCCGTCGCCCACATCACCGACCTCGCCGACTTCATCGTCGCCTCGCCCACCTCGTATCACGCGGTCGCGGAGAGCGCTCGGCGCCTCACGGCGGCCGGCTTCACCCGGCGGCTCGAGACCGAGTCCTGGGACGGTGGCGTCGGCCGGTTCTTCGTCGAACGCGAGGGTGCGGTGATCGCCTGGGTGCAGCCCGAGCAGGCGCGCGCCACGACGCCGTTCCGCATCCTCGGCTCGCACACGGACTCGCCGAGCTTCAAGCTCAAGCCGAAGCCGACGACCGGCGCCCACGGGTGGCTGCAGGCCGGGGTGGAGGTCTACGGCGGACCGCTCCTCAACTCCTGGCTCGACCGCGAGCTCGAACTCGCCGGACGCCTGGTGACGCTCGACGGGACCGTGCACCTCGTCCGGACCGGACCGTTCCTGCGCATCCCGCAGCTCGCCGTGCACCTCGACCGAAGCGCCAACGACGGCCTCGTCCTCGACCGCCAGCGTCACCTGCAGCCGGTGTACGGGGTCGGTGACCTCGGCCACGCCGACGTGCTCGCGCACCTGGCGTCGATCGCAGGCATCGATCCCACCGCGATCGCCGGGTACGACGTGCTCGTGGCCGACACCCAGGAGCCGCGGCGATTCGGACTCGACGGGCAGCTGTTCGCCGCCGGACGCATGGACAACCTGACCTCGGTCCACGCCGGACTCGCGGCGCTGCTGGCCGCGAGTGACGGGGGAGCGACGGACGACGCCGCACACATCACGGTGTTCGCCGCCTTCGACCACGAGGAGCTCGGTTCGGCCTCGACCTCCGGCGCCAGCGGTCCGTTCCTCGACGACGTCCTCACCCGCATCGGTGCGTCGCTGGGGGCGACGGTGTCCGAACGGCTCCAGGCCTATGCGGCCTCCTGGTGCCTGTCAGCGGACGCCGGCCACGCGATCCACCCGAACTACCCGGAACGCCACGACCCGGCCAACCGGCCGATCGCCGGTGGCGGTCCGCTCCTCAAGATCAATGCGAACCAGCGCTACGCGACCGACGCCCTCGGGGCCGCGCTGTGGGCCCGGAGCTGCGCCGCCGCAGGTGTGCCCTCGCAGGACTTCGTGTCGAACAACACGGTGCCGTGCGGCTCGACCATCGGCCCGCTCACCGCGACGCGACTCGGCATCCGGACGGTCGACGTCGGGACGCCGCTGCTGTCGATGCACTCCGCCCGCGAGCTGTGCCACATCGACGATCCGACCGCTCTGAGCGCGGCGGTCCAGGCGTTCTTCCGGGGCGCCTGAGCACCGCCGCAGCAGGAGATCCGCGCGTGAGCAGGACGCCCGAAGGCGGACGGTCCTGCTGCGAGGCTGATCTCCTGCGGCGGGCCCGGGCTCAACCCAGTTCGCGCAGCCGCAGACGTCGTCCGTCGGGACTCGCGTCCGGGTTCACCTCGACGAGGTCCGAGCGCGAGTTGATGAAGTCGCTGAACGAGCGGTAGCCGAGCGGCTTCTCCTTGAACGCCGGATCCATGCGGATCATCTGGTTCTTCACCTCGGCGTTCAGCAGCCAGTCCTCGTCGTCGTTCTTGGCGTGCACGAGGCGGAGTGCGCGCACCAGGAGCTCCGTCGCCGCGCGCTGTGCGTCGGGACCGGAGGGGTCCGCGGTCTCGTCGTCGGTGTCGTCCAGGTCGTCGGCGTCGCGGTGGCTGAACACCGGCTCGGTGAAGAGGCCGCCGATCCGCGGAGGTGTCTGGGCGGCCGGTGCTTCGGCCGTCGGCGCGGACCCGGACGAGGCGCGACGACGCCCTCCGGACTTGGGTGCGGACTTCGGTGCCTCAGAGGACACCTCCGCCGTGCTCTCGACGGCGGCAGGGGTGCGGGGCGTGCGCGTGACGACCGGGCGGACGATCCCGGGGATGTCGTCGTAGTCGGAGAACTCGTCGCACGCCGCCATGAGCGCACGACTCGTCGCACCGGCGACACCGATCCCGATCACGTGGCGTCCGAGGCGTCGGCAGCGCTGCGCGAGGGAGATGTAGTCCGAGTCGCCGGCGACGATCACGATGTGCGTGAGGTCGGGGAGGCGGAACAGGTCCTCGACGACGTCGACGGCGAGGCGGATGTCGGCACCGTTCTTCATCGCCTTCGTCGTGGGGAACATCTGCGTCAGGTCGACCGCGCGGTCCACGAGGTCCTTCTGGTACGCGGAGTTGACCGGCTCGGACCAGTCGGCGTAGGAACGGCTGATGACGATGTTCCCGAACGACGAGGTGTAGTCGAGGATGGCGCCGACGTCGACGCGAGCGGCCTGCAGGCGCTCGGAGATCTCGTCGCCTTCGGGTGCGGCGGAGGGCACGTGGGACCGCGCGCGATCCCGGCTGAACGCCGCCTTCCCGTAGAGCTGGTTGTAGCGCGAGATGACGATGTTGTCGAAGTCGATGTAGACCGCGACTCTGGGCGTTCCGGTTTCTGCCATGACTCCATCATCCTCTGGTGGCCTGCGAATCGGCGACTTCAGTCCTCCACAGCTCGGCTTGAGAAGCTCCTCTCCATTGCTGCTGCGCGGGCCAGGCCGTGACCGACCTGAGCTGCGTACCATGCGCCCCTGCCCAGTCACGCCGTCGACATCTCCAGCCCAGGGTCGCAACCCGAGTTATACCCGGTTATACTCCCATCTGTGAAGACCGCCATCTCGTTGCCCGACGAACTGTTCACCCGCGTCGAGGCTCGCGCCGCCGAGCTCGGTGTCAACCGGTCCGAGTTCTTCGCGGCGGCGGCGAGTCGGTATCTCGACGAGACCGATGCCGCCGGTCTCACTGACGCAGTGGACACCGCGCTGCGGCATGCGGGAGTCGCTTCAGCGGAGGAAGCACGGGGCGTCGCCGCGGCCGGACGCGACCGCCTTGCCGAACTCACTGCCGGAGACGATTGGTGATCCGCCGCGGTGACATCCGGTGGGTCGATCTCGGCCCTCGCGAACGGGGGAGTGCGCCCGCCGGTCGGCGCCCGGTCGTCGTTGTCCAACATGACGCCTACACGCGGAGCGCACTCCGGACCGTGATCGTCGCGGTCGTCACGTCGAACACGGCGCTCGCCGAGCTCCCGGGCAACGTGTTCCTCCCTGCGACGGCTTCCGGCCTGCCGAAGGACTCGGTCGTGAACACCACACAGCTGCTCACCCTCGATGAGGACGACCTCGGTCCGGCCGCCGGAAGGGTGCCCGTCGCGCTGTCACTGGATCTGGACGCGGGGCTCCGGCGAGTGCTGCACCTCTGAGGTGGTGCCGGAGCGATCGGCTCAGAGGTGGCCGGTGAGCTTCCCGTGGAAGGCCGAGCTGCGTTCGTCGAGTCCGGTGAACGCGACCTGCTTGCCGTGCGCGGCGTATTTCTCCTGCACGGCGTCGAGGACGGCGACGCTCGAGGCGTCCCAGATCTGCGAGGCGGTGAAGTCGACGACGACGTCCGCAGGGTCGGCCGCGTAGTCGAACTGCTCGACCAGGTCGTTGCTGCTGCCGAAGAACAGGGGGCCGATGACGCTGTACCGGACGGAGGTGGCGTCGTCCGCGAGGACCCGGCGGACGCGGATGACGTGGGCCACGCGTCGCGCGAAGAGCACCATGGCCAGGACCGCTCCTGCAGCGACGCCGATCGCGAGGTTGTGGGTGACGACGACCACCGCGACGGTCACCACCATCACGACCGTCTCGGGGATCGGCATGCGTCGCAGGGTCGCCGGGCGCACGCTGTGCCAGTCGACGGTCTTGATGGCGACGATCATCATCACGGCGGCCAGCGCGACCATCGGGATCTGCGCCATCACCGGGCTGAGCGCGGTCACGAGCAGCAGGAGGAAGACGCCGGCGACGAAGGTGGAGATCCTCGTCCGAGCGCGGCCCAGTTTGACGTTGACGACCGTCTGACCGATCATCGCGCAGCCCGCGATCCCGCCGTACCAACCGGCCAGGATGTTGGCGACGCCGAGGGCCCACGATTCGCGCCCCTTCGACGACGTCGTGTCGGTGATGTCGTCGACGAGTTTCGCCGTGAGGAGGGTCTCCATGAGCCCCACGAACGCGACGCTCAGCGCGGTCGGCCAGATGATGCCGAGCGTCTCGAGGTTCAGCGGCACGAGCAGCGCGGTCAACCCGGGGAGGCCGCCGGAGACGTCGCCCTGGTCGCCGACGGTCGGCACGGCGGCGTGCGCGATCATCGTGATCGCGGTGACGACGACGATGGCGACGAGCGGCGCCGGCACCGCGGTGGTGAGCTTGGGGAGCAGCAGGACGATCAGGACCGTGATGACGAACAGCGGGTAGACGAGCCACGGGACGCCGAGCAGGTGGGGGACCTGGGCGACGAAGATGAGGATGCCGAGCGCGTTGACGAAGCCGATCATCACCGAGCGGGGGATGAACCGCATGAGTCGGGAGAGACCGGTGACGCCGAACACGATCTGGATGAGGCCCGCGAGGATCACCGCGGGGAGCAGGTACTCCACGCCGTGTTCCTTGACGAGCGGCGCGACGACCAGGGCGACGGCGCCCGCGGCGGCCGTGATCATCGCCGGACGCCCGCCGAGGATCGACATCGAGATCGCGAGGACCACGGAGGCGATGAGGCTGACCTTCGGGTCGACGCCGGCGATGATCGAGAAGGAGATGACCTCGGGGATGAGCGCCAGCGTCGTGACGATCCCGGCGAGGATCTCGACGCTGAAGGCCCTGGGGTTCTGCAGGGTCGCGAGGACGCCGGGGCTCGGGCGGACGGCGGTGCGCATGGGGGCGTCGGGCTGACTCACCGTGCAAGCCTAGGCTCGTTCGCGACGCAGGACGCACCGGGCGAGTCGCTGGTAGCACCGAACGGAAGGGCCGCGACACGCGGCGACCGTCCTGAGTCGCGAACCGTCGGTCAGCTCCGCAACCAGGCCTCGAGACCGTCCGCGCTGATCGGGAGTGCCGCGGAGAGGACCTCGTGTCCGGTGGCGGTCACCAGCAGGTCGTCCTCGATGCGGACGCCGATGCCGCGCAGCTCCGGCGGCACGGTGAGGTCGTTCGCGTGGAAGTAGAGACCTGGTTCGACCGTCAGGACGGCGCCCGGCTGCAGCGGCTCGTCGAGGTACCGCTCGTCCCCGATGCGGGCGCAGTCGTGCACGTCGAGTCCGAGGTGGTGGCCGGTGCCGCTCGGCAGGTAGCGGCGGTGCTGTTGGCCGTTCGGCGACATCGCCTCGTCGACCGACACCTGCAGGATGCCGAGGTCGCGAAGGCTCGTGGCGATCTGCTCGTACGCCGTGTTCCGCATGTCGATGAACGACCGGCCGGGGCCGACCTGCGACATCGCGGCACGGTGGGCCCGCTCGACGTGGTCGTGGACCTCGCGCTGGGCCGCGGAATACGACCCGCTCGCCGGGAAGGTCCTCGTGACGTCGGCGGTGTACAGCGAGCGGGCTTCGACGCCGGCGTCCATGAGGATGAGGTGCTCGGGGAGGACCGGACCGTCGCAGCGCGTCCAGTGCAGCGTGGGAGCGTGTGGCCCGCTGCCGATGATGGTCGAGTACCCGACACCGTTGCCGAACGTGCGGGCGTGGCGCTCGAAGGTCGACTGCAACCAGCGTTCTCCGCCGAACTCGATGGCGGCGGGCAGTTCGCGCACGACCGAGCGGAACCCGCCGACCGTCGCGTCCACGGCGGCGCGGAGCTGCGCGATCTCCCAGTCGTCCTTGACGAGCTTCGCGGCGGACAGGGCGATGAGGAGCGCTCGCGACGCCGCGAAGCGACCGTCGACCCGGGGCTCCGGGGCGCCTGCGCGGAGTGCGTCGGCGGGCAGGAGCGCGAGGGACTCGTCCAGCACCTCGAGGGAGCGGACCTCGATGCCGAGCGCCTCCGCCCACTGGGGGAGTCCGGCGGACGGGCCGATCCAGAGCTCGCCGCGCATGGCGTCGGCGTAGAACGCCTCCTCACCGGGACCGACGGGCTCGGCGAGGTACAGCGTCGCGTCGTGCCCACCGGCGGTCGGCCGCATCACCAGGACCGCGCCCTCCGCCTGACAGGAGGTGAGCCACACGAAGTCGCTGTCCGGACGGAACGGGAACTCGGTGTCGTTCGCACGCGTCACGGCGCGTCCCGCGGTGACCACGAGCCAGTGGCCGGGGAACTGCGCGCTGATGGCGTCGCGGTGACGTCCGGCGGCTGCGCCGGCACCCTCGGCGAGGTCCACTGAGCGGTCCACCGCACCCCAGCCCGTCGCGAGGTACTCGCGGAACGCGTCGTCCCGGGGGAGTGGCTGGGTGCGGGGGTCGCGGAACTGCAGGCTGTCTGGACACATGGACATCAGTAAGCCACCCTCGGTGGACGCCGTCAAGCTGCGACCTCCGGAGCCAGCGGAACATCCCGCCCATGGGGTCCGATCCGTCGTTTCGTCCTGTGGGACCGGCTCACAAGATAGGTGGGATGGACGGATCGTCGGCAGGTTGACACCTGTTCGGACGCCTCCGCAGAATGACGACATGACAGGAACCGCCGACACCGGCACCAGCGCCACGCTCGACTTCAACCTCGACGCGAAGGTGTTCGACATGGTTTCGTCGTCCGCGAGCGTCGTCGACGCCGACGCGCCCACGCGATTCGTCTACCACGAGACGCACGGCGTGCTGTGGGGCGAATACGTCGGTGACACCGTCTCCGTCGGACGGTTCTGCGGGGTGCGCACCGGCGAACGCATCGACATCTCGTTCGTGCACCGCAACCGTGCCGGCGACCTGACGACGCGCGGCGAAGCGAGCTCGATCATCTCCCGCGCCGAGGACGGCTCGTTCATCCTCACCGAGGACTTCATCGGTCCGGACGGACAGGCTCATGTCAGTATCTGTCGGGAGATCGTCGCCGCCTGAACCGGTCGGGGGTCGGCACGCCACCGCCGACGGGTCAGCGTCCGCGTCGCTCCGGCACCCGCTGGGCGCGCTCGTCGCTCGTCCGGACGAATCGGGTCATGCCGAAGCGCTCGCCGGAGTCCTCGACGCTCGTGCGCTCGGACCTCGTCATGCGGAGCGACACGTTCGACCGCTCCTCGTCCATGAGGAAGACGGTCGTCGTCGCCTTGATGGACGGCCACTGTGCGAGCCGGGTGGCGACCAGTTCGTGGATCGCCGCCACGTCGGGGGCCCGGATCAGCATCATCGCGTCGTGCTCGCCGGTCGTCACTGCGAAGTACTCCAGCTCCGGGACCGAGGAGAGCCGTGCGCGGAAGTCGGCCCACTGGCTCTGGCGCAGCGTGATGAAGACCATCGCCGCGACACCGAGCCCGACCGTGGCCGGCTCGATCTCCGCGTGGACCCCCTTCAGGACGCCGGCGCGGAGCATCGCCTCGTAGCGCGAGTAGGCGTTCGAGCGGGAGATCCCGAGCTCCTCCGCGAGAGCGGCGACCGAAGCCCGCCCGTCCTCCCGGAGCAGCTCCAGCATGCGGATGTGGGTGTCGTCGAGTTGCATCGATTGCTCCAAACGTCCAGATTCGGCGGTGGTCCTGGCGGTCGATTGAGAGGATATGGCAGATTCACCGCGAAATCGAGACATTTCTTCTTTGGTAACGGCTTGTGGATTGACGAATGATCGCGTATCGCACTACTTTCAGCTCATCCCTCCAACCAGATAAGGAGCTCCACCTTGTCACGATCCTTCAGCCGCACCAGCCGGCGCGGCATGGCGGCCCTCGGCCTCGCCCTCGCCGCCGGCCTCGCGCTCAGCGCCTGCTCCTCCTCAGGTGGCTCCGATGACAGTGCGGGCAAGTCGCTCGTCGTCGACGCGTCCTTCGACCTCAAGACCGCCGACCCGAACCGCGAGTACGAGACCACCGGCTCGATCGTCGCGAAGGCGCTCTACGAGACCCTCCTCACCTTCAAGGACGACGACGTCACCGCCCCCGTCGACGGCCTCGCGAGCTACGAGATGAACGCCGACAACACGGTGATGACCCTCACGATGAAGGACGGCAAGAAGTTCTCCGACGGCTCCGACGTCACCGTCGACGACGCGGTGTTCTCGCTGCAGCGCGTCCAGGGCGTGAAGGGAAACCCGTCCTTCCTGCTCGACGGCGTCACGATCGAGAAGACCTCGGACACGACGCTCACGCTCACCTCGGCGACGCCGAACCCCGCCCTCCCGTTCATCCTTCCGAACCCGGCCCTCGGTGTCGTGAACAAGAAGGTCGTCGAGGAGAACGGTGGCACCGCGACCGCCGACGACGCGGCCGAGTCGTTCCTCAACACCACGTCCGCGGGCTCCGGCCCGTACAAGCTCGAGTCCTTCGACGCCGCCTCGCAGGTCGTCTTCACCGCGAACCCCGAGTACACGGGGACCAAGCCCGCGTACGAACGCGTCGTCCTCCGCAACGTGCAGGGCCCGACGCAGAAGCTCAACGTCGAGGCCGGTGACTCGCAGGTCGCCCTCGACCTGAACCCCGACCAGGTCTCCGAGCTCGACGACTCGAAGGTGAAGATCATCGCGAACCCCTCGCGCTACATGATCTTCCTCATGCTCAACCAGGACCCCGCGATCAGCGACATCACGAGCAACCCGAAGTTCCTCGAGGCCGTCAAGCTCGGCATCGACTACGACAAGATCGTCGACCTCGCGGGCGACGGTTCCGTCCGTCCCGGTGGCTTCATCCCCTCGATCTTCAACGGGGCGCTCGACGCCGCCGACGGCAATCAGTTCGACGCCGATGCGGCGAAGGCTGCGCTCAAGGAGTCCGGGTACGCCGGCGAAGCCGTCACCCTGAACTTCCCGAACGACATCACGGTGCAGGGGCTGTCGCTCCAGAGCATCGCCGAGTCGGTCCAGGCGCAGCTGAAGTCGGTCGGCATCACCATCACGCTGGCCCCGGCTCCGGTCGCCACCGAGCTGGACGCCTACCGCGACGGCAAGGAGACCGTGGGTCTCTGGTACTGGGGCCCGGACTTCCCGGACCCGTCGAACTACCTCGCGTTCACGCCGGGTGAGCTCGTCGGCCTCCGCGCGGGCTGGCCGGCAGGCGCCGACCCGACCGTGACCGACCTCGCGAACGCGGCGCTCGCCGCGACCGACACGGACGCCCGTGCCGCCGCGTACCAGGACCTCCAGAAGGCGCAGAACGCGAGCGGACCGTTCATCCCGCTCCTGCAGCCGGCGCAGAACGTGGTCACCGCGACCACGATCACCGAGGTTCCGCTGAACCCGACGTGGACCGTCGACCTTGCCGGAATCAAGTAGCGTCGCACCGACGACGTCCAGCGCGCGAGCGGGTCTCCACCCGCTCGCGCGCTACCTCGGCATCCGGCTCGGACTCACGGTCCTCCTGATGTTCGGGGTGACGCTCGTCACCTTCACGCTGACCAACCTCGTCCCCGCGGACCCCGTGCAGGCGGCGCTCGGTGAGCAGGCCGCAGCGGATCCGACGATCGTCGCGCAGTTCCGCGAGAACGCCGGCCTCGACAAGCCATTGCCCGTCCAGTACGTCACCTACGTCGCGAACCTGTTCCAGGGCGATCTCGGGACCTCGCAGCAGACCCGGGGCGCCGTCGCGGACGAACTCGGTCGCGCCTTCCCGGCCACGGCCGAACTGGCGCTCACCGCCATCGTCATCTCGATCGTCATCGGCGTCGGCCTCGGCATGTGGGCCGCGCTGCGCCGGAAGACGATCACCGACCAGGTCATCCGGGTCGTGAGCCTCATCGGCATCTCGGTGCCGTCGTTCTGGCTCGCACTCGTCGTCTACTTCGTGTTCTTCTCCCAGCTGCACTGGTTCCCGGGCTCCGGGCGACTCTCACCCGCGGCGATCCCGCCGCCGAAGGTCACCGGGATGTACACGATCGACGCGTTGCTCGCCGGCCAGTGGTCCACCTTCGGCGACGCCATGGCCCACCTCATCCTGCCCGCCTCCGTCCTGGCGCTCTACACGATCGGCCTGCTCACCCGGTTCGCGCGGTCGGCGATCCTGGAGGTGCTCGACCTCGACTACGTGCGGGCAGCGCGGGCGAAAGGCCTTCCCGGCCACGTCGTCGTGACCCGGTACGTGCTCCGCGGTGCGCTCGTCCCCATCATCACCGTGCTCGGCGTCGCCTTCGGATCGCTGCTGTCCGGAACGGTCCTCGTCGAGAAGGTGTACTCGTGGCACGGCCTCGGCGAGTACGCGTACTCCGCGGCGACCAAGCTCGACCTGCCCGCGATCATGGGCGTCGGGCTCATCGTCGGCTTCGTGTACATCGGCCTGAACTTCCTGGTCGACGTGCTGTACGGCTTCATCGACCCGAGAGTGAGGGTGGCATGACCGACGTCCTCGCCGTCCAGACCAAGCGCAGGGGCCGCCTCCGCATCTCGAAGCAGTTGCGCACTCCGCTCGCCGTCGCGGGTGGTGTCATCGTGCTCTTCTGGCTGCTCGTCGCGCTGCTCGCGCCGTGGATCCGGCCGTTCGACCCGCTCGCCCAGGACTTCGACCGGCTGCAGGCCCCGAGTGCCGCGCACTGGTTCGGCACCGACCAGGTGGGCCGCGACGTCCTGTCCCGGGTCGTCAGCGGCGCGCAGGTCTCGATCCCGCTCGCCCTCATGCTCGTGATCTTCGCGATGCTCATCGGTTCGCTGCTCGGCGCGATCGCCGGCTACTTCGGCAAGGCACTCGACGAGACCATCATGCGGATCGCCGACCTCGTGTTCGCGTTCCCGACGATCATCCTCGCGATGGTCATCGCCGCAGCGCTCGGCCCGAGCCTCACGAACGCCGTCATCGCGATGCTCATCGTGTCGTGGCCGGCGTACGCCCGCGTGACGCGTTCACTCGTCATCGGAGCCAGGGGAGCCGAGTACGTCATCGCCGGTCGTCTGCTCGGCAACGGGCCGTTCACCTCACTCGGCAAGGACATCCTGCCGAACGTCGTGTCGCCGGTCGTCGTGCTCGCCACGCTCGACGTCGGCACGGCCATCCTGCTGCTGTCGGGTCTCTCGTTCCTCGGTCTCGGTGCCGTCCCGCCGACGCCGGACTGGGGTGCGATGGTGTCCGACGGGGTGCAGAACTTCTCGTCGTGGTGGATCGCGGTCTTCCCGGGACTCGCCATCCTCACGGTGGTGCTCGCCTTCAACTTCCTCGGCGACGCCCTTCGCGACGCCCTCGACCCCCGGTCGCAGGAAGCCGTGCAGGGGCGCGCACTGTGAGCGGCGCACGCGGTGCGAGCGACCCGAAAGGACGCGACATGACGCAGGCAGCAGGCGGTGGCGGCGGGATCGTCATCGAGGGGCTCACGCTCGGCTTCGGTCGCGGCGCCGCCACCAAACAGATCCTCCGCGGCATCGACCTCGAGGTCCCCGCCGGTCGCATCACCGGACTGGCCGGTGAGTCGGGGTCAGGCAAGACTATGACCGGGCTCGCGATCTGCGGGCTCCTGCCGGCCGGAGCGGACCTCGGCGGCAGCATCCGCTTCGACGGTACCGAGCTGGTGGGCCTCAAGCAGCGCACCATGAACCGGTACCGCGGCACGGAGATCGCGATGATCTTCCAGGACCCGACCGCGAGCCTGCACCCCATGCTCACGGTCGAGGCCCAACTCGTCGACCACTACCGGCACCACACGGGAGCCTCGAAGGCGGCCGCCCACGCGCGGGCGCTCGAGATGCTCGGTCTCGTCGCCGTCCCGAACCCGGAGGCGGCGTTGCGCAAGTACCCGCACCAGTTCTCGGGCGGACAGCTGCAGCGCATCGCGATCGCCTCGGCGCTCATGTGCGAGCCGTCCGTGCTCATCGCCGACGAACCGACCACGGCCCTCGACGTCACGGTCCAGGCCGGCATCCTCCGCCTGCTGCGGAAGCTGTGCGACGAGCTCGGGATCGCGATCATCCTCGTCACCCACGACCTCGGGGTAATGTCGGCGCTCGCCGACACGATCGCGGTCATGCGGCTCGGCGAGATCGTCGAGCACGGCAGCCGGTACCAGGTCATCACCGCTCCGCAGCACGAGTACACCAAGGCGCTCATCGACGCGCTGCCCGACACGGGAACGGAGGCTGCGTCATGACGCTGCTGCACCTCGACGACGTCCATGTGACGTACAAGCTGCCCGGTCGCGGCACGCTGAACGCGGTCGACGGCGTGAGCTTCGACCTCGAGCCGCGACAGGTGCTCGGCCTGGTGGGGGAGTCGGGCTGCGGCAAGTCGACCCTCGCCCGAGCGGTCTGCGGGCTGGAACCGACCTCGGGTGGCGCGATCACGTTCAACGGGACACCCATCGGCAAGCTGGGTCTCCGGAAGCGCGCACCCGAGCTGCTGCGGATCCAGATGGTCTTCCAGAACCCGTACGCCTCGCTGAACCCGCGCCGCACGGTCGGGAGTCAGATCGAGGACGGCCTCCGGGTCAACCCGGTGCGCGACGCGTGGGATGTCGGTCAGCTGCTCGAGCACGTCGAGCTCGACGCAGCCAGCCGCACCCGCTATCCGCACCAGTTCTCGGGCGGCCAGCGGCAGCGCATCGCGATCGCCCGGGCGATCGCGGCGGGTCCCGAGCTGCTCATCGGTGACGAGCCGATCGCGTCGCTCGACGCCTCCCTGCAGGCACGCGTGGCGAAGCTCATGCGGAAGCTGGCGGTCGAGACGGGCGCGGCGCTCCTCTTCATCAGCCACGACCTGTCCGTCGTGCGGGTCATCGCGGACGACGTGGCGGTCATGAGCGCCGGTCGCATCGTCGAACACGGTCCGGTCGACCGCGTCTGGTCCGACCCGCAGGACGCCTACACGCAGCGGCTGCTCGCGGCGATCCCGGTCGTCGACGGACTCGGCACCCTCCCCGGCGCCTGACCGGACCCCTGCTCCGTCCCTGTCTCAGGAGCGTCTCGGCGTGTCGGGTCCCCCGCGCTCGACACGCCGAGGCGTTCCTGAGACAGGGAACCGGTCAGCGGAGGGTCGGCGGGCCGACGGGGCCGGGGGAGTCGTCGATGAACGGACGGTCGATCGTCTCCCGGACGAGCAGTTCGAGGAGGCGGAACGCGCCGACCGCCGCGAGGTGGACGAGGAGGAGCGGCCCGAGGAGCGCACCGGCGTAGGGCAACCAGACGAGGAGTCTCCGTTCCTCCCGCCAGCACACGGCGAGGACCGCGGGTGCCATCGCGAGGCCGAGCCACCCGGGCGTCGGAGCGCCGAGCACGGGCGTGACGAGTCCGATCGTCGCGACCCAGACGGCCAGGACCCCGAGGACCGACTGCCCGATCAGCACGGCGGCGACGCCTGGAGCGTGCCTGACGTACCGCTCGACCGACACGACGGCCCACATGAGCCAGGCCCGGAGGAGCGGCACCCGCTGCTGGCGGAGTCCGACGCGGAACTGTCGGTCGTCCTCGAACCGCTGCTCGAGTGCCTGGTCCGCCGGGAGCCCCAGTGCGAGGAGCGCGCGGTGGTCGTGCACGACGGCCGGCGCGGACTGTCGGCCGTAGCTGCCGATGAAGCTCCACAGGACGCCCGGGACGGACGCGAGGTCGGTCCAGCCCTCCGCGCGGTCGCCGTCGCGGCCGTCGTCGGACGCCGGTGCCCACACGACGGGACCGTCAGGGGCGTGCTCCTGGAACCCGATCCGCCGCTCAAGTCGGAACCGGCGTCCGGTCGGGGGGATCTGCGCCAGATCGATCCGCTGCAGCGGCTGCTCATCGTCGTCGAGGTAGGGCATGCGGACATCCTCCCGCAGCCCACCGTCAGGTGTGAGTCCCCTGGATGTCGGCTCCTGACCTTGCTCACGAGTTTCCCGCGTCGTAGCGTGGCGTTCCGTCGCCGTTCAACCGAGTCTGGTCAGATGGTCAAACAGCTGCGATGCGGTTCGGAGAGCATCGCTCGAACGAGAGTTGTCACGTGAGTCTTCGCACGGCCGAGTACCCGAGGCCCGATCACTTCCTGCTCCATGTGAGCGACACGCACCTCCTCGCCGGCGGGGGGAGCCTCTACGACAGTGTCGACAGCGAGACGCACCTGCGTCACCTGTTCGCCGAGTTCGAGGCGTCCGGCGGTCGGCCCGAAGCGATCGTCTTCACAGGTGACCTCGCGGACAAGGGCGAACCCGACGCGTACGACCGCATCCGCTCCATCGTCGAGCCGGTCGCCGAGCGCCTCGGATCGCAGATCATCTGGGTGATGGGCAACCACGACGACCGCCAGGCGTTCCGAGCCGGGCTGTTCGGAGAGGTGCCGACGACCCGCCCGGTCGACCGCGTCTACGACGTCAACGGCCTCCGTGTCATCACCCTCGACTCGAGCGTGCCCGGGCAACACCACGGTGAGGTGTCGGACGAGCAGCTCGACTGGCTCGCCGAAGAACTCTCGACGAAGGCGCCCCACGGCACGATCCTCGCGATGCACCACCCGCCCGTCCCGAGCGTGCTCGACCTCGCCGTGAGCGTCGAGCTGCGCGACCAGGCGAAGCTCGCCGAAGTGCTCGAGGGGACCGACGTCCGGAGCATCATCGCCGGGCACCTGCACTACTCGTCGACCGCGACCTTCGCGGGTATCCCGGTGTCGGTCGCCTCGGCCACGTGCTACACGCAGGACCTCAACGTGCCGGTCGGCGGGACGCGTGGTCGCGACGGCGCACGGGCGTTCAACCTCGTCCACGTCTACGGCAAGACGGTCCTGCACTCGGTGGTGCCGCTGGGGGAGACCCCGCCGCTGCACTACATCGACGCCGAGGAGAGTGCGCGCCTGCTCGCTCGCGACGGCATCGAGCTGCCCGTGTCGGACACGGTGCCGGTGCAGCCGGAGCCGCCGCTGACGATGCCGATCGGCGTCCTCGTCTGACGACGACCGGTCCCTGAGCTCGCCTCCGGTCCGGTCCCTGAGCGTGTCGAAGGGCTGCGCCCGGGCAGGGTACCGCAACCCGGCGGGTCCGCCGTTCCGGGAGTCTCCCCGGTCGGACGCGCCTATCGTGGACGGATGACCTCCCCAGAAGCACCCCGCACCGCACTCGTCGTCGGCGCCAGCGGCATCACCGGATCCGCGATCGTGTCGCAGCTCCTCGAGGACGGCGGCTGGCGGATCCTCGCCCTCTCTCGCCGCGCGCCCGCGGCCCACCCGCAGGTCGAACACGTCGCGGCCGACCTCCGGGACGCGGCCGACCTCGCGCGCGCCCTCGGCGGCACCGGTGTCACCCACGTCTTCTTCACCGCCTGGTCACGTCAGGACACCGAGGCCGAGAACATCCGGGTCAACGGCGGTATGGTCCGCGATCTGCTCGCCGCCCTCGCCGCCGAGCCCGTCCAGCACGTCGCCCTGGTCACCGGCCTCAAGCACTACCTCGGCCCGTTCGAGGCCTATGCGGCGGGGGAGATGCCCGACACCCCGTTCCACGAGGACGAGGAGCGACTCGACACGCCCAACTTCTACTACGAGCAGGAGGACGAGCTCTTCGCCGCGGCTGCGCGAGCGGGCTTCACCTGGTCGGTGCACCGTTCCCACACCGTGATCGGACATGCGGTGGGCAACGCGATGAACATGGCGTCCACGCTCGCGGTGCAGGCGGCGCTCTGCAAGCGACTCGACCGACCGTTCGTGTTCCCCGGTTCCGAGACCCAGTGGAACGGCCTCACCGACATGACCGACGCCGGACTCCTCGCCGAGCAGATGCTGTGGGCGGCGACCTCACCGGACGGTGCGGACGAGGCGTTCAACATCGTCAACGGCGACGTGTTCCGCTGGCGCTGGATGTGGCCGCGACTGGCGGCGCACCTCGGCGTCGAGCCGGAGGGTTTCGACACCGCGCCGCGTCCGCTCGAGCAGCAGATGGCGGGCGTCGAAGGCACCTGGGCCGAGGTGGTGGCCGAACACGGTCTCGTCGAGGCCGACCTCTCCCGCGTGGCGTCGTGGTGGCACACCGACGGCGACCTCGGCCGGGACATCGAGGTCGTCACCGACATGAGCAAGAGTCGACTCGCCGGCTTCACCGGCTACCGGCGGACGCTGGACGCCTTCACCGCGATCTTCGACCGACTCCGCGCAGAGCGCATCGTCCCGTAGCGGTCCCGGAGCACCCCTCCGGTCCCGGAGCTCCACTCCGGTCCCTGAGCCTGTCGAAGGGCGGTCAGCTGAGCTTGGCGGGCTCGATCTCGAGCGCGTTCGGCACGGCCGCCTCGCGCTCCCACGGCGCCGGGAACGGGAAGTACCGCTCGAGGAAGTCGATCACGGCGGTGGTGCGCTGCTCCACCGAGATCTCCGGCCGGCTGCCGTCGTTGAGGCAGAACATGTCCTGGTCGCGTCGCTTGAGGAGTCGCTCCATCTGCCCGAGCGACTGCTTGAGCGTCGTCTCGATGTAGCGGACCTTCGCCTGGGTCTGCTGGACCGCGCGACCCGTCATGAGGCCGTAGTAGTGGTAGAAGGAGTTGGTCACCGAGATGTTGTCCGCAGCGCGGAAGGCGCTGTGGGCGGTCGCGCGGAACTCCTCGGCGAACTCCCGCTCCATCTCCGCCATGATGCTCCGGCGGAGGGGGGCGGCGCAGTGCTCGAGGTGGCGGGTGGTGACGCGTCCGAAGCGCTCGTGCAGGAGCCGACGGTTCACGCGGGCCGCGTTCTCGAAGCCGCTGCGCGAGGGGTCGTTCGCCCCGAGGCCGATACGGGTGGTCGCCTCCACGAACTTGCTGATGCCGCCCGGTGAGAAGAACAGTTCGGGACTGATCGGTCGGCCGAGGAACATGTCGTCGTTGGAGTAGAGGAAGTGCTCCGACAGCCCCTCGATGCGGTGGAGCTGGCTCTCGACGGCCATGGAGTTGTGCGTCGGCAGGGCGTCGAGATCGCCGAAGAACTCCTCGCTGCGCACGATGGTGACCTTCGGATGTTCCGCCAGCCATTCGGGCGCGGGGGAGTCGGTCGCGATGAAGATGCGTCGGATCCACGGGGCGAAGGTGTGCACGCTGCGGAGGGCGTACTTGAGCTCGTTGATCTGGCGGAAGCGGGCGTCGGAGTCGTCGCCGTCGCCGACGACGTAGCTCTGCATCCGCTTGGCGCGGGCGCGCTGGAACTCCTCGGAGGAGCCGTCCACCCACGAGAAGACGAGGTCGATGTCGAAGGTGACGTCGCTCGCGAGTGCGCCGAACATGTGCTCGAGCGTCCGCCAGCTGCGGCCGTAGCGTTCGACGGTCGTCTCGACGGCCTCCGTCCGCGGCATGTACGTCCGCATGAGGACGTTCTCCACGGGCGCGGTGATCTCCTCGTCGCCGAAGCGCCAGAGTTCGAGCTGCAGGGCGGTCTCCATGCCGTAGCGGAGGCGGCCGAGCGGTTCGATGCGCGGCCGGTACAGCCGGAACACCTCAGCCTTGCGGGCACCGGTGAGCAGGCCATCGGAGAGGAGGTGCGGATCGCCGGCCGGCTTCACCGTCGACATGCGTGCTTTGAGCGGCACGCTGTAGAAGGGCTCGTCGGCGAACGCCTCCGCGAGTGCGGTCTGCAGGCGCTTGCGCAGGGAGCGGTCGACGACGATGACCGGGCGGTCGTGCTCGCCCCGGATGAGGAGGTACTCGATCTCGGCCGCATCGAGCACGTCGGCGACGGCGAGCAGGTCCTCCACCATCGACTGCTGTGGGGTCAGGTGACCGTTGATCAGGGTGTAGACGCCCTTGCGCTGCACGACGTCCGGTCGGTCGAAGCGCTGGGACCGTGAACTTCCGGTCACGAGGACGAGTTCAGGGGCGGTGGTGAACGGGAGTTCCGGCGGAATCGGGTCCTTCACGGTACTGGTGAAGGCCGTCGGTGCCTGAGTGCCGACGGTTGGCCGCTGGTCGTCGAGTTCGTTCGTGATCGTGTCCGCCTCTGGTCTGCTGGGGAGTGGGTTCCTCGTTATTGTACGGCCGTCGCCCAGGAGCGCTCGCGGCTTGACGGCGACGGGGTCGCGGGCGGCGTCCGGGTACGATTGACCCCATGGTGAGCGTGGCGGAATCCTTGGTGCGCCTGCAGGACCTGGCCTCGTCGCCCGTGGTCGCTCGGGTGGCGTCGGCGTTCGCCGAAGCCGGGTACGAACTGGCCCTCGTCGGCGGACCGGTCCGCGATGCGATGCTCGGTCGCACGGTGAGTGACCTCGACTTCACGTCGAACGCCTCGCCCGACCAGATCCTCGCGGTCCTCAAGCCGATGGCGAGCGCCTGGTGGGACGTCGGCCGCGACTTCGGCACGATCGGTGCGAAGGTCACCGTCACCGACGACGACGGCGTCGAGCACGCCGACACGGTCGAGATCACCACCTATCGGGCCGATGCCTACGACGGCGTGACCCGCAAGCCGGTCGTCGCGTTCGGTGACACCCTCGAAGACGACCTGCGTCGGCGCGACTTCACCGTCAACTCGATGGCGCTCCGCATCCCCGAGATCACCCTCGTCGACCCCTCCGGCGGCGTCGAGGACCTCGTCGCCCACCTGCTGCGGACGCCGAGCTCGCCCGAGGTGTCCTTCGGCGACGACCCGTTGCGCATGCTCCGGGCCGCGCGGTTCGCTTCGCAACTCGGCTTCCGGCCTGCCGACGACGTGATCGAGGCGATGGAGGAGCGTCGCGAGACCATCTCGATCGTGAGCCCCGAGCGCATCCAGGCCGAGCTCGGCAAACTGCTCGCGACGGACCACCCGCGCGCCGGCCTCGAGCTGCTCGTCGACACCGGCATCGCCGACCTGGTGCTGCCCGAGCTGCCGGCACTCCGGCTGGAGCCCGACGAGCACCATCACCACAAGGACGTCTACCAGCACTCGCTCACGGTGCTCGAGCAGGCGATCGGCTACGAGCACTCGCGGCACCCCGGTGAGGCGCCCGATCTCGTCCTGCGCTGGGCCGCGCTGCTCCACGACATCGGCAAGCCCGCGACGAAGAAGACCGGCCCCGGCGCAGCCGTCACCTTCTACCACCACGACCTCGTGGGTGCGAAGCTGGCCAAGAAGCGCCTCACCGCGCTCCGGTACGACGGCGACACGATCAAGAGCGTCGCGCGGCTCGTCGAACTGCACATGCGGTTCTTCGGCTACTCGGAGGGCGTGTGGGCCGACTCCGCGGTGCGGCGCTACGTCCGCGACGCCGGTCCGCTGCTCGAGCGACTGCACATGCTCGTCCGTGCCGATGTCACGACCCGCAACCGGCGCAAGGCCGACCGCCTCGGCTTCGCCTACGACGACCTCGAGCAGCGCATCGTCGAGCTCCAGGAGCAGGAGGAGCTCGAGTCCGTCCGGCCCGACCTCGACGGCAACCGCATCCAGGAGGTGCTGGGCATCGCACCCGGTCGCGAGGTCGGCGAGGCGTACCGCTGGCTGCTGGAACTGCGTCTCGACGAGGGCCCGCTCGGCGAAGAGGAGGCGACGCGTCGCCTCCTCGACTGGTGGTCCTCCCGGTGACGCCCCCACCTGCCCGCGAACTGTCACGAACGCACAGTCCGACGGCGTCACACTGACCGTTTCTGACAGCTCGCGGGCGTTCAGACTGAACTGCTAGCCTCCCTGAGGTTCACGGAACGAAGGATTCTCATGCTCAAGAGACACGCCGCCCTCGCGATCGCGGCCGCCTCCGCCCTGATGCTGAGCGGTTGCGCCGCCGGATCCACGGAGCGCACGACGGTCACCGTGCGTGTCTGGGATTCCGCCGTCGCCGACGCCTATGAGACCTCGTTCGCCGCCTTCGAGCGCGAGAACCCCGACATCCGCGTCCGCGTCGACGTCGTCGAGTGGGCGGACTACTGGACGAAGCTCCGCACCGACGTCGCGGCGGACAGCGCTCCAGACGTCTTCTGGTTGAACAACTCCTATCTCGCCGGGTACGCGGACAGCGGGAGCGTGCTCGACGTCGGTCAGACGCTCGGCAAGGACGCCTCGAAGGACTGGGCACCGAGCGTGGTCAGCCAGTTCACCCGGAACGACAAGCTCTGGGCCGTTCCGCAGCTGTCCGACGCCGGTATCGCGGTCTACTACAACGCCGACCTCCTCGACGCGGCCGGCGTGAAGCCCGCCGAACTCGGGGAGGCGACCTGGTCGCCCGATGCGACGAAGGACACGTTCCTGCCCTTGGCGAAGAAGCTGACGAAGGACGCGGCCGGGGTCTCGGCCGACCAGCCCGGCTTCAACCCCGCGGCGCCCGCGACCTACGGCACCGGCCTCGGGTACGACCTGCAGGCCGTGCTGCTGCCGTTCATCGGCTCGAACGGCGGGAAGTACCAGGACGGCGACGACTTCGCGTTCAACGACCCGAAGACGAGCGAGTCCGTGAGCTACCTCGTGAACGCGATCAACGGCGCCAAGGTCGCCCCGCCGGCCGCCTCCACGAACGCCGACGGTGACTTCGCCCGCGACGCCTTCATCCAGGGCAAGGTCGCGATGTTCCAGTCGGGGCTCTACAGCCTGAAGGCCGTGCACGACGGCGCCGACTTCCGCTGGGGTGTCGCCGAGCTCCCGGCCGGCCCCGCGGGCAAGGTCAGCGTCACGAACGGGATCGCCGCAGCGGGCAACGCGGCCACCAAGCACCCCGACCAGGTGAAGAAGGTGCTCGCCTGGCTGGGCAGTTCCGAGGGTAACGCGCCCGTCGGTGCATCCGGCTCGGCGGTCCCGGCCGTCACCGCCGCTCAGAAGCAGTACTTCGACTACTGGAAGGGCCAGGACGTCGACGTTCAGCCCTTCTTCGACGTGATCGCCGACGACGCGAAGACCATCGCACCGCCGACGGGTGCCGGGTATGCGAAGGGACTCGCCGCCTACGACCCGATCTTCAAGGAAATCTTCGCCGGCACGACGCCCGTCGCCGACGGCCTCAAGAAGGCGCAGGAGGCGGCCAACGCCGCCATCAACGACTGAGTCGGCACCGGGCCGGGCGCACGTCGAGCGCTTCCGAGTCCTGACGGGTCACCGCGCCCGAGGGCTCACACCGGTTCGACGACCGCTCCGTCGCTTGCAGCAGCGCGGGCGTCTCCGGCCAGTCGTTCGCTGACCCGCCCGTACCCGGAACCGATGTGCCGCTCGATGGTCTCGTCGATCGCACCCGAACGCCGTTCGACGAGCAGGTCGAGGAGTTCGGTGTGCTCCTGCACGATGATGCTGTGGTAGTCGTCCACCTTCACACGCCGGGTGAGCAGGAAGAGCGCGACCTGCCACTTGATGGCCTGCCAGGCGGTGTAGAGCCGTGAGTGGTCGGCGAGGAGGAACACCTGGTCGTGGAAGTCGATGTCGAGTCGGACGAGCTTCGCCTTCTGGTCCGTCTCCACGGCGACACGCATCTCCTCGATGATCGCGCGCATGGCCGCGACCTCGTCGTCGCCGGTGCGTTCGATCGCACGCGACCAGGCGAGCCGTTCGAGGGCGGTGCGGAGCGTGGACAGCTCGAGGAAGTCCTGTGGTGACAGCGTGACGACCGACGCTCCCTTGTACGGGAGAGACACGACGAGCCCCTCCTGCTCGAGGTGGAGGAGGGCTTCTCGCACCGGGGCGCGGCTGACGCCGAGGGTGGTCGACAGATTGACCTCGCTGAGGCGTTCACCTTGGACGAGGCGACCCTCGAGGATCGCCTCCCGCAGCTCGTTGACCGCGGCTCCTGTCAACCCGGTTCGTTCGAGAGTTTCCATGCCCGAATCCTAGCCCAAACGAATCGGTGTTGTCGATTGTCGACAGTGTGCAGTCTGTGATATCGTCCACCAACAGCACACGAACGTTCCGTCGGCGGCTCGCTTCCTCAGGAGGTCCGGCACAACCCTGACAGGAGAACTCAGTGAAGAAATCACTGCGAGGCGCGCTGCTCGGAGCAGCGCTCGCGGTCGCTCTGACGGCGTGCAGCGCTGGCGGTGCCGGCGGCGGCAGCACCTCCGCCACCGGTGGCGACCCCAAGTACGGCGGCACGATCACCACCGCCGCGGCGTCCGACCCCGAGACCTTCGACCCGGCCGTCTGCACGGGAGCGACGTGCTGGAACATGATGCGGATGATGTTCGACCGCATGTACGACTACGACCGCGACACCAGCGAGCTGAAGCTCCAGGCGGCCGAGTCGTTCCCGGAGGTCAGCGACGACGGGCTCACCTACACGATGAAGCTCAAGGAGGGACTCACCTTCAGCAACGGCGACCCGCTCACGGCCAAGGACGTCGCCTACTCCTACGCCCGGGTCCTCGACCCCGCGACGAAGGCGGGTCTCGCCGAGTTCTGGCGCGGTATCGCCGGCGCCGAGGAGTACGCGGCGAACCCGACCGGACTCCCGACCGGCATCGAGGTCGTAGACGATCAGACCCTGAAGATCACGCTGACGACGCCCAACTCCTCGTTCAAGTACATCCTCGCCATGCCCGCGGGCTCGATCATCCCCGAGGGCAGCGGCGGCACCGTCGCGACCGAGCCCGTCGGCTCCGGGCCGTTCACGTTGAACACCTTCAGTGCGGGCAAGGAGATCACGCTCGACCGCAACCCCGACTATTGGGATTCCCCGCGTCCGTACGCCGACCACATCCGCATGATCCTCGGCGTCGACCCCGACAACCAGGTGCTCATGCTGCAGAAGGGCGACATCGACCTGATGGGCAGCCCGATCCCGCCAGCCAAGTTCATCCAGGTGACCTCGGACCCGAAGCTCAAGGATCAGCTCGTCGAGATCGAGAAGCCGAGCACCTACTACCTCACGATGAACGTCAACACCGCCCCCTTCGACAACCCGAAGGTGCGTGAGGCCGTCTCCCTCGCCTTCGACCGAAAGGCGCTGCTCAAGCTCGTCAACGGCCAGGGCTCTGCGGCGACCGAGTTCATCCCACCGAAGGTCCTCGGCTACACGGGCGACGAGATGACCCACGAACAGGACGTCGAGAAGGCCAAGCAGCTGCTGGCGGAGGCCGGGTTCGCGGACGGCATCACGACCGACATGTACGCCTGGAACGTCCCGCCCTTCTCGGCCCTGGCGCCGCAGATGCAGCAGGACCTCAAGGCCATCGGCATCGACGTCAACCTCCAGACGCTGGCCCCGAACACCTTCAGCGAGTTGGCGGGAGCCGGCAAGGCGCCGCTCGCCCTCACCTTCTGGGTGGCCGACTACCCCGAGGGCTCGGACTTCCTGCAGGCGCTCATGTCGTGCGCCTCGGCGGTCCCGCAGGGCCACAACTACGCGTACTACTGCAACCCGGAGATGGACGACCTCGTCGCCCAGGCGCTCGCCGAGACCGACCCGGATGCGGCGACCGCGAAGTACGAGGAGGCGTCGAAGCTCATGCTCGCCGACAACCCGATCGTGCCGCTGTACTTCGGTACCAAGACCGAGCTCCACAGCACCGGCATCGAGGGGTACTTCCCGCAGCCGATCTGGGGCTGGGACATGGCCGAGTACTGGAAGTCAGACGGCACCGCCAAGCGGTAGCCACCGGATACGCATCACCCGGCGCACCGGCGCGCCACCCGCATCACCGCACCACGGAACCCGAACCGCGGGTGGTCCCTCGACGGACCACCCGCGGCGCCCCCACCGAAAGGACGCGACATGAGTGCGCTGCTCGACGTCTCCAACCTCGTGGTCGACTTCCCGACCTCCTCGGGGGACCCCTTCCACGCCGTCGACGGCGTCTCATTCCAGGTGTCCGCGGGTGAGCGCGTCGGCATCGTCGGGGAGTCGGGTTCCGGCAAGTCCCTGACGTCGCAGGCCGTGATGCGGCTCGTGTCGGACCCCGGTGTGATCGCCGGCGGATCGGTGCGGTTCGGCGGGGAGGACGTCCTCGCCTACTCCGACCGGGCGCTGCAGCAGTGGCGCGGTTCGCAGGTCGCGATGGTCTTCCAGGACCCGATGTCGAGCCTCAACCCGCTCATGCGGGTCGGCCGGCAGATCACGGAGTCGCTCGAGACGCACCTGGGCATGGGCCGCGTCGCCGCTCGCGCCCGCGCCGTCGACCTGCTGCGCCGGGTCGGGATCCCCGACGCGGAGGCGCGCATGAACGACTTCCCCGGGGCGTTCTCCGGCGGGATGCGGCAGCGCGTCTGCATCGCCATCGCGACCGCCTGCTCACCGAAGCTGCTGATCGCGGACGAGCCGACCACGGCGCTCGACGTGACTGTGCAGGCCCAGGTGCTCGACCTGCTCGACGACATGGTCTCCGAGCAGGATACGGGCGTCATCCTCATCAGCCACGACCTCGGTGTCATCTCCAGCTTCTGCGACCGCATCCTCGTCATGTACGCGGGGCGCATCGTGGAGGAGGGCACGGCCGAGCAGATCGTCGGCGACCCGCAGCACCCGTACACGCACGCGCTGCTCGGCTCCATCCTCAAGTTGTCCGAGCCGATCCCGCCGCGGCTCCGCACCATCTCCGGGGCGCCACCGACGGCCGGCCGTCGGCCGAGCGGGTGCGCGTTCGCGCCGCGTTGCCCAGCGGCCGTCGACGCGTGTCTGACGAACGACCCGGCGCTCGTCCAGGCGCCGCTCGGCGGTGTCGGGCAGCGGGTCGCGTGCGGCGTCGTCGCACCGGAGGCCTTCGTGGTCGAGCAGGAGTCGGCCGCATGAGCCGGCTCGACGGTTCGGACCTCGTCAACGGTCCCAGCAGCCGCTCGCGGGCCGGCGAGGCGCTGCTCGAGGTGCGGGACCTCGAGGTCACGTTCCGCCGCTCCGGTGGTATCGGTCGACGGGCGTCCCGCGTCCCCGCCGTGCAGGGCGTCAGTTTCCAGCTCCGTGCCGGCGAGACCCTCGGCATCGCCGGCGAGTCGGGCTCCGGGAAGAGCACCATCGCCAGGACGCTCATGGGCATCAACCAGGCCTCCGCCGGCAGCATGCGGCTGAACGGTGAGAACGTGGGAGCGCTGCGAGGACGTCGGCTCGCGGAGTACCGCCGCACGATGCAGATGATCTTCCAAGACCCCTACGACTCGCTCGACCCGCGGATGAAGGTGGGGGAGACCCTGCTCGAGGCGATCTCGCTCCGGACCACCAAGCCGACCGACCCGAAGCGAGCGGTCGAGGGCATCCTCGACCAGGTGGGCCTATCGCGGAGCTTCATCGATCGGCGTCCGCGCGAGCTGTCCGGCGGACAGCGGCAACGCGTGTCGATCGCTCGCGCGCTCTGCGTCGATCCGCGCCTCATCCTCTGCGACGAGGCCGTCTCCGCGCTCGACGTCTCGGTCCGGGCGCAAGTGCTCAATCTGCTCAAGGACCTGCAGGAGGAGCTCGGTCTCGCGTACCTCTTCATCTCGCACGATCTGTCCACCCTCCGATTCATGGCGGACCACGTCGGCATCATGTACCTCGGACGTCTGGTCGAGATCGGGACGCGCGACGAGATCTTCGAGAACCCGCAGCATCCGTACACGAGAGCCCTGCTGTCGGCGGTGCCGGAGCCGATCGTCCGCGATCGCTCGACCCGCCTGCCGCGCGTCCGTCTCACGGGCGAACCGCCGAGCGCCGCGAACCCGCCGAGCGGGTGCAGCTTCCACCCGCGGTGTCCGATGGCCCAGGAGGTCTGCCGGACCGTCGCCCCGCCGCTGCGGACCACGACATCGGGGCAGGACGCGGCGTGCCACTTCGCGGATCCCGTCCTGGTCCCGGAACCCGCTCGGATCGGAGCCGACGCATGAGTGAAGCGCTGCCTCCCGTCATCGGCCAGGGTGTCGACCTGGCGGCGACCGACGATGACCGACCGATGCGCGCCCGCGAGGTGCTGCGCAGTCTCCGACGCGACCCCGCGGCGTTCGTGTCGCTCATCGTGCTGCTCCTCATCGCGCTCATCGCGGTGCTGGCTCCGCTCATCACGCCCCACGACCCGTTGCAGACCTACAACGACATCGGACTCGGGCCGCAGGGGCAGCCGCTCCCGCCCGGGACGCCCGGGTTCCTCCTGGGGACCGATGCGCTCGGTCGCGACGTGCTCTCGCGGCTCATCTCGGGCACGCAGGTGTCCCTCGTGATCGGGATCGTGGCCAACGGACTCGCGACCATCGTCGGGGTGACGGTCGGGGTGATCGCCGGCTACTTCGGCGGCATCGTCGAGGCGGTGCTCATGCGCATCACCGACGTCGTCATCTCCTTCCCGATCCTGCTGCTCTGCACCGCCCTCATCGCGGTCACGACCCGGAGCACCACGAACGTCATCATCGTCATCGCCCTCATCTACTGGACGACGCTCGCCCGCATCATCCGCGGCATGGTGATCTCCCTGAAGCACCGCGAGTTCGTCGTTGCGACCAGGACGCTCGGTGTCGGGCACCTCCGCATCATGTGGAAGCACATCATCCCGCACCTGCTGCCGGCGATCATCGTGTACGCCACGCTCGGCGTCGCCTCCTCGATCCTCATCGAGAGCGCCCTGTCGTTCCTCGGCATCGGCGTCCCGATCCCACAGGCCTCGTGGGGGCAGATGATCTCCGACGGGAGCACCTACTTCCAGATCGCCCCCTGGATGCTCTTCATCCCCGGCATCTGCCTGATCGTGACGGTGATGGCGTTCAACCTCGTCGGCGACTGGTTGTCCGAGATGCTCGACTCAGCTGCACCGATGGCGAGGTAGACCGTGTTCTGGTGGCTTGCACGACGACTCGGCCAGATGGCCCTCGTCCTCTTCGGGGTGGTCAGCCTCGCGTTCCTCCTCGTCTACGCCGTCCCCGCGGACCCGGCGGCGACCCTCGCCGGGCCGAACGCGAGTGCCGAGACGATCGCATCCATCCGCGCACAGCTCGGCCTCGACGCCCCGCTGTGGGAGCAGTACCTCGGGTTCATCGGCCGGCTCCTGAGCGGCGATCTCGGCACCTCGTACGTCCTGCGGGAGACGAGTGTGTTCGAGCGGATCGTCTCCGCTCTGCCGACGACGGTCCTCGTGGCGATCGGCGGGCTCGTCTGGCAGATCATCCTCGGTGTCCCGGCCGGCATCTACGCCGCCTACCGTCGCGGTGGTTGGGTCGACCGCACGGTGACCTTCGTCTCGCTGATCGGACTGTCGGCGCCGTCGTTCTGGCTCGGCCTGCTCCTCATCTACTACTTCGCGTTCAGTTGGGGACTGTTCCCGCTCAATGGGCTCGGTGACCCGATCATCTGGTACCTCGTGCTCCCGACCTTCACGCTCGGGTCGGGCGGCGGTGCCTGGTACGCCCGCATGACGCGGACGAACATGATCGAGACGCTCGACTCGCCGTTCGTCCGGATGGCCAGGGCGAAGGGCATGCCCGAGCGGACCATCCTCTGGCGCCACTGCTTCCGGCACGTCGCGATCCCGCTCGTCACGATGATCGGACTCGACTTCGGATACTTCCTCGGAGGCGTCGTGATCGTCGAGACCGTGTTCGGACTGAACGGCATCGGCCGGCTCGCCTTCGACGCGATCTCCAACCTCGACACCCCGATGATCGTCGGCACCGTGCTCTTCTCGGCCCTCTTCATCGTGGTCGTCAACTTCATCGTCGACCTCCTCTACTCCGTCATCGACCCACGCGTCCGCCTGCAGCGCGCGTGACCTGAACCTCCGACCGATCCCACCACCGTCCGCGCATCGCACGATGCCGGCACCCGCAGAAGGAGAACCACCATGTCCGAGTCCGATCGCAAGCTCCGAGTCGCCGTCGTCGGTGCCGGCCGCTGGGCCGTCCGCTCCCACATCCCCGGCTGGCAGCGCGACCCGCGTGTCGAGGTCGTCGCGCTCGCCGAGATCGACGAGGAGGCGCTCGCGTCGGCGGCCGCGGAGTTCGGCGTCGAGCGTGCCGTGACCGACTACCGCGAACTGATCGACGACCCCGACATCGACGTCATCGACGTCGCGACCGGCAACGCCATGCACTTCGAGATCTCCATGGCGGCCATCGCGGCGGGCAAGCACGTCCTCTGCGAGAAGCCCGTGAACAGCGACTACACCGAGACCCGGCGCGCCGCGGCGCTCGCCGCCGAGCGTGGTGTCAAGACGAAGCTGGGCTTCACCTTCCGCTTCGCCCCCGCCATCCAGTACGCGAAGCACCTCATCGACCAGGGGTTCATCGGCGAGCCCTACATTTTCAACGGCTACGAGCAGAACAGTCAGTGGATCGATCCGAAGACGCCGCTGCGTCAGGTGGACCCGGACGCGGACCCCGAGGTCATCGCCGTCTCCTCCATCGAGGGCTACGGCGCGCCGATCATCGACATCATGCACTGGTGGCTCGATGCTCCGATGACGAGCGTCGTCGGGACGATGCGCAACTTCGTCCCGGAGCGGATGGTCCGCGACACGGGCGCGATGCAGCGGATGAACATCGACGACGGCGACATGTGGATCGCCGAGTTCGAGCAGGGCCGTCTGGCGTCGATCCAGTCGTCCTACGTCACCGTCGGCAACTTCCCCGGCATCGAGGCCCGCATCTACGGTTCGGAGGGCGCGATCATCGTCCGCCTCGTCGAGGAGGCGGGTATCTGCCAGACGATCAAGGTCGCGAAGAAGGACCAGGTCGAATTCGAGGAGCTCGAGATCCCCCAGGAGTTCTTCCCCGAGGGTGGGGCATCCACCGAGCCCTGGCCGTTCCTCTTCTACTCGAACCTCTGCAAGGACTTCGCCACCGAGATCCTCTCCGGTGAGGACTTCAACCAGGGCAACTTCGACCAGGGCGCGCTCGTCCAGGAGACGATCAACGCGTTCGAGCTGTCGTTCCGCACCCGCGCCTGGTGCGACTTCCCGCTCGCGCTCGCCCCGTCGGATGCGAACGACGCCGAGGCGGCCCGCGCGTGACGGACGCCGAGACGGTCGCGCCGCTCGCAGCGGTCGACGCGGCGGCCCACGCCTGGGGCGAACTCGCCGACGATCAGGCGGCGGCGACGATGCTCACCAGGGTGCTCGCAGCGGTCGACGTCCCGGGCGTGAGCTACGCCGACGCCCGGCTCATCGAGGCCGAGGAGGTGCGCCTGTACTCGACGCTCGAGTCCGGACTCGACGAGCGGATCGAGCACAACCTCGGTGTCGGCGTGCGTGTGCTCTTCAACGGCAGCTGGGGGTTCGCCTCCGTTCCGATCGACGACGCCGACGACCTCACGCTCGCGGCTCATCGCGCGCTCGCCAATGCACGCAACGCCGATCGGGTCTCCGACGCGCACCGCACGGAACTGCCGCCGATGCCGGCGGTGAGCGGCCGGTACGCGACCGACGTCGTGCTCGACCCCTTCGCGGTGTCGGCGTCGACCCGGCAGGCGCTGCTCGGCGACATCCTGAGCGCCGCGAGCGCGCCCGTCGAGGTGGTGATGGCCCAGGCCGGCCTGAACGCCAAGCGACAGCACCGGCACTTCGCCAACACGGAGGGCTCGATGCAGCACCAGCACCTCATCGAGAGCGGGGCGATGGCGCTCGTGAACGCGGTCGGCCACGGCACGATGCAACGGCGTTCCTTCCCGAACTCCTTCCACGGCAACACCGCGCAGGCGGGGTGGGAGTACGTCGAAGGCCTCCGGATGGTCGAGGAGGCCGATCGGATCGGGCGGGAGGCCGTGGAGCTGTTGACGGCGCCACTCGCGCCGCAGGGCACGGCCGACGTCATCATCGGCCCGGCGCAGATGGCCCTCCAGATCCACGAGTCGACGGGTCACGCCCTGGAACTCGACCGGATCCTCGGTGACGAGGCGAACTACGCGGGCACCTCGTTCATCGGGCCCGACGCGGTCGGCTCGCTCCGATACGGCTCCGAGGCGGTGAACATCACCTCCGACCCGACGGTGCCCGGCACCCGAGGCTCCTTCGCGTTCGACGACGAGGGTGTCCCGGCGTCGCGCCAGCCGCTCATCTCGGAGGGGATCATCCGCAACTTCCTCTCGACGCGCGACTCGGCCGCCCGGATCGGGGTGCCATCGATCGGCGCAGCCCGCTCCGACGGCTGGGGGTACATACCCGTGTGCTTCGCGACGAACGTGTTCCTCGAACCCGGCAGCGGGTCGACAGAGGAACTGCAGGAGCGTCTCGGCGACGGCTACTACATCGACGACAACCGCAGCTGGTCGATCGACGAGCGTCGACACAACTTCCAGTTCGGCACCGAGGTCGCGTACGAGGTGAAGGACGGCGTCCGAGGCCGTCTGCTCCGCGGCTTCTCCTACGGCGGCACGACGCCCGAGTTCTGGCAGTCCGTCGAGGCGGTCGCCGGGCCGGAGGAGTTCAAGGCCTTCGGCATGCCCTGCGGCAAGGGCGAACCCAAGCAATGGGGCTTCCTCGGGCACGGCGCCTCGCCGACGCTCGTGCGGAACCTTCGGATCGGAGTGGACCGATGAGCGACACCGACAGCACGACCACGACCGCCTTCGAGCCCGTCGTCGGCGGCGAGCGAGCCGCCGAGGCGCTCGAGGCAGCCCTCCGCGACGCCCCGGCCGACCGGATCGAGGCGTTCCTCACCGGGCGGCGCGGCGACTTCACCCGCTTCGCCGGTCGCCGGGTGCATCAGAGTCAGGCCATCGACGAGGTGCAGATCATGGTCCGCGCCGAGGTCGACGGGCGGGCGTCGCTCGCCGCGGCCAGCTCGATCTCCGGGCTCGGCCGGGCGGTCGCGAACGCCAGCGCCGCCGCGCGCGAACAGGCCAGACAGGGGCTCCCCGCCGCGCCACCGCGAGCCGAACCGGGCCCTGTCGACGAGCCGGTCGTGTCCGGTCGCACCGCGTCCGGCGCCCTGCTCTGGGGCGAGGACACGGCGGCCTGGGACGTCGGCGAGCACGTCGCCCTCGCCGACCGGGCGATGGCGGAGGCCGATCGCGCCGGTGGTGTGGCCGCAGGCATGTTCGGCCGGGCGGTCACGGAGGTCGCCTTCCACGACCGCGAGCGCGGGACCTCCCGGTACGCCGCGGCGACCGAGGCGCAGGGTTCCCTCACCGTCCGCATCGACGACGGTTCCTCCCACTGGAAGGACCTCTCCCGGTCGTCGGACCGCCTGCTGGCGGCGGAGTCCGTCGAGCGGACGCTCTCGGAGGCGTCCGCCACCCGGGGTCGCGCCCCGCTCGCCCCCGGCGAGTACGACGTCGTGCTCGGGGCGCTCGCCGCCGGAGAGTTCCTCGACTTCTTCGGCGCCTTCGGGTTCACGGGCGGAGCCCTCGCCTCGGGATTCGGCACGGCCGCGACCCGCGCCGGGGAGCAGGCGGCCTCGTCGCTCGTCTCGGTGCACGACGACGCGACGGCCGACCTCGGACTGCCGTTCCCGTTCGATTTCCAGGGCACCACGAAGCGCGACGTCCCGTTCCTCGACCGCGGACGGGTCGCGGAGGTCGTCACCGACCGGGAGACCGCCTTCGCGCTCGGGACCGCGTCGAGCGGCAACTTCCACATCGCTCGCGAGGAGGCTCCGCACGCCATCCCGATGAACGTCATCCTCCGCGCGGCCGACACGACCGAGCTCGACCTCATCGCGGGCGTCGAGCGCGGGGTGTACCTGCAGCGCTTCTGGTACACGCGCACCGTCGATGCGGTCCGCTCCACGATCACGGGGGTCACGCGCGACGCGTGCTTCCTCATCGAGAACGGTCGCATCACGCGGCCGGTCGAGTCGCAGCGCTTCACGGTGAGCGTGCTCGACAGTCTCGCGCGGGTCGACGGCGTCGGATCGGTCTCACTGAGCCAGCCGCTCATGAACGTGTTCAACGGTGCCGCGACCGCGCCACCACTCCGCATCCGCGGCTTCGCCCTCGGCACAGCCCCGGCCCCGAAGGGAGCGACGGCATGAGCCTCAGGACCAACGAGGACCGCCTGGTCACGCAGATTCTCACCGGAGAGGTCTGGCCACCCCAGGCCGACCGGCACGGCTACCGGGTCGACCCCGACGGCCACCCCTTCATCCTGCCCGGCATGGGCGGGGTCACGATGGGTGCGCACGTCGGAGAGGCCGCCACGGGGCACGCGAGCGACCATCTCGAACCCGGGCTGTCGATCCGGCACGCGGGTGCCGAGGCGAACGCCGCACTGCAGTTCCTCAGCTGCGTCGGCAACGTCGTGACCGTGCGCTCGGGGGCGGCGGCAGGAGCCGAGGGTGTCGTCATCGGCCAGCACGCCTACGTCCTCGCCGACTTCGCCGACGGGGCGCTCCGCCAGGTGACGACCGGCGACGCCGTGAGCGTCGAGGCCCGCGGGCAGGGCCTGCGCCTCCTCGACCACCCGGACGTCCGGGTGAAGAACCTGGACCCGCGGCTCCTGCCGCACCTGCCGTTCTCGACGGCGGCCGACGGCACACTCGAGGTCGGCGTCGCCATGCGCGTCCCGGCCGAGGCGGCGGGTGCAGGAGGCGGCATGCTCTCCGAGTTCGCCAACACCGATCTGATGGGTGCCTACCCCGGTCTCAGCGAGGACCTGTCGCTCGGCCTGGAGTCGCTCCGCATCGGCGACATCGTCGTGCTCGAGGACCAGGACCACTCCTACGGACGCGGCTACCGGCCCGGTTGGATCACCATCGGCGTCATCTCCACGGGGGAGTGCCGCCTCTTCGGGCACGGCCCCGGCCCGTCCACCCTGCTGTCGGGACCGGCGTCGGCGTTCACGGTCGTCGACGACCGGGCCGCCAACCTCGGCACCGCGCTCGCCGGCATGGGCCGGGCGACGACCACCACCACGACCACGACGGAGACGGCCGCATGAGCTCGATCATCGCCAACAACCTGCTCGGCTTCGTCGAGCACGCCGGCCTCACCCCCATGGTGTCCTACCGGATCGACCGCGACGGACACCCCTACGTGCCGATCGGCGACGGCGGGGTCGTCCTCGGCGTGCACCTGGGAGACTCGGTCTTCGCCTCAGACACCGACCACGTCGCACCCGGGGTCACGCTCGTGCACCCGGACGCCGGGTCGCGCTTCGGACTGTCGTCCTTCGCCTGCATCGGGAACCGCGCGACCGTCCGGTCCGGCGCGGCGACGGGGGCGACGGGGTCCGTCGTCGGCAAGCGCGGCGAGGCGGGCCGGGTCATCGTCTCCTTCGACGACGAGACGATGGCCGCCCTGCTGCCCGGGGACCGGATCGCGGTGCACGCCATGGGTCAGGGGCTGCGCCGCGAGGACCTGCCCGAGGAGATCGTCCTGCTGAACATCGACCCCGCCCTGCTCGACGCGCTTCCACTGCGCGTCGAGGACGGTGTCGCCGGCTTCGACGTGGTCGGGGTGCTGCCGGGCAAGGTGGCCGGGAACGGTATCGGCCGACCCGCGCACCAGTGGGACGTCGACCTCGCCGTGGTGCCGGAATCGCCCGAACTCGCCGGGGTCGACATGCGGCTCGGGGACCTGTTCGCGGTCGAGCACCTCGACGTCCGCCACAACATGGGGTACCGGCGCGACTGGATCACCGTGGGGATCATCGTCCACGGCGGCTCGCCCATGCCCGGTCACGGTCCCGGATTCGTGCCGATCGCCTGCGGTCCTCGATCGGTCCTCCAGCCCCGGATCGTCAGCGAGGAGGCAGGCGGTGTCCGGCCTGCGCTCACGGCGGAGCGGCTCGCGGCGGTCGCGCCCTGGCCGACCGACTGACCGACCGAAGGAACGCGCGACGCACCGCGCCGCGACCGACGCATCGCCGCACCCGCGGCAGGATGGACCATCATGCAGATCCTCATCGCCAGCCACCTCGAAGCCGAGCACGTCGAGGCGATCCGCGCCTCGCACCCGGACGTCGAGGTGCTCTACGACCCGTCGCTCATCGGCGTCCCGCAGTACGTGGCCGACCACCACGGTCCGACGCCCCGGCTCTCCGCCGCTGAGCAGCAGCGATGGGAGGACATGCTCGCGCGGGCCGAGGTCGCGTTCGACTTCGACTGGCAGGATCCAGCGGCCCTGCCGCAGCGGGCGCCGAACCTGAAGTGGATCCAGGCCACGAGTGCGGGCATCGGCGCGTTCATGCGTCGCACGGGTCTCGACCGGAGCGGCATCGTCGCGACGACGGCCGGTGGCGTGCACGCCGTGCCGCTCGCCGAGTTCGCCCTGACCGGCGCGCTCTTCGTCGTGAAGGGCCTGCCGTACCTGCAGCGTCAGCAGCGCGAGCACCGGTTTGAGCGGTACACCACGAGGCAGCTCGCCGGCATGCGCGTCGCGGTCGTCGGCGTCGGCGGGATGGGCTCGAACGTGGTCCGGACCTTCGACGCGATCGGTGCCCGCGTGACCGCGGTGGGTCGCGTGGGCGGGAGCTACGAGCTGCCGGAGGGCGTCGAGCTGAGCGATGTCGACCGGCTCGACGAGGTGCTGCCGGCCACGGACGTGCTGGTGCTCTGCACGGCGCTCACCCCCGAGACCGAGAACCTCATCAGTGCGGACCGGATCGCGCTCCTCCCCGAGGGGGCCGCCGTCGTCAACATCTCGCGCGGTCAGGTGATCGACGAGGACGCCCTCATCGAGGCCCTCCGCTCGGGTCGACTCGGCGGTGCCGCCCTCGACGTGTTCCGTGAGGAGCCCCTGCCCGCCGACTCGCCCCTCTGGGACCTCGACAACGTGCTCATCTCACCGCACTCCGCGTCCACGGTGGAGAGCGAGAACGCGACGCTCACCGCGCTCTTCATCGAGAACCTCGCCCGGTACCGCGCGGGGGAGCCGCTGCTCAACCGCTTCGACGCCGACCGGGGCTACTGACCCGTCGACCCACGGTCACCGCTCGCGGATCGCCCGCCAGTCGTGCCGCGCGGCGAAGCGGCCGTCGATGAACACGTCGATGTAGCGTGCGCCACCGTCGATCGGTTCCTGGATGATCACCCGAATCGACACCATGTGTCGTTCCTGCACCCCGACCTCGACGTCGAAGACGTTCGGCATGATGCGCCCCAGATTGCCCCCGCTGTCGGCCGCCAGCCACCCGTCGACCTCGATCGTCACCCGGTTCCGGATCCCGGCGACCCGCACGGTGACGTGATGGGGCTCGTCGACCCCGACGGTGAAGCTGAATGAGACGGCCATGACCACCATCAGACCACACGCGTCGACCGCTGGGCGCTGATCAGGTGATCGGCCCGCCGGTGCATCGCGCGACGAGCTGGATCTCGACGGGTGCATCGCCGGGAAGCGCGGCGACCCCGAGGGCAGCACGGACGGGGAGCTCGGCGTCCGGGAACCGTTCGACGACCACGGCGCTCGCCGCGTCGGCGATCTCACTCAGCCGGACGAAGCCGTCGGCCACGGCGAGGTAGACGGTCAGGGAGACCACTTCGGTGAGGAAGGCACCCTCGGGGACCGCGTTCGCAGCGGCAGCGAGCGCCCGCTCGGTCGCGATCCGGGTGGCGGACAGCGCCTGGGCGTCGTCGAGTTCGCGACCGATCCGGCCGGTCGCCACGAGCGCGCCGTCGACCCGCGGGGTCATGCCGGCGGTGTGGACGAGCTCGCCGACGAGGCGTGCGACGGAGTATGCGCCGGCCGGCTGGAGCCTCGCGTCGCGAGGCACGCCGTCGGTCACGCGTCGATACCGGCTGCGGTCGCGAGGCCGGTCAGGCACACGACCATCCGCTCGAGCGCCGCAGCCCACTCCGTCTCGTCGCGGGCGTAGCAGATCCGGAAGTGCCCGCTGCCGGAGGGGCCGAACTGGTACCCGGGCGAGACGACGACCTGCGCCTCGCGCTGGAGGGCTCCGGCGACCTCGACGTCCGACACCCCGAACGCCGAGACGTCGAGGAACAGGTATGCGGTCCCGTCCTGCGGCGTCATGCGTAGGCCGGGGACCCGCGACAGGCTCTCCACGGTGGTGCGCTTGATCGCCTCCAGGTCGGCGATGCGTTCGTGGAGGAAGTCGTCGTCGTCGACGAGCCACCGGGCGAGCATGCGCTGCGCGTAGGCGGGGGCGCGGAGCGAGGTCATCGCGAGCGTCTGCTCGACCGACGCGATGACGTCCTCCGGGGCGACCACGACGCCGATCCGGAAGCCGCTCATGGACTCGGTCTTCGACGGGCCGAGCAGGGTGATGGTGCGGTCGGCCATGCCGGGCTCGGAGCGGAGGTGCGGGAACGGGGTGTCCGTGTAGAGCAGGCGACTGTACAGCTCGTCGACGAGCACGCGGAAGCCGCCGGCGACGGCGAGCTCGGCGACGCGGGAGATCATCTCCGCGGGATAGACGGCGCCGGTCGGGTTGTTCGGGTGCGAGAACATGAGCAGCTTCGGCTGCTCGGGCAGGAACCGTTCGACCACGTCGAGGTCGAGGCCGGGGCGCTCGCCGTCGAGGATGAGCGGGATGCGCTCGACCCGTGCTCCGAGGAACGCGAGGATCCGCTCGCAGAACAGGTAGTCCGGGTCGGCGAGGAGGACGAGGTCGCCCTCGTCGACGATCGAGGACAGTGTCGTGAACAGGGCGCCCTGCGTCCCGGGGGTCAGGGCGAGGTTGCCGGGACCCACCGGGCTGCCGAGGAAGCCGCTGATCGCCGAGGCGAGGTCGGTGAGCACGCCGGGGTCGCCTCGGTACGGGGTGTACGCCCATTCGCCGGTGGCGACGGCCTCGCGGATGGCCTGGTCGGCCCAGGCCGGTGGTGGGAAGCGGACGGTGTCGAAGTGCGTCGTGTCGAGGAGCCCGTGACCGCCGCCGTCGAGTCTGAGCGACAGGTCCGCTGCACGGACGGAGAGCCCGGGAGCCGCCTCCCGATAGGTGAGGTGCGTCCGCGCCACGCGAGCGCTCTGCGCCGGGCGCAACTCGGGAGCGGCGGGCGTGTCGCCGCCCAGCTGGGCGGTGGTGGCCGCAGGCGGGTGCACAGACATACGAGCTCCTCAGAGTCTTGAGGTCCGCCTCATCCGGACCTGTCATCTGTAGACTGTATACTATCGACAACCGGTGATCCATGATCGGTGCGAGATGGCGAGTTCCACGGAGTGCGGGCCAAACGCGCGGTCCTTGCGCGACAGCTGCCGCATGCGCACGTTTCGTGCTCGTAACGAATCAGCACCGGAAGCCTTCTGGGTTTGAGGGATTTGTTCGGAGCGTGCTGTAATCCTCTACAAGCACGTGCGAAGAACCTGCACACAGCCGTGCCGTCTCTCACACACAGAAAACGAGGTCGACATCAATGTCATCCCCACGTAGCGGATTCCGGAAGAGCGCCGTCGCGCTCGCGGGTCTCTCCATCACCGCCCTCGCCCTCGCCGGCTGCGCCGCCGGCGGCGGGAGCGGCTCCAGCAGCGGCGCCAGTGGCACGATCGTCATCGGCACGACCGACAAGGTCACGACGCTCGACCCGGCCGGATCGTACGACAACGGCTCCTTCGCCGTCATGAACCAGGTCTTCCCGTTCCTCCTGAACACGCCGTACAACAGCCCCGACGTCGAGCCCGACATCGCCGAGTCGGCCGAGTTCACCTCGCCGACCGAGTACACGGTGAAGCTCAAGAAGGGCCTCAAGTGGGCCAACGGCAACGACCTCACCTCGTCCGACGTGAAGTTCAGCTTCGACCGTCAACTCGCCATCGCGGACGACAACGGACCGTCCTCGCTCCTCGGCAACCTCGAGAAGACCGACGCGCCCGACGACCTCACCGTCGTCTTCACGCTGAAGACCGAGAACGACCAGACCTTCCCGCAGGTGCTCTCGAGCCCCGTCGGCCCGATCGTCGACGAGGACGTCTTCTCCGCCACCGAGATCACCCCGGACGCCGACATCGTCAAGGGCAAGGCGTTCGCCGGCCAGTACACGATCGACAGCTACAAGTTCAACGAGCTCATCTCGTACAAGAAGTACGCCGACTACCAGGGCCTCCTCGGCGCGGCGAAGAACGACACCGTCAACGTGAAGTACTACACCGACGAGTCCAACCTGAAGCTCGACGTCAAGCAGGGCAACATCGACGTCGCGTCGCGCAGCCTCTCCGCGACCGACATCGAGGACCTGAAGAAGGACAAGAACGTCAAGGTCGTCGACGGCCCCGGTGGCGAGATCCGCTACTTCGTCTTCAACTTCGACACGATGCCCTACGGTGCGACCACCGCCGACGCCGACCCGGCGAAGGCGCTCGCCGTCCGCCAGGCCGCTGCCGACCTGATCGACCGCGCCGCGATCGCCAAGGACGTCTACAAGGACACCTACACCCCGCTCTACTCCTACGTGCCCGCCGGCCTGACCGGTGCCACCGAGTCCCTCAAGGGTCTCTACGGCGACGGCGACGGCGGCCCCGACGCCGCCAAGGCGAAGGAGACCCTCGAGGCTGCCGGCGTGACCGTCCCGGTCGCGCTCAACCTCCAGTACAACGGTGACCACTACGGTTCCGGCTCCGGCGACGAGTACGCGCTCATCAAGGACCAGCTCGAGGCCGACGGCCTGTTCACCGTCAACCTGCAGCAGACCGAGTGGGTCCAGTACGCAAAGGACCGCACGACGGACGTCTACCCGGCCTACCAGCTGGGTTGGTTCCCGGACTACTCCGACGCCGACAACTACCTGTCGCCGTTCTTCGCCACGGACAACTTCCTCGCGAACCACTACGACAACCCGGCTGTCAACGACCTGATCAACGAGCAGCGCTCGACGACGGACGCCGACGCACGGACGAAGCTCATCGAGCAGATCCAGGACACGGAGGCGGCCGACCTGTCGACCATCCCGCTGCTCCAGGGCGCTCAGGTGGCCGTCGTCGGCAAGGACGTCGAGGGAACCGTCCTCGACGCGTCGTTCAAGTTCCGCTACGCGCCCATCACCAAGGGCTGACTAGCCTGACCAACTGATATCCGACTATGGTGAGTCGGACGTCGCGATCGGGGTGGCTCCACAGAGCCGCCCCGATCGTCTGTCCGGGCTCTACCGAGCCGGTGATCGAGGAGGATCCACTGCAATGACGGCAGCTGTCGCAACCCCACCCCCCAAGGCGGCCAGACGTTCCGGAGGTGGCGGACTCTGGCGGTACCTCGTCATCCGCTTCCTGCTGATCATCCCGACGGTGTTCATCCTCGTCACCATGGTCTTCTTCCTGATGCGCCTGACCGGTGATCCGATCACCGCAGCGCTCGGAGGCCGACTCCCGGCCGATCAGCTCGCGGAACGCATCAGTGCCGCCGGCTACGACCGGCCCATCTTCATCCAGTACGTCGAGTTCCTCGGACAGATCGCGGTCGGCAACTTCGGCACGACGATCTCCGACAACCGGCCGGTCATCGAGGTCCTCCTCACGTACGGCTCCGCGACCCTCGAACTCGCGATCTACGCGCTCATCGTCGCCTTCATCGTCGGCATCCCGCTCGGCATGCTCGCCGCCGCCCGCCGTGACCGCTGGCAGGACGCGGGTCTCCGCGTCTTCGCGATCCTCAGCTACGCCACCCCGGTGTTCTTCGCCGGCCTGCTGCTCAAGCTCATCTTCTCCGTCTGGCTCGGGATCCTCCCGGTCGCCGGGCGAGCGAGCACCGGCACCGAGCTGACGCTCCAGACCATCTCGAGCCCGTCCGGCATCTACCTGATCGACGCGATCCGCCTCGGCGATCCGACGGCGATCAGTGACGTCCTCGCCCACGCGGTGCTCCCGGCCATCGCCCTCGGCCTGTTGACGGCCGGCGTCTTCCTGCGGCTGGTCCGCACCAACGTCATCGGCACGCTCGGTTCCGGCTACGTCGATGCGGCCCGGTCGCGCGGCGTCAGTGAGTTCCGGCTCGTGACGAAGCACGCCTACCGTCCGGCGCTCATCCCGATCATCACGGTCATCGGCCTTCAGATCGCGCTCCTCCTCGCGGGCGCGGTCCTCACCGAGACGACGTTCGAATGGAAGGGCCTCGGCTTCATGCTGAGCGAGTACCTCAAGGCGCGTGACTTCGTCGCCGTCCAGGGGATCGTCGCGCTGCTGGCCGTCATCGTCGCCCTGACCAACTTCATCGTCGACATCATCGCGGCGATCATCGACCCGAGGGTGAGGTACTGAGCATGAGTGCTCCGACATCCACCACCGCCGTTCAGACCGCGCCGGCGAAGCGTCCGCTGCGCGACCGCCTGCCCGTCGTCAAGCAGTTCCGCCAGTCGGTCGGGCTGCAGCGGGCGATGCTCGTCATCGGCCTCGTCGTCACGGGCGTGTTCGTGCTCATCGCGATCCTTGCGCCGCTCGTCGCGCCGTACCGCTACAACCAGCTGCGCGGCGACGACGGTTCGTTCGGTACGCAGCAGGCGCCGAACGCGACGAACCTCCTCGGCACGACCGTCGGCGGGTACGACGTCCTGTCCCGGGTGCTCTGGGGTGCCCAGACCGCGCTCTTCGTGATCGTCTCCGCGATCATCCTGTCGATCTTCATCGGCGTCCTGCTCGGGCTCGTCGCAGGGTACTTCGGCGGCTGGCTCGACCGTGTGCTCGTGGTCGTGTGCGACGCGGTCTACGCCTTCCCGTCGCTGCTGCTCGCGATCGTCATGTCGATCGTCATCAGCCGCGGCCAGTCCAGCCTCTGGGGCGGCATCCTCGCCGCCGCGATCTCGATCACCGTGGTCTTCATCCCGCAGTACTTCCGGGTGATCCGCTCCGAGGTCGTGCGCATCAAGAGCGAGGCGTTCGTCGAGTCGGCGAAGGTCATCGGTGCGTCCAGCTCCCGCATCATGTTCCGTCACGTGCTGCGGAACGCGACCCGGACGCTGCCGCTCATCATCACCCTCAACGCCTCCGAGGCCATCCTCACGCTCGCGGGGCTCGGCTTCCTCGGGTTCGGCATCGAGCCGACCGCGGCCGCCGAGTGGGGCTACGACCTCAACCGGTCCGTCTCGGACGTCACGAGCGGGATCTGGTGGACCGCGCTGTTCCCGGGCCTCGCGATCGTCCTCGTCGTGCTCGGCATCACGCTCGTCGGTGAGAGCCTCAACGACCTGTCCGACCCGCGTCTGCGCAGCCGTCGTCGGGTCGGCGCGTCGAGTGGATCGGTCGCTGCGACGTCGAGCATCACGACCACCGGTGGCACGCCCGACAGCCCCGGTGGCGCCGGGATGATGGACGCCGAGTCGCTGGGAGCCGTGAGCGACGCCGCGGCGGACAGCGATCTGGAGAACCGACGAGAGGACGAGCGCTCATGAGCCAGTCGACGCCGACCACCGGTCCACGCGACCTCGGCACCAAGGACATCGTCAGCATCCGCGACCTCGGGGTCTCGTTCTCGACCGATGCCGGCGCGGTGAAGGCGATCAACGACATCTCGCTGTCGGTCGCACCACGCGAGATCGTCGCGATCGTCGGCGAGTCCGGTTCGGGCAAGACGGTCACGGCCAAGACCATCCTCGGTCTGCTCCCGGAGACGGCGACGGCCTCCGGCGCGGTCGTCCTGCGCTCCCGCGACGGTTCGACCGAGCAGGACGTCGTCACGGCGTCGGCGGAGCAGCTGCGGTCCATCCGCGGCAGCGACGCGGCGATGGTGTTCCAGGAGCCGTCGACGGCCCTCAACCCCGTCTACAAGGTGGGCTGGCAGATCGCCGAAGGTCTCCGCGCGCACGGGTCGTACACGAAGGCCGAGGCACGGGCCAAGGCCATCGACATCCTGCGTCGCGTCGGCATCCCGGAGCCGGAGGAGCGGGTCGACTACTTCCCGCATCAGTTCTCCGGCGGCCAGAAGCAGCGCATCGTCATCGCGATGGCACTCGTGCTCGACCCCGGACTGATCGTGGCCGACGAGCCGACGACCGCGCTCGACGTCACGGTGCAGGCGGAGATCCTCGACCTCCTGCGTCGGTGCCGCGACGAGTTCGGCACGGCCATCGTCCTCATCACGCACAACATGGGCGTCGTCGCCGACCTGGCCGACCGCGTCGTGGTCATGTACCAGGGCGACATCGTCGAGGAGGCTCCCGTCCAGGCGCTGTTCTCCTCACCGAAGGCCGAGTACACCAAGAAGCTCCTGTCGTCGGTGCCGCACGTCGGCCGCGGCAAGAGCTCCGCGCCGGCCGAGGTCGAGCGCGGCAAGCAGCTGCAGCTCGGTGAGCCGGTGGTGGTCGCGAAGGGCCTCGAGATCGAGTACCCCGGTCGTTTCGGCCGTGCCGGGTTCCGGGCGGTCAAGGGCGTCGACTTCACGATCCACGCGGGCGAGGTCCTCGGCCTGGTGGGGGAGTCGGGGTCGGGCAAGACCACGATCGGCCGCGCGATCGCCGGGCTCACCAAGGTGACCGGCGGCTCCCTGTCGGTGCTCGGTGTGGAGATGAACCGGGTGAAGGAGCGCGAGTTCGCTCCGAAGCGCCGCGAGATCGGGTTCGTGTTCCAGGACCCGGCGACGAGCTTCAACCCGCTGCTCACGATCGCGGAGTGCGTGGCGGAGCCGCTCATCGTGCACGGGCGCTTCGGCGATGCACGGGCGGCCCGGCGTCGGGTGGACGAGCTCCTCGAGGCGGTCCAGCTGCCGAAGGCGTTCGGCGACCGGTTCCCGCACGAGCTCTCCGGTGGGCAACGGCAGCGCGCTTCGCTCGCGCGGGCGTTGGCGCTCGAACCGGCGCTGCTGGTCGCCGACGAACCGACCTCGGCACTCGACGTGTCGGTGCAGGCCCGCGTGCTGGAACTCTTCGCCGAGCTGCAGCGTGAGTTCGGATTCGCGTCGCTGTTCATCAGCCACGACCTCGCGGTGGTCGACATCCTCGCCGACCGCATCCTCGTGCTGTACCGCGGCGACATCGTCGAGGAGGGGCCCGGCTCAGCGGTGCTCGGTGCGCCGAGCGACGTCTACACGCGTCGTCTCCTCGCGTCACTCCCGGTGCCGGACCCGGCCGAGCAGGCAGTCCGTCGCGAGGAGCTCAAGCGCCTCCGCGCCTGATCCTTCTTCGGTCCGTGAGCCACCCACCCGGTCACTGAGCTTGTCGAAGTGCGCCCTTCGACAGGCTCAGGGACCGGGACCGGGATGGCCCAGGGACCGGGGTGGCTCAGGCCCCGTGCTCAGCCGAGCTTGACGGCGGTGCCGTAGGCGACGACCTCCTGGTAGTTCTGGCCGACCTCGGCCGCGTCGAACCGCATCGCCAGCACCGCGTCGGCACCGAGCGCGGTGGCCGCCTCGATGAGTCGCTGCTTCGCCTCCTCGCGGCTCTCAGCGAGCTGCTTCGTGAGCCCGGAGAGCTCACCGCCCAGCAGCGCCTTGAAGTTGGCGCCGAGTTGCACGCCCGCGTTGCGTGCACGGACCGTGAGGCCGGTCACCTCGCCCAGCACCTCAGTTACCTGGCGGCCGGGGACATCGTTCATCGTCGAGATCAGCATGTTCGCAGTCTGGCACCGCAGCGCCCACCCCCATAGGGGGGATGTCCCGGTAGCGACTGCGGTCGACGCTGAAAGCGCAGTGATCGACGAGCCACGCGACGCAATCGCGGGTCAGCTTCTCCGAACTTCTGCGCTCTCGTTTTTGACCAGGAATCTTCTTGCATGAAGAGTTTCAGGCGCATATATTTCACCGAGAGGGAGTCCTCTCGTATCGAAATGGAGCAAAGAATGAAATCAAAGTGGATGATTCGTGCTGTCCTTGTACTCGTCGTATCGACGGCCGTCGTCGCCGGCGGCGGGGGTGGTGCCGTAGCTGCGCCTGTTCTGAACCAAACGAGCCAGGCAGGCGCTCAGAACGTGGCCGCGGAGTCGGTGAAGCCGGAAACCTTGCCGTCCATCTCTGAGGCTGATGTACGGCAGGCCTTCGTCGAGCTGAAAGCCGCCGCGGTCCCCTTCCAGGAGGAACTCCTGGGCGGTACCGTGACGACCACCTTCAGTCTCGGCGCCGGCCTTGATCTCACGTTCGTCGACCCTCCATCGACGCGAATTGGCGGCGGCATCGATGGCGGTGGCATGTATGTCCTCTTCAACGCGCTCGACCAGAACCTCATCATCGGCGGAAGCGGCTTCGCGATCGGAGCCGCAATTTGCGCGATACCTGGAGTCGGACAAGCAGCATGTCTGGTTGTCGGCGGACTCATCACGATCGCTTTCGCTGTCCTGTCCAACTGGGGCGTCTGCCAGAACGGGAAGGAGATGAAGATCTACTTGAACGGTGTGACGGCAGGGTGTGTACGTGTCTGACCCTCGTAACCTGCATCCACCCTTGCGCAGGCGACGCGCCCTCATCGCCGGCGGTTTCGCCGGCGGCGTTCCGCTGCTGTTAGGTGCGATCGCCCGTGGCGCCCGGCCGTTGGACTACCTAGCGAGCGCGATCTTCCTTGTGGGGCTGCTCGCTACCGCCTGGTGGCTCATCGGCTGGATCAACAAACGGCGACGCGCCAGTTGAATCACGCTGGCGCAGCGGTTTCTCTAGCCAGGTAGTTTGGCCCGACGGGAGCGGTGCGCTGTAGCTGCGTTGACGAGTACGAGACCCGGATGGAACGAGTGATTCCGTCCGGGTCTCGTGTCTCTAGCGAGTGCGCGCGTCGGGCGAGGTCGGCGGGTGACGGCAGACTGGGGTGGTGCACATCGTCCTCCAGCAGCTCGACGGCGCCCGCGTGCGCGTCGTGCACCTCGAGGACCGCCCCACTCCATCCGGCGAGCCACCTCCGGTCTCCGAGACCACCATGCCGCGGGCCGACCTCGCGGCCTTCGTCCGGCGTCTCGAAGCCGAGCCGAACCCGCCGCGCTGGGTCTGGGACGACACCACGCTCTGGTACCCGGCGCTCCTCGCCGCGGGTGTCCGGGTCGCCCGCTGCGTCGACCTCCGGCTCTCACACAACCTCCTCCGCAATGCCGCCTTCACCGCCGACTCCGCCCTCGCGACGGCTCCGGCGGGCCCGTGGGACGAGGTCCTCGACCCGCGCGTCGCCCAGCGTGCGGAGGCGGTCGGGACCCTCTTCGACCTCGACCTCCCGGGCGGCGAACGCGATCCCGTCGCCGAGTTCACGCTCCAGCGTGACGCCGTCGACGGTGCGACACCGCAGGGACGCTCGCAGCTCGGACTCCTCCTCGCCGCCGAGTCCGCCGGTGCCCTCATCGCCACGGAGATGACCTTCGCCGGTCTCCCGTGGGACGCCGAGGCCCACGACCGCATCCTCGCCGACGCCCTCGGCCCCAAGGTGCCGCCCGGTGTCCGTCCGGCGAAGCTGGCCGCGGTCCTCGGGGAGGTCAAGGCCGCCCTCGGGGTGCAGGAGCTCAGCCCCGAGTCACCGGGCGAGCTCCTCAAGGCCCTGCAGCGTGCCGGCATCAACGCGACGTCCACTCGCCAGTGGGAGCTGCAGGAGATCGAGCACCCCGTCATCGAGCCGCTGCTCCGGTACAAGAAGCTGTCCCGTCTCCTCACCGCGAACGGTTGGACGTGGGTCGAGACCTGGGTGAAGGACGGACGCTTCCGTCCCACCTACGTTCCCGGCGGGGTCGTCACGGGCCGTTGGGCGTCCGACGGTGGCGGTGCCCTCCAGCTGCCGCACCAGGTCCGCGGTGCCGTCCTCGCGGACGAGGGGTGGCGCTTCGTCGTCGCCGACGCCGCCCAGCTCGAGCCACGCATCCTCACCGCGATGTCCGGCGACCGCGCGATGGCCGATGCCGGACGCGGCGTCGACCTCTACCAGGGCATGGTCGACGTCGGCGCGGTCGACACCCGACCACATGCGAAGATCGCGATGCTCGGTGCCATGTACGGCGCGACGACGGGGGAGAGCGGGCGCCTCCTGCCCCGGCTCACGAGGGCGTTCCCGCGGGCGATCGAGTTCGTCGAGGCCGCCGCCCGTGCCGGGGAGCGCGGGGAACGGGTCAGCACCCGGCTCGGCCGCACCTCACCGCTGCCCGGCGAGACCTGGCGGGAGATCCAGTCGGCCGCATCGATGGAGGGGGCGAACGCCGCCGCAACCCAGCGCGCCCGCATGGAGGCGCGCAGCTGGGGTCGCTTCACCCGCAACTTCGTGGTGCAGGGCACCGCCGCCGAATGGGCGCTGTGCTGGATGGCCGGCCTCCGGACGCGGCTGCAGGCGCTCGCCGCGAAGTCGGTCGGTCCGGCGGCCGCGCTCACCGAGTCGGCCCACCTCGTCTTCTTCCTCCACGACGAGATCGTCGTCCACTGCCCCGAGCACCAGACCGAGCGGGTCGTCGCCCTCGTGCGCGAGGCGGCGGCCGAGGCCGGTCGCCTGATCTTCGGTACCGCGCCGGTCGAGTTCCCGGTCACCACCGCCGTCGTCACCTCCTACGCCGACGCCAAGTAGCCCGCGAACTGTCACGTGACGCGGGTGTGCGCGGCCCACACTGTTCCGAGGTGACAGTTCGCGAGCTTGACGCTGGCGAAACAGGTCGGGCGGTGGGATGGAGTGCATCAGCCCTCGAAAGGATGCGCCATGACCGTCGAACACGTCCAGACCCGCCC